>DKKP01000295.1 GCA_002455335.1 Anaerolineales bacterium UBA6663 | reverse complement strand
GCTCGGGCGAGCCAAACGGCGGCCCGACGCCGCCCGGGCGTCTGCTCGCGGCGGAGCCTGCGGCCGTCGAGCCGCGCGCAACGCTCGAGCCCGTGCGGATTTACGCCTACGGGATCGCGCGCAACAGGCTCGACCAGGCCGTACGTCATCTCCGCGTGCCCGCCCAGTTGGTCGACTCGATCGATGAGGCCCAGACGATCGTCACGCTCAAGACGTACTATCGCCAGCGGCAGCGCCCGATCGCGGACGCCGAGGAGCGTGGCCTGCCGATCTACGTCCTGCGAGCCAACACCACAAACCAGATCGAGAGTTTCTTGTCGGATCTGTTCAGCCTGCGCGTGCAGGCGGCGAGCGGCGCCAACGATTCAGAGGACGCGATCGATGAGACCCAACGCGCGATCCAGCAGGTGCTCAGCGGCGCAGCCTCATTTGATCTCCCGCCAGCCGCGCCCCATATTCGTCGGTTGCAGCACGACCTTGTGCGCAAAGCCCACCTGATCTCGCACTCCTACGGTAAGGAGCCGCGGCGTTGGGTGCGGATATTCCGCGACTGAGCGTGGGGCGTGGTGCGCTCACCTTCGCGCCACGCTCCACAAAACGACGATGTTCATCACCTTCGAGGGCCCCGACGGCTCCGGCAAATCCACTCAGATCGTGTTGTTAGCCGAACGGCTGCGCGCCGCCGGCCATGACGTGTTGCAGACGCGCGAACCGGGCGGCACGGCGATCGGCGAACAGATCCGACACGTGCTGCACGACCTGGCGAACACGGCCATGCAGCCACGGGCCGAGTTGCTTCTGTACTCTGCGGCCCGCGCGCAGCTTGTGGGGCAAGTGATCAAGCCACACCTCGAACGCGGCGGGCTTGTCTTGAGCGATCGTTACTTCGATAGCTCGTTGGCCTATCAGGGCTATGGGCATGGGCTCGATCTGGATCTACTACGCAGCATCCAGGCCTTCGCCACGGGTGGGCTGAAACCCGATCTCACGCTGTTCTTCGATATCGAGGCCGAGGCCGGGCTTGGGCGCCGCAGAGAGGGCGCGGCCGAGTGGAACCGGTTGGATGCCTACGCGCTCGAGTTCCATAACCGGGTGCGCGCAGGCTATCGCGCGCTGGCGGCGGCCGAGCCGAACCGCTGGGCGCGTCTCGATGCGGCTCAACCGATCGTGGATCTCCAGACGCAGGTCTGGGGGCTTGTGGCGGAACGTCTCACCACCCGCAGCTGACGCGCCAGTGCTCAATCGTCTGAAGCGCCGGCGCCCCCGCCGAGATCGGGCAACGATTGTTCGATCGATTCAGGCGACTCGCCCGATTCGAGACGATCCGTGATCTCGCTGAACTCTTGCGGCAGTTCTTCGCCCATCTGTTGACCCATCTTGCGCATCGCGCGCGCGACCGACTTGGGGTCGTTCTCGTCGACGTCGCCAAACAGCGCACCCGGGTCGGCCATCTCCTCCATGCGCCGCTCGTCGCTCTTGGCGATACGCACCCGACTCGGTTTTCGCTTCAGGTGTTTGCCGCCACAGTCGGGACAGACGGGTGAGACAACGCCATAGTCCTTGTAGCTTTGGAAGACCGCCACCCGTTTCTGGCAATCGGCGCAAAAGAAATCGTAGAATGGCATGCTTTGCAGAGGAATCCGTGGCGAAACACGGGTACGCCGCATGCTTCGCCCAACATCTGGTCAATAAGCAGTCGCCATCATTATACGGAAGGCTCGCATTTTCGCGTATCATGGGCGGATGACCGAAACCTGGGATGAGTTGCCGAAGCCGCAGCCGTTGCTGATCGTCCTGAGCGGGCCCTCGGGCGTCGGCAAAGACACTGTCTTGTCGCGCATGAAACAGCGCATGCTGGATTTTCACTTCGTGGTCACCGCGACCACCCGCGCGGCCCGGCCCGGAGAAGTGCATGGGCGTGACTACTTTTTCATCTCGAACGACGCTTTTGCCGAGATGATCAACCAAAACGAGCTCTTCGAGTGGGCGCGGGTCTACAGCGACTTCAAGGGCATCCCAAAACAGCAGGTGCGGGATGCGCTCGCGACCGGTCGCGATGTGGTCATGCGCCTCGATGTGCAGGGCGCGGCCACGGTGAAGCAACTTTGCCCCGATGCGTTGACGATCTTCATCGCCCCGGCCTCGGAGGCCGAGCTCGTCGACCGGCTGCGCGAGCGCAAGACAGAGACCCCGGAAGGCCTGCAGTTGCGCATCGCCACAGCCCGGCAGGAACTGGCGCGGATGAAGGAGTTCGACTACTTCGTCATTAACCGGGATGAGGCGCTCGAAGAGGCCGTGGACACGATCCTGGCGATCATCGCAGCCGAGCACAGCCGGGTGCAGCCGCGGCGGGTGCAGTTGTGACGGCGCCCTCCGAGCCGGCGCAACCGGCAGCGCCGACGCCGCGCGCCCTGGCTTTGCCCTTGAGCCCGGTCTGGCTGACGTATGTGCTCCTTGGCGTCATCGGTGTAGTCTTCCTGGCACAATTTGCGCTGGCGCCCTTCGAAGGCGACGCCGACCCGGTCATGTTCTGGGGCGCGAAGATCAACAGCTTGATCGTGCGCGGGCAGGTCTGGCGTCTTGTGACCCCGATCTTCATCCACGCCAGCCTGACCCATTTCCTGTTCAACGCTTACGCCCTTTACGTCTTCGGCCGATCGATCGAGATGGCATACGGCGCGATCCGCCTGTTCTTGCTGTTCTTCTTTGCCGGGCTGGGAGGCACGATCGCAAGCCTCTGGCTGAACACAGCAGCCTCGGTCGGGGCTTCTGGCGCGATCTTCGGCCTTTTCGCGGCAGAGGCGGTTTTGCTCTGGCGCAATCGCGGCTTGCTCGGGCCAAGAGCCCAGGCGCGCTTTCGCGAGCTCCTGATCCTGGCCGGCATCAATCTGCTGATCGGGGTGGTGCCGGGTGCGAACATCGACCTGTGGGCGCACATCGGCGGCGCGTTGTCCGGGGCCGTGATCGCGGCCTGGATCGGGCCGCTCTGGCGGGTGGTCGAGCCCGAGCAGCCCTTCGGCGCGCCGTTCATCAACGATGCGCAGCCCTTCAACCTTGTGCGTATGCTCGGGGTTGTCGCGCTCTATGGCGCCCTGCTCGCCGCCGCGGCCGGCTACATCGTCCTGGCCTGGTTGATGGCCTGACAGGCGCCTGGATTTCGCCCGTGCACACCCTGTGTATATCCTCGCACACGTCAGGCCGGTTTTCGTGTAAAGTAAGAGGGTTCGCGGTTTTGATAACGCATGCCTGATCCTGACAGTACGTTTGACCCCGGCAGTTTACTGCTCCTCGTCCTCTTGTTGATCCTGAACGGCCTTGCCGTCGCGGCAGAGTACGCGTTCGTGCGCGTGCGCCGGAGTCGACTGGATGAACTGGTGCAACGCGGCACCGCTGGCGCCGCGTCGGCCCGGCACGTTACCGAGCATCTCGACCGGTATATCGCGGCCACGCAGCTGTTGATCACCATGTCGGGCGTCGGGCTTGGTTACGTGGGCGAGCCTGCGCTCTCGGCGTTGCTCGAGCCGCTGGTCGGCGGCGCGCTGGCGTCACTCGACGAGGGGGTTCGACGCACGATCTCGGTGCTCGTCGCGCTGATCCTTGTGACGGCGATCACGGTCGTCACGAGCGAGCTTGTCCCCAAAAACCTGGCGATCCAATACACCGAGCGCGCGGCCCTGGCGCTCAGCGGCCCGACGCGCTTTGTCGAGTTGCTCTTCCGCCCGTTGATCTGGCTGCTGAATGGGGCTGCGGCTTTGATCTTGCGGCTTCTCGGCGTGCGCGATCTTCGGCTCGAGGAGACCTCTTACTCGGTCGCCGAGCTCAAGCTGCTTGTCGAGGCCTCCGAGGAGAGCGGCCTGATCGAAGAGACCGATCGCGAGTTGGTGACCGCGGCCTTCGAGTTCGGCGACCTCACGGCGCGCGAGGTGATGGTGCCGCGCACCGAGATGCAGGCCGTCGACGGCGACGCGCCGCTGAGTGAGTTGATCCAACTGGCAAGCGAGCATAGCCGCTCGAAATACCCGGTCTACGAAAACGACCTCGATCACATCGTCGGGATCGCGCACGTGAAGGATCTGGTGCGCGTGCAGCACGACACGCGCCGCACGGCCACCATCCGCGGGATGGTTCGCGAGGCGCTTTTCGTGCCCGACACCATTAAGCTCGACAAGCTTCTTGCGCAGATGCGCGCAAAACGCCAGCACCTGGCGATCGTGCTCGACGAGTACGGCGGCACAGCCGGCCTTGTCACGCTCGGCGATCTGCTCGAGCAGATCATCGGCGAGGTCAATGACACTTTCGACAACGCCACACCCGAGATGCAACGCCTGCCCGACGGCTCATGCCTCGTCGAGGGCCTGACACTGATCGAAGACGTCAACGAGCGGCTCGGTCTGCAACTCACAGACGACTACTACGACACGATCGCTGGTTTCGTCCTCGGGCACCTGGGGCGGATGGCAAGGGTCGGCGATGTGGTCGAGATGCCCGATGGCGTGCGCCTCAAGGTCGAGGCGCTCGATGGTTTGCGGATCGAGCGCGTCACGATCCAGCCCCCGCGCCCGGCCAACGCGGTCCCGATCGAGGAGACCAGCAAGGGTGGCCCAAGCGGACCATAGGATTCGCCGATCGTTTTGGTAGACTCCCCGGATGTCGGAAGAGACGTTGATCGCGCGTTACGACCCGAGCGGCTTCTTCGACGAGATGTTCACGGCGGCCGGCCGGCCTCGTGAACATTACGCGCATCTCCATCGACAATTGCAGACTCTCACGCCCGCGTCGCTCGCGGAGCGACGCCGCGCCGCCGACGCGGCGTTTTTGTATCAGGGGATCACGTTTACCGTCTACGGCGAGGACGCTGGCGTCGAGCGCATCTTCCCCTTCGATCTGATCCCGCGCATCATCCCGGGTCATGAGTGGGCCCTGCTCGAGCGCGGGCTGACTCAACGCGTCACGGCGCTCAACGCCTTTCTCGGCGACATCTATCACGAGCAGTCGATTCTGCGCGAGCGTCGGATCCCGGCCGAGTTAGTCTTCAGCGCGCACGGCTTTCGGCGCGAGATGATCGGGCTCAGGCCGCCGGGCGGTGTGTATGTACACATCGTCGGCACCGATCTGGTGCGCGGCGCTGACGGCGCCTATGTGGTGCTCGAAGACAATCTGCGCTCGCCCTCAGGCGTGAGCTACATGCTCGAGAACCGCGCCGTGATGAAGCGCACCTTCGCCGATCTCTTTTCTCGCTATGATGTTCGCGCGATCGAGCACTACCCGCAGGCGCTGCTCGAAACCCTGCGCTCGGTCGCGCCACACAGTTACGCCGACGCCACGGTCGTGCTGCTCACCCCGGGCCTCTACAACTCGGCCTACTTCGAGCACACGTTTCTGGCGCGCCAGATGGGCGTCGAGATCGTCGAGGGGCGAGACCTGATCGCCCACGGCGACAAGATCTTCATGCGGACGACGCGCGGGCTGAAGCAGGTCGACGTCATCTATCGCCGTATCGACGATGAGTTTCTCGACCCGCTCGCCTTCCGGAAAGACAGCGTGCTCGGCGTAGCCGGGTTGCTAAACGCCTATCGCGCCGGCAACGTCACGCTGGCCAACGCGCTCGGCACAGGCGTGGCCGACGACAAGGCCGTCTACGCCTATGTGCCCGACATGATCCGATACTACCTGGGCGAGGAGCCGATCCTGGCCAATGTGCCGACCTACCTCGGCTGGCGCGAGGACGACAGGCGCTACATGCTTGATCACCTCGAAACGCTGGTCGTCAAGGCCGTCAACGAAAGCGGCGGCTATGGCATGCTGATCGGCCCGAGCGCGAGCAAGGCCGAATTGGCGGCTTTTCGCGAACGGATCGCCGCCGCGCCGCGCGCGTTCATCGCTCAGCCCGTTGTGGCGCTCAGCCGCCACCCGACAGTTCTCGACGGCGAGTTGTTCGGTTGCCATGTCGATCTTCGTCCGTACGTCCTGCACGGCGATAAGGTGACGCTTGTGCCAGGCGGCCTGACGCGGGTGGCCTTGAGGCGCGGCTCGCTCGTGGTCAACTCGTCGCAGGGCGGCGGCAGCAAAGATACCTGGGTGCTTGCCTGATGCCTGCGCACATGCTCAGCCGTGTCGCTGAATCGCTCTTCTGGATGGCGCGCTACATCGAGCGCGCCGAAGACCTGACGAGGCTACTGGCCGTCAACTTCAACGCCCTGCTCGAGGCCCAGCCCGATGCAGCTGCGCAAGGGTGGGGGCCGATCGTGGCCGTCACCGGAGACGACGCGCTCTTCGCCGAACTCTATGGCGCGCCGTCGGCCGCAGCGGTTATCGAATTTCTGCTCTGGAATCCGCTTAACCCCAATGCCGTGATCACGTGCATCACCCGCGCCCGCGAGAACGCGCGCTCGGTGCGCGAACAGATCAGCAGCGAGATGTGGGAGCGGATCAACCGCCTGTACTTCCGGGTCAAAGACGCCGACCGCGCCGCCGTGCTGCGCAACCCGCACGAGTTCTCGTTGCTCATCCGCGATGGTTCACAGGCCTTTCAGGGCGTCACGCTCACGACGATGTCGCACGGCGAAGGCTACGAGTTTATCCGCCTTGGCCACCACCTCGAGCGCGCCGACAAGACGGCGCGTATCCTGGCCGCCAAGTACGCGTATATCCGCAGCCTGCCGATTGCCTCATCCGAGACCTCGCTCCAGCTGATCGCGCTGCTTCGCTCATGCAGCGCCTTCGAGCCGTTTCGCCGGGGCCGTGGGATCGCGCTTGAGATCGAGCCCGTGACCGAGTATCTCTTGCTCGACAAGCAGTTGCCGCGCGCCGTGCTGTTCTGCATCATCCGCTCCCTGCAATCGCTCGAGACCGTCGCCGAGGGCACGCCTCCTCGCCCGGAGGGCGCGCGGCGCATCCTGGGCCGACTGCGCGCCGAGCTCGAGTATCTGGATATCGGCGAGGTGCTTGGCGAACCGCTTGAGGGCTTTCTGACCGAGTTGCTCCTCCGGCTCAACGGCGCCGCCGACGAGGTCGCGCGCAGCTATTTCAACGCGCGCGTCATCCTGCCCGACAGCCGGCCGAGGCAGCAACAGCAGCAGCAGCAGCAGCAACAGTGACATGCGTTTGCACATCGCGCACACCACGACGTTCACCTACGATCAGCCGATCAGCGAGGCCTACACCGAGGTCAGGTTGCGTCCGCTCGATCATGCCGGGCAACGCTGCCTGTCGTTTCATCTACACACCGAGCCGCGCGAGGAGGTGTTGAGTTACACCGATCCGTTCGGCAACCTCGTGCACCACTTCGACGTTCTGCAGCCGCATACTCGGATCAGCGTGACCGCCGAGAGCGAAGTTCACACCACCGAGATCTTCACAGAGCCCTTGAGGGCATTGTCGCCGCTCGATGCATGGTCTTTCACCCAGCCGACCGCGTACGCGCCGTTCACGTCCGAGTTGCTGGCGTTTGGCCGGGCCGCGCTGGCTCCGGGCGACCCGGCCGCCACGGCCGTCGGGTTGATGCGCGCGATTTTCAATGGGTTGAAGTACGAGAAGGGGGCCACCACTGTGTCGACGACTGCGGCGCAGGCGCTGCACCTCGAGCGTGGGGTCTGCCAGGATTTCGCCCACATCTTCCTGGCGGCCAGTCGCAGTCAGGGCCTGGCCGCGCGCTATGTCAGTGGCTATCTGTACAACAATGGCGACATGGCTGCTTCGCATGCCTGGGTGGATGTGTTTGTGCCAGGGCGTGGCTGGCTTGCGCTCGACCCGACCCACAATGCCGCGCAAAACGGGAACTACGTCCGACTGGCGATCGGTCGCGATTACGCCGACGTGCCGCCGACCCGTGGCGTCTACAAAGGCGCCGGCCGCGAGGCGCTCGAGGTCGGCGTCAATCTCGTCGCGCTGTGAGTCTCGGCGCGCATCTGCGCGTCTTCAAGGCTCGATCTGGTAGATGAAGACGCCGTCCCGGTCGTAAAGCAACTCGTAGATCTCGGGCGCCGCGGCCAGCGCTGCCGGGGTCATGCGGCCCGGCACGGCGCCCAGATACACGTGCGTGGCGCCGACCTCGCGTAACAGCGCGATCGCTTCGGGCGACCCAAAATCCTCGATCTTGGCCCAGCGGGCATTCCAATCGTTGATCGCTTGCGTCCAGACCGGGTCGTAGTAATAGTCGACCGGCGGCGTCGTGGTATGCCGCCCCGTCTCGGTCCAGATCCAGATACCGCCGTCGCTGGCCGACCAGATGTCGTGTTGCCAATACCAGCTGTTGACGACGATCAGGGCATCGGCGGGGAGGTTGTCGCGCAGCCAGGGCATCGCCTCGCGGTCGGCAGGCAAGGCCAGGACGGTGCGTGGGTTGAGGGTCCGGCTTTGGGCCTGGATCCCGAACCCCAATCCGGCGATCACGATGGCCGCCAGCGCGACAGCGACTGCGAGGCCGATCATCTGGCGCGTGCGCCGGCCAGGGCGTGCCGGAGCTTGCGGTGCGGAGCGCCAGAGCCAAAGGCTCAGCCGACCGATCTGCTCGAGGCCGTAGCCGGCCGCGACCGACCCGGGGAGGAAGGCGCTGATGGCCCACGAGTTGTTGTTGACCACCCAACTGCCTGCGCCCGGGATGTTGAGCAACGCCGAGGTCAGCGCGACCCAGACGACGATCACGAGGATCGCGCGCTCGCGCCGAAACACGCCGATGACCGCGCCGAGGGCGGCCATACCCCACCAGGCTCGTTCGAGCGTGCTGTTGAAGTAATGCCACGGGAAGCTGTTGTAGCCAGCCGGGGCGAGATATGCGCTCGGGTCAACGAGGTTTGGCGCGACCCAGGCCTCGACCAGGCGAAGCAACCAGGGGGCTGTCAATAGCAGCGCAACGCCGGCCGCGGGCAGCCAAAGACGCCAATCCACTTTCCGATCGACAAGCGCGAGCGCAAGCCCGAACATCGCGCCAAAGACGACGACCCGATAGTGGGTATACAGCACGCCGGCTGCCAGCGCCCCGACCAACAGGATCCTGCCCCAAGACCATGCCTCCGATCGTTGCCCCGGACGCATTGGCCGGCTCTGAGCGAGGTGGCCGAGCAAAGGGACCAGTATCAACAGCCCGGCCAACTGGGTCGTGCGGCCCCACGAGACGTAATAGGCGGGGAACAGGGACACCAATCCGACGATCGCGGCGGCGCCGACGGCCGTCCAACGACGCTCAGAGATCTGCACGACAAAAGCGTATACGGCCAGGGGCATAAGGCCATTGAGCACCTGGCCGAGGATGAGCATGGCATCGCTGCTCGGCAGCCCGGTAAGCCAGTGGTAGACCAAGGCCGCCACATGAAACCCGAAGTGATACGTGAATGGCCCGACGGGAAGCACGGGTTCGTACGTGTCCGGGACTCGGCCGTGAAGGGCGAGCAACCTGACGATCACGTCGTGGTGTGGTGAATCGACCCAGGCCGGGTATGCCAGGTCGCGCGCCACCCAGAGCCGCAGCGCGATGCCGATCAAGAGGACAAGCAACAGGCTCAAGCCGGGGAGAAGTGCATGCCAATCGCGCCGAGCACGATCTAGCCGGAAACTTCGTAGGCGTCGCCCCCAAACCACGCAGCTCGCGCCGCCCAGGGCCACCATGACCACCGAGATCGCCAGTGGCGTCCATCGCGCACCAACAAGGGTTGCGCCCATCCAGAGGCAGGCGAGCAGCGTGAACGACAGGGCCAGCGCGTTGGCCGCGATAGACGCCACACTGATCCGTTCGAGGGACGACGCTCGTCCAAGACCGGCCAGCAAGAAAAGGCCGGGGGTGAAAACCATCCCCCCGGCGATAACGATCAGACCGATAAGCTCAATGCCAGGCTGAGGCACGGTTCAGGGCCAGGTCAGATAGACGATATCCAGAGCCAGTCGTTCATCGGCCTCGAGCTCCAGCATCAGCGGGCGTTGATCGTCAGCTCCGGCTTCGAACTCTCGCCATCCGTACTGCCCCCAAACGAACAAGAAGTACTTGCCAGGTGGGATATCAGCTAGCTCGAAACGACCGTATTCATCTGTCACACCGCTGATATCGCCTCGGATTGCGTCTGGATCCGAGATGTAATCCGGAGGATACACCTGATCAGTGCCCTGTCCCGGCGTGAGGTAATATGCCATTTTCGACACGGCCGAATCGCCACTTCGCGGCACAAGCATCCCCGAAATCGAGGCTGTTCCAGGCGAAGTCTCCGGGGCTTCAGCAGGCGCGTTCACACCTGACATATCTCGAGGAGCCTCAAAGCCCCCCGGATAACCCTCAGTACTCAACTCAAGCGCCGGATAGCCTTCGGTGACCATTGGCGCCGACACCGGCGCCGTCTCGGTGATTATCGCCTCGCTCGTGCAGCCCACGAGTGCGATAACTGCCATTGTCACAGTGATTACTTGCCAGTTTCTCTGCATGCGCTCGGCTCCAAAACAGGAATGGGCCGGCATTTCGCCGGCCCATTCCTATTATAGTGCGTTTGATTCGATGTGGTCCCCTTACGGCAAGGTGAACACACCGTGCGCCATCAGAGTGTCGCCAGCTGTGCCGCCCACCGTGGTCAGCTGCACGAAACCATCAATGGGATTGCTCGTCGACTGAACCCGCATTGTTCCATACCAGTTAGTGGGCATGCTCGAGACGGTCGTGGTCAGGCGGAAGTTGCGGATGAGGCTACCATTCGCCGGGATCGTGACGTTGCTCTCACTATAGGTCTGGCAACCCGCGCAGTTCGCGTTGGGTGTGTAGGTGATATTCACCGTGGCCGCGGTGGCGCCAAGATTCTGGATCGTGACAGGCGTGGCGAAGCCATTCGTCAACACTTTGGCGACCAGCGGCACCAGCACCGTCGTGCTCGTTCCATTGGCATTGATCGCCTCGTAAGCTGCTGCTGACGAGTTAACCCCGGGCTGGCGCATCTGAACGAACACCGCCACGTTGCCAGGCGCAGTGATCTTGCAGGATCCGAACCATGTGGCCGGAATGCTGGTATTCACCACCGGGTTGAAGAAGAAGGATTCGTTGTTGCTGATCGCTGTGTTGTTCTGAATGGTGAAGGGCGACGCACCAGCTGCACCCGCATCCGGAGTGCACGTCATGGACAACCCGTTGATGGCGATGGTGGAACCCGACAGATTCTGCACCGACACCGGAGTGCTCAGCGCATTGCCCAGGCGTGACGCAAATAGCGGCACATACCACGTGGTGCTCAGTTGGTTGCTGCGGAAGCCATTGAAGGTCTGAAGTTGGTCGGTCCCAGCAAACAAGTTGGAGATAACTGACAGCTGTACACTCCCACCCGACACAACCGCCGAACCATACCAACTATCGGCAACGTTGGTGGGCAGCTCGTCGCTTAGGTCGTAGTAATAGGTCGCACCCGGCTGGATCGGGATGCCGGATTTGGTGTAGTTGCTGCCCGCGCTCGCAAGAGCCTTGACAAGCGTAATGGTCACGTTTGCCACCGACGTACCGGCGTTTTGGATCATGATCTGACTGCTGGTGCTGTTCAGCTTGCGCATGACCAGGGGCACATAATACGTCGTGTCGGTCGACGAGGAGCCGATATAGGCGCCAGAAGTTGGCGTCTGATTTCGGGCAAGAATTTGCACGACGGCACCCAGCGGCTGATCCGATGCGACCACCGCCGAACCTCGTCCCGAAATCATTGTCGTGTCGAAGTACTGCGCGATGATGGCCTGGCCGCCATTGCCGGGCACCGTGAAGTTCGTGGAGCTTGACGCAGCTGCCCAGGCGTTGCCATCCTCTTTGTAGTAGTTGACCGTAACCGTTGCGGATGACGATCCCAGGTTGACCAACGTGTAGTTTGTGCTGAGGGTCTTGGTTGTGGCTGCCGCATTGGCTAGCCCACCCGAGATAGCCAGCGCCAACACCGTACTTGCGGTCGCTGTGAAAAGGCTCTTCGCCCGAGCGAAAGACATTGCCATTCTCCTTTATGTAAAACGTCTACCTGCCCGGTTTTAGGGGCAGCTAAGCCCGCCAGCTTTACCCGACGAACGCGTTCAGGTTATCCTATAATGCCAGTAGCGCCAATAACTCCTGAGCAGTACATGCCGCTTCTGCGTGTCGCGGACTCCTCTGAAAACACGGGAATCCGCAGCCTAATCCTTAATGGCTAGGAGCGCAATATGGCGTGATCTCTGTGAAGGGGATGGGAAATCCGCCATTATGACAAACTACATCCCTTCAGCATATTGGGAGCAACACCTGCGCCGCAGACAGGGACTGCTTGGAACGGGTCATCGCCAGTTCTCACTTGATTACAACATCAAAATGTATGAAGCGGCAGCCGCGAACCTTGAAGCCGCGCTAAACAACAGCAATACGCCAATCCAGGGGCGCTCAATACTCGATGTTGGCTGTGGTTTTGGGTATTATGTCGATAGGTTTCTGCGCTTGGGCGCGCAGACGGTAACGGGCGTAGATCTCACGCAAGTTGCCGTTCAGCACCTTGAACAAGCGTTCCCAGATCAGCGTTTCTACCAGGCGGATATCTCCGACGCCGGCTGGACGACCAATGACCGCTTTGATCTTGTCTCTGCGATAAGCATGATCTTTCACATCGTAGACCGAAAGCGCTTCAGCTCGGCTCTCGCTAATCTTTGCAGTCAGGTCAAACCACATGGGCGCCTGCTGATAGTGGATGCTTTCCAGCCATACACATGGCCCACAGCCGCGCACGTGCGCTTGCGCGACCTGACAACCTATGCGCCTTTCCTTGACCAGGAAGGCTTTGAGATCATTGGCCTTTACCCGATGCATCGCTGGATGGGGCAATCGTACATACCCCTTGTCGGGCCGGTTTTATTCAGCCAGAAACCGGTCCTGGACTTCCTCTTTCACCGTGAGAGACTGCTTGGCACTTCTACGCGCCGCCAGTTGGGTTGGCTAAACATCTTGATCGCGCAGCGTACTGGCCTTTCGTGAACCCTCATGGTATTCGTAGGCAAGAGCCAGTAGCAGGAAGCTGATTTCGCCAAATAAGACCCCCACTCGACCCATTACGGCGACCGTTGAGGCTTCAGGCTGCGATATCGCCGCGTATTGCGACAAAACGAAGAAGATCCCGTACTCGCGTAGCCCAAGACCCGCTGGAAGCACAACGACAACAAAACCGCCAATCCAGGCCAACGGGAAACTCGCGGCAACGATCGGCCACAACGCCCCATCCCAACGCAAGACAGCGCTAAGCAAACAGCCAATGACAAAGCCATGCCCGAGCCACATACCGAAATGCCACGGCAGCGCTACAGCAACTCGCTTGAACGTGATATCGCGGACCCAGTCCTCGATCCTCAACCTGCGAAACAGCCCGTCGGCCATACCGCCTTGGGTTGAGAGGAACTGTATAAGCACGACGCCGGATACCATTGCCAATCCGGAAACCAATCCGATTGACGCGATACTCACCACTTGTCCCAATGCGCCTAATACCCCAGTAACCAACGCCGCCGAGATCAAGAAAGCCAGAATTTCGATCATGGCGCCGACATTTACAGTTCTTGCTGGAACCCGATGCCGCTCCATCATCCAGTGCGACCTACTTAGATAACCCCATACTGTTCCGGGGATGTAACGAGACACAAACGGCAGCATATAGCCGCGAATAGTCGCGCTCCAACTCAACTGCACACCCAGGCTCCGCATGATCGCGCGCCAGGCATTGATTTGCAGAAATGTAACAACCAACACGCCGATGGCGCCGGCGAAGATCCACCCATAGGAAAGCACCTCAAAGCCGGAATCTCCCAGCGCCCGGATCGCCTCCACGGTTTGCCACACAAATAGAGCCCCACCCAGGAGCGCACCAAACGCAAATAGCCTTCGACGCCAGGGAGAGTTTGGGTTCACGCTTTAGCAAGCTTTCATCGATACTCAGTTACTGCATCCGAATCTCACTCAAGTGTACAAGGCCCACAACCAATCGACAATGCTTGCTCTCGCAATACGGAGGTGCGGCGCCTTTCGGGCAAGTGAGTATTGGCGAGCACGGATCTCGCAAGGGGGGCGCTCACATCGCGGAGCACTTGACTTTTGCGCAATCAACTCATCCGGGTATATCCGCTGATTGGTCGTTCCCCAGCCAGGGCTCGGTCGGTTTCTGTAAAACCCAGTTGAAATTCGGCATCAAGGGAACCAACGACCGCAGAAGCGGTACCGGGAGCGCCCTCACCCAAGCGAGCCGCTTATCGAGCGTGAGGTCATCGGGTCTGTGCAGAACAAGCTCCAGGGTCAGGTCACGTATTTTGAATCGGCTCCAAAGTTTTTTCAGACCCCACCAACTGCGTGACCGTTCATAATACGAGTCGCCTCGCCCGAACAGACGAAGATACCCACCGGCCAGTGGCGCAGGTAACCAATGCAGGAAAGGCAAGAAGTAATGTGGCTCTATGGGGTATGTCCAGTTGGGGCCACTGAAGAAAACGACCCCGCCGGGGCGCAGAACACGATAGATCTCTGCGGCCAACTGCTCGGCGTCAGGCACATGCTCGTAAACCTGTGCACAGATCACGATATCGATAGCCCCATCTCCAATAGGCAATCGCATGGCATCGATCTGGGAAAACATCAGGTCCTTGTCGGCGCCACGTGGGGCATGGCGTAGAGCCGGGAGATCGAAGTCCCCGCCAAGTACCTTGCCCAATAACGGGGCAAGTTCTGCCGTGATGATCCCTGATGAACACCCGACATCGAGACACGTGGCCGTGTCGAGCGCAAATCCCGCATGTTCCCTCAGAACAGCCGCGATCTTGCGAGCTTTGCGCTTGCGGCCTTCTAGATCACGAACACCCTCGTGTTGGTCGTAAAAAGCAGTCTGATATCCACGGGAGGGAGGTGTTGCCATAGTCAGTACGCTTCTTCGACCGAGAATCCCTTCATCGCTATCTACGGAGCCGTGGAGTATATCCGGATCTCGTAATCTCCATCGACGAATACCTTGACTGGCGTGAATGTTGTGAACAGAGCCTCGTACCGAGATATCTCAGCCGCGTATAGCTCGGGTTCAGCAAAGAACCGAGCAAACATCCCCTGGCTGAACACAAGGTAATCGATGTCTTCGGAAAGGTACCACTCCAGATTCTGATCGCTGAGCCGAACCACTCCTTGGACCTGAAACCGATTTGGATCAACGTAGGGCGAATATGCCTCCAAAGCTATTCGTGACCCCTGAGGCAGATTAGCCTCTATCCAAGCCCGGGCCGTTTCACGACTATCTATCGCGGCCAGTCCCTGAGCATCTTGAACCGATCGCGCAACAGGCCACGCGATTGTTCCGAGAACGATCGCGACAGAGCCCACGAAGATGACGGCGCCCAACCGATTGGCCTTTCGAGCATTCCAGGCAAGGTCGACGACAGACCAGAGCAGACAGGCGGTGCTCAATGCCAGAAAAGGAATCAACGGCAAAAAGGTCCGTGCATTCCGAGCGGTCGCTGAACTAATGACAAGAAAATAGGGTACAGAAAAGCCAAATACGAGTAAGCGCGCTCTGTCACGGTTCAACAGACTGCGGACGAACTCGAGTGTCGATACAAGCAGAATTCCACCCTCAACAGTCCACGAATAGCCCAGATAATACTCAAGAGCTCTCCCCATTCCCGCTGCGCTGTTGCCGCCCGAGGCGAACATGTAATGGGAGATGATAAACCTGGAATCACGGAAGAACACCCCTGCATCCAGGAGCATAAAGGGATTCAACAACACGAATGTGATACAAGCTAAAGCCAGAGCCGTGAACAGGCGTACATCGCGCCAACTACGCCACCCGTTCTTGAACATGTGCCCGACGATCAGGGTCGCGCCTATCAACCCGCCATGGTACATCGTCGACGCAGCCAATCCGCAGCCGAGACCGCCGAGGACGTAGTCAAGCCAGGAACCACGCTGAAATACACGTACGATCGCCCAGAATGCCACAAGGAGAAAGAAAGTCAGGATCACATGAGGAAACATGTATCGACTGTATTCAGCATGTGTTGGAGAAAACGCCACCGCCAATGAGGCAAGCGCACCGACACGCCAATCCCTTGTCAATTGACGCCCCAAGACACCGGTCATCGTTACAGCTGCAACGCCGAAAACTGCTGTCAAGCTACGGCCCATCCAAAAGGCCGAGGGTAAGGACGTATGGCCTACGCCCATGACAATCACCTGAGCACCATGAATATCAGAAGGGCTATTCAGTATCCCCGCGAGATGGCCTACGGCTGTGTAAGGAACATAGGCAAGGGCATTCAACAAGAAGAACAGGGTGGGATAGAAAAAGAACCCAGGATTAGGATCCCTGGTCAAAAACATCTGCTGAACGATATCCACGTAGTGCGGCTCGTCAGGATAATACGTGTAGGGTAGACCTTTTCCGATCACTGAGAAACGAAGCACGGCTGCGAGGAGCGAAACAACACCCAGAATCAACCAAAACGGCCATTCGGGTTGGCGCGAACGCTCTGCTCTTTTCATTACGCGATCCATGCGACTCTCACGATTCTGTCAACCTGGTGATCGACCCGCTCTTTTGTGCCACCACGGTGTATCCCATGGCAAATAGCCCCTGTCGATCTACGAGCCTATCGAGGATCGCGGCTGGGTACACCAGCAGCCAGCGATTGAGATGCCAGAAAACGGTCCGAACGATCGGCACTCCCCACACCATCCCCAATAAGATTGTCGACATCTGATGGCTAAGAAACGAAAATAACCCCCCACGCACTCGACACTGGATCAATTCGAATCCACCGTGTGCGAGCAATCGCTCGACACCATAACGCGTGTATCGGTAATAATCATGCGGAAGATCGTGCAACCGACTAAGGTGCGGTACCGAGAGCACCAGCAGGCCGCCGGGTCGCAACACCCGTCCCATTTCTCGCATGGCCTTGAAGGGATCAGGGACATGCTCAAGAACCTCCAGGCACAATACACTGTCATATGTGCCATCCGCGATCATAGTCATCGCCTGTGCGTCTGCAACATAGCGTACCCGCTCCGATCGCGGATAGGCATCGAGCCCATCGTAAACATCGACCAATGGCGCGAGCTCAGCGTGAAATGGCATATCACCGCACCCAACGTCGAGCAAACGCCCTCGGAGATACGACCGAGCCAATGGCAAACTAACGATCAACTGACTATATGCCGCCGCTGAAAAGTGATGCTTACGCGACGTTCCAGCAAGATCTTGCTCCAGTTTTTGTCGACTCTTTTTGAGATAGTTGAGCATCTTAACCAACTGCTGACGTGTTCCGAGTCGATCAGTTCCGAGAGTTCTCAGCATGTCCACTCACTACGGCTGGTGGTCGTCGGCCCGGGCGACGCGCCCGAGCATCCTCGAAGACTTCCTGAAGTCGCACCGCCACTTTTTTCCAGGTCCAGCAGTTCCGCTCGACATGCTGTCGCGCTTGACTCTGCAACTCCGCCCAGGTGTCGGAATCGTCCAGCAGACTGTTAATCCCTCGCGCAAGATCGATAGGGTCTCGGGGGTTCACCAGGACACCGACATTGGGAGAAACGATGTCAGGTATCCCTCCCACGCGGCTTGCCACGCAGGGCGTGCCCGACGCCAAAGCCTCCAACAAAACGATCCCTAAAGCCTCTTCTTGCGAAGGCAAGACAAACAGCCTGGCGCGCTTCATCCACAGGGCAATTTGCGCCTGTGACTGAGGGCCGATGAAGTCGACACGATCACCCAGCCCAAGTTCATTGGCCAGCGCTTCGAGGCGACTTCGTTCGGGGCCCTCTCCGACAACAGCCAGGCGCGTATTTGGATGGCGGCCCAGGATCGCAGGCATTGCCCGCAGAAGATGGTGAGCACCTTTGCGTTCGATCAGCGAGCCCACAAACAGCAAAAGGGGTTCGCGTTGCGGAGTCCCGGGCGTGAACCGATCCAGATCGATACCGTCAGGGATCACTTCGATGGAGCCAGACCGAACGCCCAGTCCGGAGGCGGCTTCGGCCAAGTCCCGACTGACCGCAATGACGTGCGCACTGCCGCGCAAGACCGCGTTTGTAAGCGATCTCACACCCGGAATCCCTGGCGCGATATAGACATCGCTGCCATGCAGGGTCAGAACAAACGGTGTGCCTGTGATAAACGACGCCAGCCAGGCCGCAAGCCCGGCGAGAGTCCAATGCGCATGGATGACATCGACTTCGCGACCATGGATGACCGCGGCCAGAAACAGCGCCGCCAACAACGGGAGAAAGCGAAATCGCGCCCATAAACCGGACCGCCAGGCCGCCGGGAGCCCGCCCCCCATATCTTGCAGTTGCTCAAAGCGCTCTGGCCAAAAGTAACGCACGCGATGGACCGGGATCGCCTCGACGTCTTCGTGCGCTCTTGTTCCTGGTCCATGCAGCGTAACAACCCGAACTGCAATGTCGCGATCCCTCAGAGCCCGGGCGGTCTCCAGCATCGAGGGCCCCCGACTGTCGTTCGGCCAGCGCGGGAAAGCCGTCGTCAGGATAGCGACCCGCAGCTTCTGTCGTTGCGCGCCCACGCTAGCCGACCCCTTGACGCGCATGCAGGTCTCGGTCGCGGCTCAACTCCAACCGCTTAATGCGATACAGGGTTTCCTCAGTGAGCCGACGGTTCGCAGCAATCAAGTCCGCCAGGACGCCGAACATCAAGATCAGAATTCCGATGATCAGAGAAGTCCCCCCGATAAACACCGACTGCAGGAGCCTGGCAACACCCTCGCTCAGATATCCCAGGAGATATAGCACCGCAAACCGCCCGAGTAGACCCAGACCGACCAGAATGAAGGGCAGGCTCAACACGCCAAAGGTGCGTAATGGTTCATAAATCGCGTAGATGCGCAGGATCGTAGCGGCCGAACGCTTGACGTACTCCCATTGACTACGCATCAATCGCGAGGGGCGTTTCACCGGGTTGACATTGACCTGGACATGCGCGACGCGCAGCCCCTTCTTACTCGCCTGGATCAGCGTCTCGAGGGTGTAGGTGTAACGCGTGAACAACTGCAAACGCAGCGCAGCATCCCGCGTATAGGCACGAAAACCCGAAGTCGCATCCGGCACCGGTGTTCCGGCAGCCTGCGCCACCACCCAGCTTCCTACCCGTTGCAATAGCCTCTTCGACCACGAAAACTCAGGGTTGAAGCCGGGCTTTCGGTCGCCGACAACAAGCTCAGCCTGACCGTCAAGGATCGGTTTCACAAGGCTCGGTATCTCTTCGCCCGGGTATTGATTGTCGCCATCGGTATTGACGATGATGTCGGCCCCGGCCGCCAAAGAAGCCTGCAATCCACTCTCGAATGCCGCCGCCAGGCCACGCCTCTCCGGATGACGCACGATAAGCTGCACGCCATGCGCTCGGGCGACCTCAGCCGTACCATCGGTGCTGCCGTCATCGATGACCAGCACCAAGACGTCAGCCACACCGGGGATCTGTCGGGGTAGAGCCGCAAGTGTGGTGGGCAGGGTTTCGGCCTCATTGAGGCAAGGGATTTGGATGATCAGCAATGGCTGTGGATTCATAAACGCGGCCAGGGTCACACACGATGTCGATAGGGTCTATGTTCACCATCCCGCGAACAACGCACGAGATTTCCGCAGGACGAGGATCACTGAGAGCACGTACACCAAAACGATCCCGGGGACCCAACCGATAGATCCGGCAATCCCTGGTCGGCCAGCCGCGATCTGTCGAGCCACAGACGGGATCATGGCTCCAAGCTGACTATTGTAATCCAGCCTGAAAACCAGATCGCCGGCTGATGTCGGACGCAACAACCGACCCTCGCTGTACATATCCAGGGTGTGCGCGGCAATTCGAAGCGGGACCCCGTCCGTAGACACATCCAAGACATAGGTCCGCTCTGCCGAATCGGGGAGGTTTGGTAAAGCGAACCAAAGCCCTTGCGCTTCAGGTCCACAGGGCTCAATGCATGGCCCTTTGGTCGCGGAGAAAGGCAGGGTCACTGCAACAACCAGCGCCAGAGTATTGGTTTCACGCACAACGAGCGTCACGGGTTGCTCGTCAGGTGGATAAGGTGCTTCAACTCGTAGCGCGACAGCTGTCAACCCGGGATGGTGACTGGTGATCGATTGCTGCGCGGTCTCATCCGCCGAAGCAAGCACCACAACGTCACCGCTGGGCTGTGTCGTAGAAAGCAACACATCCTGTGCGGACAACCACAGAGATCCCACAACTAGCACTGCGGCGATGAACCACAAGGATCTCATGCGTAGAAAAATGGGATCATTACGAAGAGCCACGCATACACGTCGAGTGCTACCGCCAAGCCGATGAGGGCCTGCAGCCCGAATGCGGTCCAGCGACGCGGCCACAAAGCTGACCACCCGATCACACTGAGCGCACCCCAGGCCCCCAAGGCCGGAAAAAAGTAGCGCCCAGTCAGGATATAGAACTCAGGCATTACCAGATGTTGCGCCAACAGAAGCGAAAAGTTGAAAGCCATACTGGCGATCAGGACCAACGAAAGGACCAATCGTCGTTGAGTTTCGCGATCACGCCATTGACGCACCCAGATCACGACCTGGACGATCATACCGAGAGCGACTAACAACGAAAACCATCGCAAGAGGCTAATCGCTGTCAATCCGAGCGGCGCACGCATCCAACCAAACCACCCCCAGAATGAAAGGGTAAAGAACATGAGTCGCGAGTACCAGTTCTGCCAGGGTTGGTTGAACACATCGCCCAGAGCATTCGAAAGCGTGATCAAGAAATCCGCCGGCAACTGAATCCGCCAGGTAAGGGTGGACGGAAGCAAAGGATGGAAGCCGATCAACACACCCGCTCCTACTATTACGCCAAGAACGATCACAACCAACGACCATCCGATCCATCGACGCCATGATCGCCCTTCAGTTGCCCACCGAATACCCTGGAAAAACACCCCTATCGCGACAAAACCTACCGCCGCATAACCCGTGCGTTTGGACAAAACCGAGCCAATGGCACACACACTCGCAAGCGTCCACCACCAGCGCGTGGTGGACGCTTGGCCCTGGTAGTCATTGTGAAGGGCACGCAGCACACCAAGAAGGGTCAATGCCGCGAGTGGCGTCACCAGGTTATCGTCATTGACCGACGCGCTGATGAACATCGCCATGGGATGCAAGCCGACAAGCGCTGCCGCAGACCAGGCCAGGGCTCGATCGCGTTGCAAGGTAGTATTCAAAATGGTGCGTGCGATCCCATAGACCGCCACAACGGTCACGATCATCAATGCCGATGACCAGACACGTAACGCGAATGCTTGCGCCTCAAGTGGCCACGACCTGGTCAACCCATACACCGGAAACAAATATCGATAGTACAGACCACCTGCTCGAGTGAGGAGGCGCCCATTGGGTTCCAATTCCTGAAAATAGCCGCGGATCGGCCAGTCGTTATAGTCCCAGATCCGGTACTTACTGGCGTTGTCCCACACCGCGGCATAAACCTCGGGGAGCACAGGGATCGATTCAGGGAAGAACTGCGGGTCAACGGCCAACGCTGCCATGTAATGGTAATGCGTGGGTTCATCAGGTGCCAGCCAAGGAGGGCTGATAAAGGCATACAGAATGCCACGCACCATGACCAGCGCCAGCAACACCAAAAGTGGTTTACTTTGGCCCACCTGTCGCTTGATTCCAGAAAGCAGGGAATACGACATTCTGCAATTGTGCCATGAAACCCGGAGAGGTCAGGCCAAAGAACCTGCATATGTCAACAAAGAGGCCTCCGGGGAACCCCAGAGGCCTCTTCCGCACCTTGCAAGGATCAGGTTGTCACTGACATGCGCGCACGATCAGGGGTTCATTGGACGCGACCTGCACGCTGACCTGCCCATTGACAGTGCCGTCACGGTCGCCAACGCCACCATCGCTGATCTGCGTAGCGACGTTCATGCGTGTGATCGTCCGGGCGCAACCCTGCCCGAAAGCCACGTTGGTCGTTGCGCTATTCGCCCAAACCACAAACACCTGCTCTGGCCCATCGATGAACACAAAACCCTGCGTCCCGGGCGCGCCGAGATCTCTCTGATAACGGGCGCCATCCAATTGCTCAGCCACAACCCTATAAGCCGTGTAGGCAGGCTTCGCTGAATTGAGGTTTGTGCCGCGGAAGAGCCCAAAGGCATTTGCAGCCAGATCGGCCGGTGGAACATTGAGCATGTCGAACACCATAAACCAGTGCATCTGCGAAATACCCGCGGCCAACCCATACGAGTATTGCTTAATCACGTTTTGGGCCTGAGAGATCTCAGCGACGCCGCCTTGACTGCTTCGCGATAACTCGGTGACTACCAGCGGGAGATGCCCGATCCCTGCAGCAGCCATGATTTGTCGAACACTGGTCGCTTTATCTCTAAGAGTGGGCCAACGTTGCGGGGTCAACCCGAAATCATTGAATGCGACACCATCGATGTAGGCTGATGCTCCGCCTGGCTTTGTATTGAGGCGGGCGAACACACTTGGCAAGAAGCTTCGCACAAAAGGCCCGGGCGAATATTCATCGTCACCGAAGCGCTCATAAGCGACTGCGCCAGGCATCACCTTGGCAAGGGAATTGGCACTCTTGATCGCCTGGGATGCAGAAGCAAGACCATCTGCATACTGTGTGGGCGCATTTCCCCAACTGTAGATACCATCCGGCTCGCCAAAGAACAGCCAGTAGTCAACTCGCGGGAAGCCATTCATGCCGTTGTAGCGAGACGCAAGCGCACCGACGGCGTCAGCCATGTCGTCGTACATATCCGACTTCAATGGGCCACGTGGATTGTTGGGGTCGATCGTCGCCCAAGAGGGGCTATGGTCGAATAACACGACTAACTGCATACTCTTGGCCGTCGCTGCCGCGATTTTGGCATCCATGGACGAGAAGTCATAGACGGCATCCTGGGTCGGCTCCAGATCCACCCAGCGGAAGTTCGTAAAGATCAGATCGGCACCAGCGGTTTGCATCGCCGACAGACCACGAGGGTCGTCGACCGCATCGAACATCGAGATCCCAAACGGCGATTGGTAGCTCACATCCGAGTAGCGCGTCACAGAGGGTAGGTAAAGCGTCTGGTTGGTCTGCAGCGCCGGGGCCGCGATCGCGGCAGGAACTGCAGCCTGCGTGACAGAGAGCAGAAGCAGGCTCGCTGTCGCCAGCCGCCAGGCAACGTTTTTCTTGGGCATCGTCGATTGATCCGTTGTCTTGGGTCTGTCGATCATGATCATCCTTTCGTCACAGGCGCGCCGAGTGTCCATCTTGGGCAGGGGCGGGTCACTCGATGCGAAACGCCGGGCGCTCCAGATAGCGCCTCAGGCTCTGCGCCGCACGATCCCGCGCCGAAAGGATCGGCTCGGATACCGGCCACGCGATCGCCAGATCGGGGTCGTCCCAGGCGACCGACCCCTCGGCCCCGGGCACATAATATGCCGAACACTTGTAATGCAGGTCGGCGATCTCGGAGAGCACGACAAAGCCATGCCCAAAGCCGACAGGCACGAGGATCTGGCGCATGTTCTCGTCGTTCAGTTCGACACCGACCCATTGGCCGAAGGTCGGCGAACCCACGCGCAGGTCGACCACCACGTCATAGACCGCGCCGCGCGCACACCGCACCAGCTTCGCCTGCGGCGCGCTCAGATCCTGAAAGTGCAGCCCGCGCAGCACCCCGCGCCGCGAGCGCGAGTGATTGTCTTGAACAAAGTCGGTCGGGATGCCAAGCTCGCGAAAACCCTGCTGATGAAAGCTCTCGATGAAGAACCCGCGCTCATCACGCGGGTATTCGGTTTCGATCACAAGAACGTCCGTCAAAGCTGTCTTTTCAATTCGGAATTTCATGAAGGTGCCTGTGCCTGATACGAAAGTCCACTCTACGCGAGAAATGTGCGCTCAGCAACTCCCCCCAGTACCATCCCCTATCTCGACTACGCAATTCTAACCAGTTGCCGCTTTGAGCCGTGTGACGAAACACGCGCTCCTACCCGCACTAAGGCGCCACTCGGTCGCGGGCCGGATGTCGACCTATAATCGGATCAGATGGTCGCTGAAATCGCCGTCAACGTCGCCAGCCTGGTCGGCACCTTCCACTTTTATGTCCCGCGAGACCTGGAAGATACCTTGCAGGCCGGACACCTCGTGACCGTGCCGTTTAGCGGTCGCGACGCCCAGGGCGTCGTTGTGGGTCTGCACGACGACCCGCCCGACGACCTCCCACTCGAGCGTCTCCGCCCAATCATCGACCTGATCGACCCCGCCCCCGTGCTCACGCGCGCGCAGCTCGATCTCGCCTACTGGATCAGCCACACGTACCTCACCCCGCTGATCGATGCGATTACGTTGATGTTTCCGCCGGGCCTCGCGCGCCAGGCTGAAACTGTGTTCTGCCTGGCCGCGGACAGCGAAGACGGGAGCGCGGCAACCGGCAGCCCCGAAGCGCGTTCGCCTTCGCCCTTGCAGGTGAATCTGCTGGCCTTGCTCGAAAAACGCGGCGGGTCGCTGCGCTCAGGCCAGATTGACCACGCCCTCCCCCGCCAGAACTGGAGAACCGCTGCCCAAGCCCTGGTTCGCGCCGGCCGCCTGACGAAGTTCACGCGACTCGAGGCGCCGGCGCTGCGTGCAAAACAGATCCGCACAGCGAGATTGATCGCCGAGCCTGCCCTGCTCGCCCAGGTTCGCGAGCGCCTTTCACGCTCCGCCGCTAAACAAGAACGGCTCACAGCCGCCCTCGACTTCCTCGCCGAGCAGGCTCGACCGGTCGATGTGGCCTGGGTGTACGCCGCCTCCGGATGCAGCCTCGCCGATCTGCGCGATCTGGCCGAGCGCGGCCTGGTCGACCTCGCCGACGCCGAGGTCTGGCGAGACCCACTGGCCGGGCGCGAGTTTGTGGCAGAGGCGGCGCCGCCTCTGACGGCCGCGCAATCCGCGGCCTGGGAGCGCATCCGCCCGGCGCTCGCCGGAACCGACGCCGGCGCCTTTCTGCTCCACGGCGTCACGGGCGCCGGCAAGACCGAGATCTATCTCAGCGCGCTCGAGGCCGTGCTGGCCCAGGGCCGTCGCGCAATCGTGCTCGTGCCCGAGATCTCGTTGACTCCACAGACCGTCCGACGCTTCGCGGCTCGCTTCCCGGGGCGAATCGCCGTCTGGCATTCGCAACTCAACGAGGGCGAGCGCTACGACACGTGGCGCCGCGCCCGCGCCGGCCTGGTCGACGTGGTCATCGGGGCGCGGAGCGCGCTTTTCGCGCCTCTGCCCGGGCTCGGCTTGATCGTGCTCGACGAAGAACACGACGAGGCCTACAAACAAGATCCGCCCCAGGGCGTCGCCTACCATGCGCGCGAAGCTGCCTTGCATTACGCCAAACAGATCGGCGCCGTCTGCCTGCTCGGCTCGGCCACACCCGATGTGGCGACCTACTTTCGAGCGCGGCGTGGCGAACTGACTTTGCTCGAACTCCCACGCCGCGTGATGGGCCATACACAGAAGATCCAGGAGCAGGCCGCGCGCCTCAACCTGACTTCGGTATATCGCCCGGCCGGCGAGCTCGCTCAATCGATCGACCTCCCCCCGGTCGAGATCGTCGACATGCGTCAGGAACTGCGGGTCGGCAACCTCTCGAGCTTCAGCCGCAAGTTGAGCGCGGCCTTGCACGAGACCCTGACGGCCCGCCGTCAGGCCATCCTCTTCCTCAACCGCCGCGGCTCCGCCAGCTTTGTGTTCTGCCGCGATTGCGGCCAGCCGCTGAAGTGCCCGAACTGCGAGACGCCGCTGACGCACCACGCCGGCGCACGTGAGTTGCAGTGCCACCACTGCGGGCACCACGAGCCGCAACCCGAGGCCTGCCCGAAGTGCAACAGCCGCAGGGTGAAGTACTTTGGGCTCGGCACAGAGAAACTCGTCGACGAGGTGCGCGCGGCCTTCCCCGAGGCCACCGTGGTGCGTTGGGATCGTGACGTGACGCGCACCCGCGGCGCCCATGAACTGATCCTGCATCAGTTCACATCCGGGCAGGCCGATGTGCTCGTTGGGACTCAGATGATCGCCAAAGGGCTCGACCTCCCGTTGGTCACCCTGGTCGGCGTGATCTCGGCCGACGTCGGCCTTGGCCTGCCCGACTTCCGCGCGACGGAGCGAAACTTTCAGCTGCTTACCCAGGTCGCGGGCCGTGCCGGGCGCAGCCTGCTCGGCGGCCAGGTCATCCTGCAGACGTTTCAGCCCGAGCACTACGCGATCCAGGCCGCCTCAGCGCACGATTACGCCGGCTTCTACGCACGCGAGATCGCGTACCGAAAGGACCTCGGCTATCCGCCTTTCCGCCGCCTGATCCGTCTGCTCTACAGACACACCCAGGCCGAGCGCGCCGAGGCCGAAGCAGGCGTGGTGGCCGCCCAACTGCGCCTGCGCATCAAAGAACAGAAGATCGTCGGGGCCGAGCTTGCCGGACCGGCGCCGGCATTTTTCGGTAAAATCGGTCTTGAATACCGCTGGCAGATTCTGGTGCGCGCGCCTGATCCCTCCACCCTGGTGCGCGGCGTTCCATTGAACAAAGGCTGGATCGTAGACGTCGACCCGTTGACGGCGCTTTAGTCGATCCATACCAGGCGAGCGAAACGTCGTGCGCGTCCGCTCCACGATCCGCGGCGTCGCCTCCGAAAGGGCTCAATGCGCAAAGTGCTCTGGTTGCCGGTGATCTTGTTCATCGCTAACTTCGGTAGCTTCGCCTATGCCCACTTCGCGCGTCATGTGCTGGCGCTGCAAAACCCCTACGGGCTGGCCTCCGCGCCGCCGGATCTTGTGACGCTCTACGGTGGCCATCTGGCCCGCATGGCAGGCGGTGATTTCGGGCGCCTGCCCGTCGGGTCACAGCCGCCGATCCTGGGTATGCTCCTTGAGGGCCTGGTCGCCAGCCTGGGGTTGGTCGGCCTCGCCTTCGGTTTGAGCGCCGTGGTCGGCGTAGCGCTCGGGATCGCCGCAGCGCAGGTCGAGCCGCCCCGCCTCGCGGGCTGGCTGGCACCGCTGACGAGCTTCGGGCTCGCGCTTCCCGGGTTTTACATCGGCACCCTGGCGATCGTGGTGTCGCTCTGGTTGATCTTTCGCGGCCTCCCTACACCGCTCCCCGTCGGCGGCTTCGGTTGGGATCTGCATCTCGTCTTGCCCGTGATCGCGCTTGCGCTCCGACCGACGGCGCAGATCGCGGCAATCACGGCCAACCTCCTGGTGGATGAACTCAAGAAGCAATATGCCGTCACGGCCCGGAGTGTTGGCCACACCTGGCGCGGAGTGCGCTGGCGCCACGCCCTCCCGGCAGCGCTTTCGAGCGTCACACTCTCTCTGGCGGGTGGATTTCGTCAAACGCTGGCCGAGTTGGTGCTCGTAGAGTCGATCTTCAATTGGCCGGGTTTGGGACGCCTGATCGCGCAGACGCTTGTCGCACCATCGGTGTTCTCAGTGGGCGGGGCGGACACCGGCATCTACTTTCTGCATCCCGAGATCCTTGCCGCGCTGATCACGCTCCTGGTGGCCGTCTTTTATCTGACCGATGTCATCGCGACCCTCTTGGCGCGCGCGGCGGATCCGCGTTTGCGCCAGGCCGACTCGCTGACCGCCTGAGTTCGAAGATCCATGAACCCTGCTGTCGCCTCACGCACGCTCCCAAAACCGCGCCGCCGGCCCATCCTGTGGTCGCTCTGGCTTGGCGCGCTCCTGGTCGGCCTCACCCTTGGGTTCGCCTGGCTCGGCCCGCAGCTTGCGCCGCGAGACCCGCTCGCCGACACCTTCATCGTGCGCACCGGCACAGGCGAGTTTCTGCGCCCGCCGTTTACGCCGGGCGAGGTCGCCGACTTCCCTCTCGGCACCGATGAGCTTGGCCGTGACACGCTCAGTCGTCTGCTCTGGGGCGTGCGCCCGACCCTCACGCTGGCGCTCAGCGTCGCCGCACTGCGGCTGTTGATCGGCTTGCTGATCGGCCTGTACTCTGGCTGGTCGACGAGCTGGGTGGCCCGGATGGCGGCGACGCTCACCAATGGCGCGCTGAGCGTCCCGGTGCTTTTCGTCGCGTTGCTCGTCCTGGCGCTCACCGGCCAACGGCTGGGCGTGACGGCGTTCATCCTCGGCCTTTCGCTCACCGGCTGGGCCGAGTCGGCGCGTGCGTTGCGCGAACAAACCCGGCTCATCCGCAGCGAGCGCTTTATCGAGGCCGCGGCGGCCTTGGGCGCCGGCGGCCCGCAGACTGTGCTGCGGCATGTCGCCCCGCATCTCCTGCCTGTGATCTGGGTTTTGCTTTCGCTTGAGGTCGGCAGCGCGCTGTTGACCTCGGCCGGGCTCGGCGTATTGGGATACTTCCCTTACGCTGTCTGGTTGCAATCGAACACCAGCGATTTCGCTGCGATTCGGGCCAGCGGTTTTCCCGAGTTGTCGCAGATGCTTGTGGCCGACGGGCCGTGGGCGGCGGCATTCTCGGGCGCCGTGATCCTGTCCATGGTCCTCGGCTTCAACTTGCTTGGCGATGGGTTACGGCTGGCGCTCGCACCCGAACGTCGACGCACCGGCTGGCTCGAACGCGTCGCCGGACAGGCCGGTGATCGGATCTTCCTGGCGCTGGCCGAGTGGGAACGCCTCGCGACGACCGCGGCTGTGGCGCTGGCGCTGACCAGCATCGCGGGGTTCGGCGGCTGGTGGCTGTGGTCGCAGGTTCAGGTTGGCGGTTTGGGCGGGCGGGCCGCTGCTGTGCCGATCCCGGGGGATCATCTCTGGGCCTCAGGGCGTCGGGATCCGTATGGCACACGCGCCAGCGCCGCGCCCGGTCCGCTCGAAGCCCAGATCGCCTGGGCCTACACGGCCGAGTCACCGCTGTTCGGACCAGTTGTGCGTGCCGACGGAACGGCCCTTGTCGTGCAGACAGGCAAGCCGGCAAGCGTGATCGCGGTTTCACCGGATGGGCAGGAAGCCTGGAGATTGGTGCTGCCTTTCGATTTGGTCCTCGCTGCCGATTCTTATCAGTTGCGCAGCAATGAGGTTGCCGCGCCTGTGCCGCCGGCATTAGCTCCGGATGGGGATCTGGTGGTGATCGATGCCAAGTCCAACATCTATCTGATCTCGCCTGAAGGCACGTTGAAGAACACGTGGCAGAACCCGGGTCCGGCGCGCCCGGTGACCGCGCCGATCGTCAGCGCCGAGGGCACGATTTATGGTGTGGGTGAGAGCGGGCTGTTCGCGCTCGACCCGGGCGGCCAACTCGTTTGGATGACGCCCCTGTCTTCTTACAGTTTCAATGAGCCGGCGCTGCGCCTCTCGCTCGACGGCACAAAGCTCCTCTTCCAGAACTTCGTCTACACCACATCCACTGGCCGGATCCTGGCGCGTTCGAACGACACGTTCGACATGTTCGTCACAGGCAGCGATGGCAAGGTCTACCAGCGCACAAAGGACGGACTGCTGGATTGGCAGTTCAACGAGACGGGCGCGACGATCGTGCCGGCGATCCGGGTGGATGCTCAATCGCTGGGTCTGCTTGTGCGCAGCGGCACAGATGCCGGGGTTTCGTCAACCGGCCGGCCCTGGCTCTACTACGGCAGCGACTTCAACACCTCGCGCTTCGTCTGGGCCGATGCCGGCGGCACAGCGCCGGTCATCATCGATGGCCCAAGCGTCGGCATAAAACTCCTGGCCATCGACGGACGTGATAACAGTTTCTGGTGCGGCGGCGACCACACGCGTTCGGCGCGCGGCGAGATCAACTGTCTGGCCTTTGCCGGCGACGGTCGTTTGCTCTGGCGCGCGCCGCTGACGGGTGCCAGCGGCGCGCCCATGGGTGCGGCCGTGATCCCCGATCGTCTGCTGGTCGCCACGTCCTCCGGGCATTTGTTTGCCATTGGGGCGCCCTGACGCTACGCAGTCCTTCGTCGCTTTTGTTCCCTTTGTCCTTACCGCGTCACCACATCCAACTCGCTCCCGTCTTCGCGAATAACGTGGAGCGTGATCTGCGTCCCGCTGACCTCGACCCTCACATAGTGGTATTCGCTCGCGCGAGCGGCGGTGAAAGCGTCGACTGCGCGGAAGCCATGCAGCGGCGATCCGCCGCCGCCCGTCGTGACATAGACCGTCCCGCGTTCGTCGTCGCGCACGCCCGCGGGTGCGCTCGTGGTCACAGCAATGGGCACCGTGCGCTCGTAGACGTGGTTGTGCCCCGAAAAGACGAAAGCCACCTTTCCGGATGCCGTAAATTCCCGCGCCAGGGTCTGCCATGAGGCGTTGCCCACGTGCCCATCGGCGGTGGAGAACATCGGCGCGTGCAAGAAGACGAATATGTGCTCGAGCTCGGGTCGCTCGGCGGCATCCGCTAATTCTGCGCGAACCCAATCAAGCTGGTGCTTGTAGTAATAGGCATCGTAGTTCGTCGGATCGTCGCAGCCGTTGTAGCACTCGAGCAGGTCGTGATACTCGTTGTCCAACCGCATGACAATGAAGCGTGCGTTGCGATAGTCAAAAGCGTAGTACGCGTAACTCGGATACACGCTCGAGTCGACGTCGGAACACATCAGCGACCGAAAATCCTCATCCGCGTAACGCGGCACGCGCCCTGTTTGATCCTGGAAATACGGCTGTTGGGTGTGGTTGGGCACAAGCGCAGCGAGATCGAACACCGAGCAGATGGTGTCGCCGGCCGGGTCGGGGTACCAGTCGCTGCCCCAATTGTCGTCATGGTTTCCGATCACGGGGTACAGGAACCGCGACAGGCCAGGCGCCGGTGTCCTGGCTTCGAATGGGGCGACATGTTCGGCAAAACTTCCCGAGCCCTCAGCCTCAGGGCATGCGCCCCGGGTGACCCAGTTTGTGTTGGCGTTGTAGCCCGTGATCATGTCGCCGAGATGAAACGCCAGTTGGGCCGGCTCCTGCGCCATCCGCGCGACAAGGGCCTTGTGCACGTTGTTGCCCGTGCAATCGGCGCCTGCACGGCTGTCGCCGTAAGCCAGAAACACGAACCCAACCGGCTCAGCTCGCTGCGCAACGATCGGCAGCCAGAGCGTATGAACCGACTGGGATAAGCCGATGCGCCCGGCCGGCGCGCCCCACCCCGCGAGCACGACCAGGCAACTCAGCGCTACCCACGCGATCACGCGCTGGCTCAGGCAGCGAATATAAAAGCTGATCGTTTTCATTACGGTTCTCCCGGAACTCGCCCGCGGATCACCCCAATCCTAAATCAAATCTTTATCGTGGCGCGGTACCGTGCCGGTGAGAAGACCACAGCCCGTCGCCAGACGAACGCGGACGCGCCTCACGGCTCATGTTTCAGGCCTGGGGTATTGCTCGCCGCCGATCGTGGGCCGAGCATTCTGCGGAGTATCCATTTCCATGAGTCGACGTATCGTCACCTTTCTTATCGTGGGCGTCGTTCTTGCCGGTGGCGGCTATTTCGCGTATCAGTGGCTCAACCGTTCGACGACAGCGGCGACGCCTCTGCAGACAGCGCCGGTGACGGTCGGCACCATCTCGACCTCGGTCAGCGCCTCGGGCACGATTGCGGCGCCGCAATCGGACACGCTGGCCTGGGAGACGACGGGCACCATCGCCAAGATCAACGTCTCGGTCGGCGATATCGTCGACGCCGGCGCTCCCCTCGCGGAGCTCGATCCAGACAGCCTGAGCGCCACGGTGATCCAGGCCGAAGCCGATCTGCTCGCTGCGCAGGCCGCGCTGGAAGACGTCTTGAACGGCCCTTCGGCCGAGGAGATCGCGGCCGCCAGGCTGGCCGTGATCGAAGCGCAGGAAGCCGTCACAGACACACAGCGTTCACTCAACGGCGTGCTCAACCCCAACGTGGCGTACTACAAGGAGCAGTACACGCGCGCACAGGAGGATGTCGCAGCTGCTCAGGCTTCGGTTGAAGCCGACCAATACCAGATCAGCCTGCGCTCTGCCTCCGATGCCCTGGCTGTGGCCAAGAGCAATCTGGAGCACTGGGAACGGCTTGAGAATCTGTATCCCGGCTATGGGCAACAACACGGCGACGGTTACGTGAACGCCCAGAACAAATATGCGCGCGCCGTCGAAGACTACAACGTTGCCCTAGCTAGTTCTCAGCAGAGCTCGATCAGCAACGTCAACGCGCTCACCGACGCGGAGGATGCGCTCACCACGGCCGAGTCCAACCTGTCAGCTGCGCAAAGCGGGCCAAACAGCGCCGATGTGCAGCTCTACACAGCGCAACTCGAACAGGCCCTGGCCGTGCTGGCGACCGCAGAAGAAACGCTTGCCGATCTTCTCGCCCAACCCGACGAGCAGGCGATCGCCGAGGCCGAAGCCGCCGTGGCCAACGCCGAGGAAGCAGCCGACAAGACCCGGATCGTCGCGCCGTTCGGCGGCACTGTGCTTGGAATCTACAATCGGATTGGCGACCGCGTCGCAAGTGGCACGACAGCGATCGTGCTCGCCGACCTTAGCTCGCTCGAGATCCAGGTCAGCGTCTCCGAGGTCGACGTCAATCTCATCGCGCCTGGCCAGACCGTGTCGATCACGGTCGACGCCGCGCCCGACGCAACCTACACCGGTGCCGTCGACCAACTGATTGCTCTTGGCTCGTCGAGCTCGGGTGTGGTCACCTTTCCGGTGCTCGTCAATATCCCCAATCCCGACGCAGCGCTCAAGGCGGGCATGTCGGCGGCCGTGAACATCATCGTCGACGAGCGCGCCGCCGTGCTGCTTGTGCCAAACAAAGCCATTCGCGTGGCCAATGGCGAGCGAACCGTCACCGTGATGACCGGCTTGGGGCAAACCCAGCAGGTCGCCGTGACGATCGGCCTGACCAACGAAACGTACTCCGAAGTGACCTCGGGATCGCTCAAGGAAGGCGACCGCGTGGTCATCAGCGGCACAACCACGTCAGGCTCGTCATCGACCACCGAACAGCAGGGTTCGGGTTTTGGCGGGATCTTGGGTGGTGGCGGCATACCGATGGATGGCGGCGGGGCTCCGGGTGGCGGCATGCCGCCCAGCCCTTAACTGCTCTGTTGCGGGCAGTCGCGCTTCAGGCTGCGCCGACGCCCCCAACCCAAAGCCCCATTCGCACGATCACACGTGTCAGGCACCCTATGATCGAGATCGACAACATCACAAAAACCTATCGCATGGGCGCCGTCGAGGTACAGGCGCTCCGGGGCGTCTCATTGAAGATCGAACGCGGCGAGGTCGTTTCCATCATGGGCCCGTCGGGCTCCGGGAAGAGCACGCTCATGAACATCCTGGGCTGTCTCGACCAATCGACTGCGGGTCGCTATGTGCTCGACGGTGTGGCGGTCGACAGCATGAGCGATGACCAGCTGGCCGAGGTGCGCAATCGAAAGATCGGCTTCGTCTTCCAGTCGTTCAACCTGCTCCGCCGCCTGACGGCCCGGCGCAACGTCGAACTGCCGATGCTCTACGCCGGAATCGAAAACGGCCGTCGCCAACGCGCCGCCGCGGCGCTCGAGGCCGTCGGTCTCGGCGATCGGATGGATCACCGGCCGACCGAGCTTTCCGGCGGCCAACAACAACGCGTGGCCATCGCCCGCGCCCTGATCAACGACCCGCCGATCTTGCTCGCCGACGAGCCGACCGGCAACCTCGACAGCAAATCGGGCGAGGAGATCATGCAATTGCTGCTTAAACTCAATCGCGATCAAGGGATCACGCTGATCTTCGTCACCCACGATCCCAAGATCGCGGCGCACACCCGGCGGATCATCCACGTCAGCGATGGCCTTGTCGAGGAGGCTGAGGCATGAACCTCACACAGGGCATTCTCTCAGCGCTCGAGGGCGTGACCTCAAACAAGTTGCGCTCGTCGCTGACCATGTTGGGCATCGTCATCGGCGTGGCCGCCGTGATCGCACTCGTCTCGATCGGGCGCGGCGCGCAGGCCAGCGTCACATCGCAGATCGAAGCCAACGGCACAAACCTGATCTACGTTCGCCCGGGCAGCACACAGCAAAGCGGCGTCGCGAGCGCCACCGGTAGCGCGGGCACGCTCACCCAGGATGACGCAGAGGCCCTGCGCGGCGTCGCAGGCGTGGCCGCCGTAGCCCCTGAACTCGAAGGACGTGGGCAGGTGAGTTATCTTGGCTCGAACGTCAACACCCGCGCGATCGGCGTAACGCCTGAGTACATGCAAGTGCGCAACATGACCCTGGCCGATGGCGAGTTCATCTCGGAGTCGAACGTTAACGCGCGTTCATCGGTCGTCGTGCTGGGAAGTGGCGTCGCTGAGGATCTCTTCGGCGGCACGGCCGGCGCAGTCGGCCAAAAGGTGCGGATCAACAGCCAGCCATATACGGTGATTGGCGTTCTCGAAAGCAAGGGCAGCACGGGGCTGGGCAGCGTCGATGATCAGGTGCTGGTTCCCATCTCGACAGCCCAGGCCCGTCTGCTTGGCGGTGGGCGGTACCGCGGCGCCAATGTGCTCAGTTCGATAAACGTCCAGGCCGAGAACAGCGACGTAATCGATTCGACAATCGAACAGATCACGCTTGTGCTCCGCGAGCGCCACGACACCTACGAAGGCGCCGACGATTTTACTGTGTCGAATCAGCAGGATCTGCTGGCCACGATCACCGAAGTGACCGACACCTTGACCCTGTTTCTCGGCGGAGTCGCCGCGATCTCGCTGCTGGTCGGCGGGATCGGCATCATGAACATCATGCTCGTCTCGGTNNATCATGAACATCATGCTCGCCACCGTCACCGAGCGCACCCGCGAGATCGGGATCCGCAAAGCGATCGGCGCACGGAAGCGCGACATCCTCTTTCAGTTCCTCGTCGAATCGGCGGTGCTCAGCCTGGTCGGCGGTGCGATCGGCAACCTCGTCGGCTGGTTGATTTCGCTGGGAATGGGTCAGGTGCAATTCGGCACCACCTCGATCCAGCCCACGGTCGACGCCGACGCCGTCATACTCGCGGTCGGCTTCTCGCTGGCTGTAGGCCTGTTCTTCGGCATTTACCCGGCCTTGCGCGCCGCGAACCTGGCGCCTGTGGAGGCCTTGCGGTACGAATAGCATGGTGCGTGGTGCGGTCAGCGCACCACGCACCAATCGCTTCATGGCGGGGTCACCTCGCGCAACGCCAGCCCCGTGAAGCCCACGGTCATCGGCCCCCCATTGCGATCACGCACATAGAGGCCGAGCCGGCCGCTGGTGAAGGTGCTGTCTTCGGCCGTGGCGATGAAGCTCCCGTTGACGTAGAAGCGCATCTCGCCGCGCGCTGCCCAGACGGTCAACGTGTTCTCGCCGGTTGGGTTGACCTGCGCCGCGGTCGGTTGGACGAGTACGCTCGGCTGGTTGTCGCGCAGCACCTCGACGCTGGCCAGCCCGCCGCAGGTTACCTTGAAGACATAGCCGTTGAGGATGCTGGTCTGGTCGTCGAGCGCCCCCCTGTAGAGCAGACCATATTCGTCGCTCTCGGTGCAGGCCGTGACCTCGGCCGTCAACGTGATCTGCTGGTCGAGCCAGCCGGCGCCCGGGCCGATGGTGACCCGCCAACCGGCGTCGCCTTGCGTGGTCACCGCGGTGACCTTGCCGTCTTCAGGCGTGAACGCGACCACATCGTCGGAGTATCCCCAGCCCCAGCCCAGGGTTCCATCAAAACGCTCGTCGTAGACCACATCGCCCGTTCCCTGATTCGGGTCAGGGGTCGCGGGCGCGGCTGGCGTCTCGGTGGGGAGAGGCGTGGTTGTGTTCTCGGGCGTGGCCGACGCCGTCGCAGTCGGGCTGGCCTCAACGGTTGCGGTGGCAGGTTCGCTGGTCTCGGACGGCAGCGCGGCCACGGTCTCCGTGGGGATGGCGACAGTCGGGAGAACGGCGGTTTCGGCAGGTGCACTTTGGCAGGCAGCGAGAACCAACCCCGCCAGGGCCGTGGCGGCCCAAATCCGTTTATTCATTGCTCCTCCTGGGTTATGACGATAAAACGTCGCTTCCCTCCGTTAAGTTCCTGACCCAACTCTTACCAACGAATCCCGGAGTAAGACAGGCATAAATTATGCTGTATCGATCCTGAATCACCGGTAAGATGGCTCTGGCAACCGCACTGCGATTGCCTCCTTGAGTTTTGACGCCCGGTGAGCGTACACTCATCTGGGAGTATAGCAACCAGGCGTAAACCCGGGCTGCGTATTATGTACTCCCGGAACAGCCAGGGGTATCGGCTACAATCGGCCTGTTTCTAACCATGTCCCTGCTTATGTTTCGCCAAGAGGCTCTGACGCCGCGCCAACGGCACCGCGCCCGGCGCCTGACGATGCTGATCGCATCGCTCGGGCTCACCGTCGTGCTGCTTGGTGGTCTGAGCGCTTTGCTGAGTCGCCGGGTGCAGGCTCAAGGCGAAACCCTGGCCGACCGAGTCGTCCCCACCTCTGACATCCAGACGGCGTTGGCCCCCGACCCGCTGCCGGCCGTGGCGCTGGCCCAGGTCGGCTCACCCACGCCGCCGCCTGCGCTATCGCAGCCAGCCACAAGCACCCCGACGCAGATCACCCTCCAGGCTTTCGACACCGTCGATCCCTCGCTGCACCCGCAGATCGAGTTGACCGATATGCCTTTGCCGGCCGAAGAGCAGCTGCGGATTTTTGTGCAACTCCAGGTGGCATCGCCGACGCCGATCACACAATCGGCCGGCGCACAGCCCTCAACGCTGTACGTTCCGTTCCTGACACGCGCCTACGGGCCGCCCACCTACGTTTTGCCGGCAGCCCGAAACCCCGAGCCCTTCTACACGATAGACGGGCTATCGACATCCACCTGGCCCGCGGCGACGCAGATGTCGGCCAGCAAATTGACCTTCCATGCCATCGGGCGTGGCGACCCGTACATGATGCAGTTCGTGCGCTCGGCTCGCCCGCGCATCGTAAAGACAGTCGGCGATTTCGGCTGGATGGCCGAGGTCAAGGCCGTGGATCCCAACATCACGGTCATCGGCCGGATCTATGGCCAGGACGAAACCGTGATCGGGCGCGTCGATCCGGCACAGGCCGCGACCGACTACATCAACCAGCATCTCGGCGAGTATCGCGCAAACCCCTATATCGACTACTGGGAGGGCTGGAACGAGTTCGTCTGGACAGGCGGCGAAGTGTCGCGCATCCAGTGGTTCGCCCAGTTCGAGGCCTCGCGCGCCTGTCAGATGCAGGACCTCGGGCTGAAGGCCGCCGTCGGCGGGTTCGCGGTGGGGTGGCCTAACACCTACGCCGAGTTCGAGCATGTGTTACCCATGATCGAGGCCGCTCAACGCTGCGGCGCGATCTTCCACATCCATGAATACAATCGACCGCTGATGTATTGCGGCGTCGCCTCCAATCGGCCGGATCTGATTCCCGGTGCTCCGGCGATCTCTCAGCCCGCCGGGCCGCTGACTCTTCGCTATCGCCTGTGGTATGAGGGATGGCTGCGCCCGCGCGGCCTGGCCGATGTGCCCTTGCTCATCAGCGAGGCCGGCCTTGACTCGGTCCCAGCGACCGGCGATTGCATCGGGATCGATCCCTATCCCTCCGACCCCAGCCGCAAGACCTGGAAGCACTTCGGCGACTGGTGGGTTCAGCAGGGGATCGGCGCCAGCGCAGAGTTAGCTTATGTTAATCAACTCGCCTGGCTCGACCGCGAGATGCGCCATGACTCCTACGTCTTGGGCGCCACGATCTTCACCATGGGCGCCGATGGTTCCGGGGTCTGGAGCAGCTTCGACATCCACAACGCAGCCATCCCGCTGGCCAATTACGTCGCTTCACAACGCTGAGGTCGCCTGACATCGGAGGTCGGCCCGCCTCGGTCACAGTCCTCCTCTTCCTCGGTAGAATTGACCAATTCAAAGCCAACGATTTCATCCTTTATTACGTGAAGGGTGGGCAGATACCATGAAATCAGAGATCCCGGCGCGCGCAACGCTCCGTCGCAAGGCAGCGCGTGTGCGCGACGAACTCGTGCAGGCCTACGGTCGCCCTCGCTGGGGCTCCAGCCTGTCCGCAGTCGACGAGCTGGTCGCGACCATCCTGTCGCAGAACACCAGCGATATCAACAGCGGACGCGCGTTTGGCCTGCTTCTGGAACGCTACGGCTCCATGGAAGCCGTGCGTGACGCCGACCTCTCCGAGTTGATCGCCACGATCAGACCGGCGGGGTTGGCCAATCAAAAGGGTCCACGGATCCAGGCCGTGCTCAGGGCGATCACCGAGGCCCGCGGCAAACTGGACCTGAAATTCCTGCGCAAGCTTCCGCTCGCGGAGGCCCGCGCCTGGCTGACGCAGTTCAACGGCATCGGTCCGAAGACCGCGTCGATCGTGTTGCTGTTCTCGTTGGGCGTTCCGGCGTTCCCGGTCGACACGCATGTCCATCGGGTCACCGGTCGCCTCGGGTTACGGCCTGAGACGCTTTCCGCCGACGACAGCCACGCGTGGCTCGAACAGCTCTTTGTGCCGGAGGCGTATCACGACGCCCACATCAACCTGATCCGGCATGGGCGCGAGATCTGTCACGCGCGCAACCCGCGTTGCGCGATCTGCCCGCTGCAGCGCGTGTGTGACGACTTTCAGCGCCGCAAGCTGGTAGATGCCGGGCTCCCACGCAGGACCTAGCCCGACGGCCCGAGACCCGGATCGTCGGCCGGAGTGAGCGATGAAACTGCAGCTGACATCCCTGATCCTTGGGTTGAGTCTGATCCTCGCGCCGGTTCAGCCGGCGTTCGCCGGCTCGTGCACGGGTTCGAATTGCGTGTTCCTGCCAAGCGTCATGAATCCCAGGCCCACGGCGACCGGAGCCAGCTACCACCAGGGCGTCGCCATCCAGTGGGACACCGACAACCCGGTGCGCGCGGCCGGATCGCACGCCGACAAGAACCTGGGGTTGCGCGGCCTTGTCGACGTCACTGACAATAACCTGGGCTATTCGTATTACAAGGGCCTGTTGAACTACGGCCAGGATGACAACAAGGCCCCGCAACTCCCCTATCTGTTCAACCCGGCGCGCGGCGCGTCGGGCCTGCGTTACTACCGCACGCGCGATTGGAACTGGGCGGCCTCGCCCGCCACGGGCAGCGCCGGCGGTGTGATCCAGCGCGTCCAATACCCGATCACGGGCCTTGGCCTGGCGACAACGCCCGGTGAACTGATCTATGCCCCGCGCACGCTGACCGACAACCCGATCGCATCCGGGTATCACATGCTTGTGATGTACGCCGACGAGAGCAACATCACGCTCAAGTACACGGCCGAGGACTCAGCTTCCACCGGCTACACCCTGCACATCCGCGGCATTCAAGTCGATTCAAACCTCCTGGCGCTCTATCGCAGCCTCGACGGCGGAAACCGCTACGTCTACACAGGCCGTGGCGCACGCACCTACAACCTGCCGTATATCTCGGCCGGTCAGCCGATCGGTTTCGCTCAGGGCTCCTCGATCCAGGTGGCGATCGCCGACACTGGCACGTTTCTTGATCCGCGCTCCTGTATGGAGTTCTGGGTCGGCTATACCGGGAACTGCCCTGCGCGCAATGGCAACGACATCCGTTGACGCGCAGGCCCGGGTTGCCGGCCAAATCAGCGGATCCCTGGCATGATGATGCTGCCTACTCAACCCGGCACGACAAACGACGGCCGAGAACTGACGGCCGCGCAACGCGGCACGCTGCTCGAGGCGATCCAGCGCCTCGGTGCGCCGTTCGATCCTGAAAGCGCGCAAGCCGGCGTGATCGCCGGCGCGCTCCGCTTGACGCGCGCCGAGCGTGCGGCGATCTTCCGACAGGAACCCGAGCGCCATCGTCTGACTTATGTTTGCGGGCGGAACAGCAATGGCGATCCTCTGCCCGAGGGTGCCTTTCATCCCCTGTTCAACGTCGTCCAGGATGTCGTGCGGCTTGGCCATGGTCTGGCGACCGACGCCTGGGCTGCGACGCCGCTCATCCAATCGGACGCGGTCACCGGGGCCGTCCTGGTCACCGGAGGAAAGCTCACCGACGAGGCGGCGGCGCTGCTCAATGCATTCGCCCCGCACGCCGCGGCCTGTCTCGATACCGCGCGCCGCTTCGCACGCCTGAACCGGCAGCTGGCATTGCACGAGAACGAACGCGCCGTGCTGAACCTGATCGAGAACCGCCTGGCGGAAGGTCTCGACGTCAACCAGGTGCTCGCGCTGACCGTCGAATGGGCCGTGCGCCACACGCAGGCCCGTTCAGGCTGGATCGGGCTCGTGCACCCAGAGGGTCATCCGCGCACAGTCGACGTATTGGCGCGGCAGGGTGCCAGCGGCACACGTCCGCTGGCGCAGCCCGAAGTGCGCACCGACGACGATCCCGTGGTCCGCGCCGGCCTCGAGGCCGAGCACAGCCTGGCGATCGCGCCGGCCTCGAGCGTCAGCCCGGCCCGCATCGTCGCACCGCTGCGCTACGCCGGTCAGTTGCGCGCGCTGCTTGTGATCGAGCGACCGACACACGCGTTCAGCCAGGCTTCCGTCTCGTTCCTCGATCGGCTGACGGCCGTCGCAACGTTGGCGCTCGAGACGGCCCAGCAGCGTGCTGCCGTCCGACGGGCGCAGGCCGCTCGGGCCGATTTCGTTCGCACGGTCACCCACGAAATCCGACTGCCGATGACCTCGATCCGTGGCTACGCCGACTTGCTCCTGGCCAACGCGGCAGGCCCGTTGACCGATCAGCAGCGCGGCTTTCTGAGCACGATCAGCAATAACGTCGCCCGAATGGCCGCTCTGGTGACCGATCTCAGCGATATCGCCCGGATCGATTCAGGTCGGATCAAGATCGACCTGCACGCCGTCGACGTCGCCGCCGTGATCGCCTCCACGTTGAGCTCACTCAGCAAGTTGAGCGCCCCAAAGCGGATCTCAGTGCAGGTCGAGGCGCCCGTCGATCTCCCGTCGGCGCGCTGCGATCCGCAACGATTAGCGCAGGTTCTGATCCACCTCATCGGTAACGCGATCCGCTACTCGCCCGAAGACAGCCTTGTGGTCGTCAAGGTAACCGCGCTCTCAACGCCGAGCAGGCTCGAGATCACGATCAGCGATACGGGGATAGGCATCGCGGCCGAAGACCAGGCGCGGCTCTTTACAGCCTTCTTCCGCAGCGATGACCCGCGCGTCAGACAGGAACCCGGATGGGGGCTTGGGCTGCACCTCTCAAATCGTCTGATCGAAGTGCTCGGCGGCACGCTCGCAGTCACCAGCCAACTCAATCAAGGCACGACCGCGACCTTCACGTTACCCATCGACGCCCTCTGAGCCCAGCCGATCGGTCTGCAACCGCCAGCCGCGTTTTACGTACATTTAACGGGTTCGCGCCCTATAATGGTTTTCGGTCGTTGCTCGGCCGGGAAGTGGAGTCTCGCGATGGCAAATCCAATCGATCAGAAACGACGCTTGTTTCTGCAGGCCCTTGGCATGGGCGCAACCGGGCTCGCCCTCGGCGGCGGCGCCTCGTGGCTGTACGGCGAGCTCACCGGTGGGCAACCCGCCGCCGGGATCCCGGCGCGATCGTTGCAGCTCACCGACGTCCCTGAGGTCAACCCGCAGCTCACGGCGCTCGAGGGGCAGCTGGGTCAACTCAACCAACTGCTCGGCACGGCAACCGGTGAGAACGAACAGCTGGCGCTGTTGCTCAAGGCGTCGCAGGACGAGAACCTGCGGTTGAAGACGCAGATCAGCGAGCTTCAGGGCCAGGTGACCGACAGCCAGAACCGCCTGTCCGAGACCACCCACGTGCTGTCGCTGTACGAGCAGCTGGAAGCCGTCGGGATCGATGGCCTCGCCCAGTCGGGGTTGGCCTCCTTCGCTGCGGCCCTGGCCGCCACGGTTGGGCTTCTGCCGGGTGCCGCGACAGGTCTTGCGACGGCGCGCACCTTGATCGAGCAGTTCGAGGCGCAGCTGCCGGATCTCAATGGCAGTGTGGCCTGGCTGGCCGATCGGGTGTTGCATCTCAAGCTGGGGCTGTTCTCGCTGGAGACTTCGGCGAACGCGTTGGCGGGTGTGGCTGCCGGCGGCGTGAGTGCCGCCTTTGGCGGATTCGCCAAGTACATCATCGATTACCTGCCCTTCGATATCGGACGCAAGATCAAGGACGCGATCGCATCCATGCAAGGGCTTGTGGATCACAACGCCACGCTCTCCGAGGGTGTCGATCAACAGGTCTTCGAGAAGCTGTCGCCGCATTTCAGTGAGGGCCCGGCCAACCTCAAAGTCAAGCTGCTCGAGCCGGTTCGCACGCAAGGCCTTCAGCCGGCCGGCGATCTGGTCAACTCGGTCAGCCAGACCGACGCCAGCTACCAGAGCACGCTTGCCGGGCCGCTCAAGACGGCGATCGACCAGCGCGCGCTCTTGCGACAACAGATCCAGGAGGCCCGGGCAAAGCTCGGGTGACCCTTCACAGGCGGCGTGAACACGCCGCCTGTTTTATTTGCGGCACGGCTCTTGCTCTTCGATGGCCATGACGTCTCCGCATCGGCATCCTCTGTTGCTCAACCGAAAACGGATCGAGATGTGGCGCTGGCCCGCGTTCTGGATTTCGCTTGGCGCCGGCGCGTTGGCGCTCTTCGGAGGGAACCTGATCCTCGCCGGGAACTGGTGGGTCTCGCCAGTCGTCTGGGCCGGACTGGCCCTGCTGGCGCTGTTCCTCTTCCTGGCGACGTTCGCACTGCCCTTGATGTGCTATATCGAGGCAACCCCGAAAAACGTGATCGTCAGCGTGCCGTTCTATCGCCTGGCGATCGGCTACCCACGGATCGTCAATGTGCGCACCGGCTCGTTCGACCCGACTGGCGTCGGTGGCCTGCGCGAGGATCTGATCACGCGCTTTCGCGGCATGCCCGTGGTGATCCTCGAACTCAAGGGACTGCCTCTGCCACGCGCCTGGCTGCGCTGGGTTCTCGACTGGCATGCCTTTCCGTCTGCGGGTGATGGGCTACAGTTCCTGGTTGGGGATTGGATGGCGCTCAATCGTCAGATCGAGGCCGGCCGCGAAGCGCATGCTGCCCGCCGGCGAGGTTCAGGATCGGCGCTCACTCTGGCTCAGGAGATCACGGGGTCTCGAAAGCGTCGCTAGCTGGACGGTGCGTGTACAAGAAGAGTCTTCCCCAACAGAGTTAAGTAGATTCAGTCGTCGTAGTAGTGTCTGTGGAAATGTGGACACAGGTCTGCCGCTGCGTTGTGCACCCGATTCCTGGGGCTGCGCCGTCGCACGCACCCCAGATATGGTCAGAGACTCAACGTCCACCCTGCACAGCCCTCATCGGGATCGATTGTGGAGGGTGTGGAGCAGGTCGACTGACCCAAATGCAGGAATCGTGCCCGTTTCGAATATACGGAATTTTCATAACAGGGCTTCCCATATATGGGGTGTCGTTTCTGTCCAGGCGCGTTAAGTCCCCATAAGCAAATCCGGGGGTTTTCCCCAATCAGGAGTCCTTCTCCACAGTTTTCCACCCCTTTATCCACAGGTAAGACAAGAAAATTTAACGTTCGGCCCAAAGCCCAGTGAAAACCGGGCCTTCCAGACGCCGCACCGGACCCGCCAGATATGGGTGGTGAATGAAGACTGGGTCGATCATATTCGACACGATTCTGGAATTCCCGGGGAAGGGGCGCGAAGCATTTTTACGGCGCCGGAAACGAAACGGCCCCGCTCAGGCGGGGCCGTGCGCTCTCTGTCCTTGTCATCGGTGCGAGAGCGTTGGGGAAAGGACAGGGGTCAAAAATGGGTGCCCCTGGAACCTCCGATCAGACGGTCGGGACAGCCGGTTGTCCGTACAGACGCTCGCGGATGGCCAAGACCTGGCGCCGCGCGCTGTCATCGCGCTCCACAAGATCCGCGACCTTCTTGCATCCATACATGATGGTCGTGTGGTCGCGCCCACCCAGGGCATCGCCGATGGCCGGGAGCGAGGCTTCCGACTCTTCGCGGATCAAGTACATCGCAACCTGGCGCGCCCAGGCCGTTTCTCTGGATCGATCCGGCCCCATCAACTGCTGCGGCGACGAGCGATAGTAATCCGCCACTGTGGAGATGATCTGATTCGCAGTCAGCGTGCGCCGCCGGGGCAGCAGATCGGCGATCGCGGTGCCGGCAAGGTCAACGGTCAGGGGCTGATTCGTGAGATCGGCATAGGCCAGCACACGCACCAACGCGCCCTCGAGCTCGCGGATGTTGCTCTGTACGCGGCGCGCAATCAACTCAATGACGGCGCTATCCACCTGGCGCCGCGATCGCTCGGCCTTGGCACGCAAGATCGCCTGGCGTGTCTCGAGATCCGGCGGTTGGATATCGACGGTCAGGCCCCATTCGAACCGCGAACGCAAGCGCTCTTCGAGCGTGACCATCGCCTTTGGAGGCCTGTCGGACGAGATCACAAGCTGCTTGTCTTGCGAGTGCAGCGCGTTGAAGGTATGAAAGAACTCGTCCTGCGTCGACTCCTTGCCTGCGATGAACTGGATGTCGTCGATCAGGAGCACATCGACGCTGCGATAGCGCTCACGGAACGCCGCAGTCGTATGCGTGCGGATCGAGTTGATCAGGTCGTTTGTGAATTCTTCAGACGAGACATACGTGACGGTCAGCCCGCGCTGCAGACAGGCATTGCCGATCGCCAGCAGCAGGTGCGTCTTGCCGAGCCCGACGCCGCCATAGAGGAACACCGGGTTGTAAGCGCGCGCCGGGTTCTCCGAGGCCGCCACGCAGGCCGCATGCGCTAGACGATTGCTGGGGCCGACTACGAAGTTCTGGAACGAGTATTTCGGGTTGAGCTTGCTGTTTGTTGCGAGCTCGGCCGGGGAATCGACATTCAGCGACGAGACGCTCTCCGTGCTCGTGGCCTCGACGGCCGTCGGGTTCCAAACCACGAAACGGACGTCAATGGAGCTGCTGCCTGTGATGCCTGTGATGGTGCGCTTGATTGCGCCTTTCATTCGGTGATCGAGCCAGTCGCGCGCGTAGGCCGTCGGTGCGCCGACGATGTATGCGCCATCTTCCTGGGCGACCAACGACGTATTCCGCAGCCACGTATCGAATGTGGCCCGCGGCAGTTCCATCTGTATTTGGCCGAGCACGGCCTGCCAAAGTTGTTCGGACTGCATGATCACTCCGTCCACTGACGCTCAAGCACCCACGCAACAGCTTCCGTTCCGCTGAGTGGGGCGTTGAGGAGAGGCAGGATTTCTCCGGTCGCGTCAGACTCTTCTGTTGTAAGTTATGTGCGTACTGGGCGAACAGCGTTGGGGATAACTTGCTGCGTCTGCCCTTAAGCTCGCGGATTCTAGCAAACCCGGTAGGGCGATACAATACGCTCGTTCGCTGACTCTGTAAAAGATTCCCTTTCTTTAAGAGTTCGGTCAAGCGCGCTTAAGCTTGGCGCTCGATCAAGCGCATCCCGTAGGAGGATGCCCCACTCGGCCCCAAATGCGTGTCAGCTCTTTTCGCCAGTCGCGTATATGGCGGAGAATTAATGTGCTAGCGATGGCCTATCCATTTTCGAGAAAGGTTTGAATCGCTTTTGAAGAGGGATTCGTGCCCCTTGGCGCTCATCGAAGATGCGATTCCACGTTGTTTCAAAATGAATCCACCAGGTGAGTCGCCGACGGCGTGCGCGAGCATCAAACGGACGAGCTTTATCCCACGAACAGGCGATTCTTTCCACAGGTAGCAACCCGATCTATGCCCGGTTATCCACAGATATCGACGGGTTATCCACAGCCCCAAAACACAGAGGACGCGTAGACCATGGTGCGCGCTGAGACCGACTTCGCCGTGGTGATCCCTCAACGCCGACTGCGGGCGATTGCGCGTCGTCTGTCGGTCTGGTATGCCCAAAACGCTCGCGATCTCCCCTGGAGGCGAACGCGCGACCCATATGCGATCTGGGTCTCCGAGATCATGCTTCAACAGACGCAGGTAGACACCGTCCAGCCGTACTATTTGCGCTGGATGAAGGCATTTCCTGATGTCACGACGCTGGCGCTGGCGCCGATTGACGAGGTTCTTCAACTATGGGAAGGCCTTGGATACTACAGCCGCGCTCGCAACCTGCAGCGCGCTGCACAGGTGGTGGTGCAGAAACACGACGGCATTCTTCCCGCATCGATTGAGGGGCTCAGGGCGCTTCCTGGGATCGGGCCCTACACGGCAGCGGCTATCGCCTCGATTGCGTTTGGTGCTGATGCGGCTGTGGTCGATGGCAATGTCAAGCGTGTGCTGGCGCGGCTCTTCTTATATGAAGGGGATGTCAAATCTACGGGCGGGGTACAGGAGCTTCAGGCTCTGGCCGATCGGCTCGTTCCACAGGGACGCGCCGGGGACCACAATCAGGCTGTGATGGATCTCGGGGCCACGCTCTGCACGCCAAGACGGCCGCGCTGCGAGGCTTGCCCGGTTCGCACATCTTGCCTTGCCTACCGGACGCGGGCGCAGGAGAGTCTTCCTCGATCCACCCGGCGGAAGCCCGTCGCGACACGCAAGGCCTTGATCGGCGTGGTCGCCGACTCCGAACGTGTGCTCATCGAAAAACGCCAGACGCGTTTGCTCGGAGGGCTTTGGGCGTTTCCCTTCATTGAATACGTGGGTGAGGCCAACCCGGCCCGGATCGTTGAGCTACGCGACTTGCTCGAGGCGCGTTGTGGACCCGTGTTGAGGCAGCCCCCGGACCTGCTCGGCGAGTTCTCGCACACGTACACGCATTTCAAAATCAGCGCGCAGGCTTGGCTCTTTGTGCCGGGCCAGACTGGCGAAATTCCTGTCGGTGGCGCCGTGTGGGTGAACCCGGCGCAACTCGCGGCGGTGCCCATGAGCCGACTTGACCGCCGGATCGCCAATATGTTGAGTCGGCTGCACCCAGAACAACCAAATACAAACCCCTGAGATTCACAAACGCACTCAAGGGAAATACCGGAAGCCGGGTATCATACGTCCCAACGCCTGTCGGTATTCATCATCATGACCTCAAAAGTGAACGATTCGAAGCCCGCATTGATCAACGATCGACGTGAGATCTTTGGCTGGGCCATGTACGACTGGGCCAACAGCGCCTTCAGCACGACAGTTATCGCTGTGTTTCTTGGGCCCTATCTCGCCAGCCTCGCAGCCGACGCCGCAGCTGCGGCCGGAACCGGGACGCTCAACGTTCTGGGATGGGCTGTGCAACCCGAGTCGGTGTTCGTCTATTCGACGTCGCTGTCCGTCGGGTTGCAAGTCTTCTTCCTTCCGATCCTCGGCGCGATCGCCGATTACTCGCACCTGCGCAAGCGCATGTTGCAGGTCTTCGCTACGATCGGTGCTGTTGCGACGATGGCGCTCTGGTTTGTGCAGGGCGATCTCTGGTGGCTTGGCGCTTTGCTGTATGTGATCACCAATTTGTCTTTCGGCGCGGCGATGGTGTTCTATAACGCCTTCTTGCCCGATATCGCCAGCAACGATCAGCAAGATCGGGTCTCTTCGTTTGGTTGGGCGATAGGCTACCTTGGCGGCGGTCTGCTGCTGCTCGCCAACCTGATCCTGTACCAGCTGCGCGATTCAATTGGGCTCTCGGGGACGATGGCCGTGCGGGTCAACCTCGCTTCGGCGGGTGTGTGGTGGTTTGGCTTCTCGTTCATCACCTGGGCGCGTCTGCGCTCGCGTAGCGCCGTACGCGCGCTCCCCGCCGGCGAGACTTATCTCACGATCGGCTTCAAACAACTCGCGCAGACCTTTCGCGAGGCCGGGCGCTTTCCGCACACCTTGCGCTTTCTGCTTGCGTATCTGATTTTCAACGACGGAATCCAGACCGTGATCAGCGCTGCGGCCAGTTTTGCAGCGGCGCCGATCATTCGCGGCGGGCTGGGCATCGAACAAGGCTCGTTGATCCAGGTCATCCTGATGATCCAGTTCGTGGCTTTTCTCGGCGCGCTGGGTTTCGGAAGACTGGCGGCGCGTTTCGGGGCGCGCAACATTCTGGCGATCAGCCTGGTGATCTGGGCAGGTGTGGTGACCTACGCGTACTTCGGCCTGAATGGCGACGAGCTGGTCTTTGGCTTGATGCCGCGTCGTGAGTTCGAATTCTGGCTGCTTGGCGCCGCGATCGCGCTTGTGATGGGCGGTAGCCAGGCGATCAGCCGCAGCCTCTTCGCGCGCATGATCCCACCCGGGAAAGAGGCCGAGTTCTTCTCGATCTACGAGGTCAGCGAGCGCGGCACGTCGTGGATCGGGCCGCTGCTCTTCGGGTTGGTCAATGATCTATTCGGGAACCTTCGTCTGGCGATCCTGTCGCTGATCCTGTTCTTTGTCGTCGGCTTCATGCTCCTGACGTTCTGGGTCAACGTCGAGCGCGCGATCAAGGAGTCGGGCCGCGTCGCACCGGCCGGGGCCTGATCGGCTTGCCTACATCTTGCCCAAGCACACAGAGAAGAGGCCTTTCGAAAAGGTGCGAACGAACGTGCTAGAATCCCCGCCTAGATGTCCGATAGCGACCTGCGCAAACGCCTCAACGCGCTGAGGCCTCAACGAAAATCTCAGGCTCATAAGCCAGCCGAGGCGTCTGCCGGGGATCGGCCCGATCCGATTCGTCTGGCGCCCAACCCCCGCACGCAGCGCAGCGTTCGGAGCTATGACCCCGATGAGGGACGCATCCTCCCGGGCAGCGAAGCCCGCAACGCCCAGGGCGCTTACCAACTGATCGAGGAACGCCACACGCTCAACGAGAGCCATGGCCGTGTGGCCTTCGGCGATTTGCTCAATCGATCGCCCGAGATCGCTGCCCGCCTGGCTCGCCAGCCTGCTCTGGCGCGCGCCGCGCTGAAGGATCTGGCCTTCATCGACACCGAGACCACCGGGCTAGCCGGCGGCGCCGGCACGCTTGCCTTTCTCATTGGAGTCGGCGTTTATGAAGACGACGCTTTCGTGCTGCGTCAGTACTTCTTGCGCGATCCATCAGAGGAGCCGGCCGCGCTCGCCGCGATCGCGGATCTGCTGGCCGACCGCGCCGGCTGGGTGACGTTCAACGGCCGTGCCTTCGATGTGCCGTTGCTCGAGAGCCGCTTCACGCTCAACCGACGGCGCGCGCCGTTTGCGGCCCGCCCACATCTCGATCTTCTCAATCCGGCACGCTGGCTCTATCGAGGTCGCATCGAGTCGTGCGCGCTAAGTTCGCTCGAGGCCAATGTGCTCGGCATCCCGCGAACAACCGACGACGTGCCTGGCGCGCTGATCCCCTGGATGTACGTTGAGTTCCTGCGCAATGGCGATCCGACCGCGATGCGGCGTGTGATCTATCACAATGCCATCGATATCCTTTCGATGGTGACGTTGTCGGCGCATCTGCTCGAGGTCTTCGATCCGGCGCGGGCCGATGAGCGCAGCCCCGAAGATTGGCTGCGGCTGGCCCGCTGGCACGAAACCGATGAGCGCACGCTCGAAGCCGAGTCGGCATATCGGCGCGCGCTGGCCGGGCGGCTCAACCTTGACGATCGGGCCGAGGCGCTTGAGAAGCTCTGCTTCCTGCTCAAACGCACCGGTCGACGCGCCGAAGCCGTTCCGCTTTGGGAACAATGGGCGTCCTTTACGATCGACGAAGCCCTGCCATGCGTCGAGCTGTCTAAGTATTATGAGTGGAAGGCTCAAGACCTGGCGCAGGCATTGCGCTGGGCAGAGCGAGCGCAGGCGATCGTCATGGCCCAAAAGCCCGATTGGCAGCGCGCGGCTGTAGTTGAAGCTGTCGCGAGGCGCCTCGATCGGCTACGACAGAAGAGCGACTGAATCGCGGATCCAGTGGCTATGACGCGAAAATCGATCCAGGGCCGGGCGATACCGGCCCTGGATCGATTCGCGTCATAGTGGACAACTCAGCCGCGCCGGTGGCGGAGCGCCTCCTGGATCATCAGGTACTCGCGGATGTTGTGCGCGGTGAGCAGCCCGATGACGCGTCCCTGTTCGACAACGGGCACCGATTCTGCAGCGACTGTTTGCATTCGCGGCACAACGGCTTCGAGTTGGTCGAAGGGGTTGGCCGCCAGGAACCGTCGGCGCATGATCTCGGCCACTCGCCCACCGAGGCCGCGCCGCGCAAGCCCCGTGATCAGGTCGTCGCGTGTGACCAGGCCGACCATCTGGCCGTCATCGACGACCGGGAAGTCCTGCTGTTCGCTGACGATGAGCAGGTCGCTGACACGCAGCAACGGGTCATACTGTGAGATGGTGCGGAAGTCGGTCACCATTGCCCGGCCGACCGGGATGCCGTACAACGCGCTGCGCATCTGCACCGCCTGCGCCTCCTGGTCGCCCGCGAACCAGACAAACACGGCGATCAGCACAAGCATCGGGTTGGAGAACAGCCCGACAAAGCCAAAGACCAGGGCCACAGCCTTGCCCAGGCCGGCGGCGATCCGCGTCGCCATCGCGTAGTTCAGGTACATGGCCAGCCCGGCGCGCAGCACGCGACCACCATCCATCGGGAAGGCCGGGATCAGGTTGAAGAGCGCCAGCGACAGGTTGGTGTACATCAGGCGCTGAAGCAGCGGGCCGTTCTCCATGGCCTGGAGGCTTGGCCAGCCGAGATTCCCTGTGACAAGCAACCCAAAGAACAGCACGAACGCGATAACCACGTTGACGGCCGGGCCGGCCAGTGCGACGGCCAACTCCTGCCACGGCTTCTCGGGCATGCGCTCGAGCCGGGCCACACCGCCGATCGGGTAGAGGGTGATATCGCGTGTTGGAATGCCGAAGCGGCGGGCCGTCAGCGCGTGCCCGTACTCGTGGAGCACCACGCTGCCGAACAGCGCGAGGATGAACAACACCCCTTCGATCGCGCCTGCGACTGTGCCTGTGTTGACGAAGCTTGTGTAGCCGATGAAGGCGACAAGGAGCAGGAACGTCAGGTGGAGAAAGACGTCGATCCCGGCGAACCGGCCGAGTTTGATGGACCAGGACATGGGTGACCTCCCGTCCGCGCCGGGGCTGGTTGGGTCCGGTGCGCGGAGATGTCTAGAGCATGACGTCTGAGTATTAGATTCGTATCTCTTGGGCATGAGCGCTCGCTGAGTGTGGATAGACGCTCCTGGCCCGGTTGTTAACGAAAAACAGATGCAACGCAAGCATTCCTCTAACACAGCCCGGCTAAAGTGCGGCCATCAGTTGGTTATCACAACGGTTGATGCAGGAGGTCACCATGTCACTCACTATTCGCCCTTACTATCGCCCAAGCCCGATGGCCCGCATGATGGATCGTTGGTTCGAAGAGGCGTTGGCGCCGCTCTCGGAACGCTTCTCGGAAGACACGCTCAGCCTGCCCATGGACATCCAGGCCAGTGAGCGCGGCTATACCGTGACCGCCGCCGTCCCCGGGCTCAAGGCCGAAGACCTGACGATCGAGGTGCTTGGCAACACCGTCTCGATCCGTGGTGAAGTCAAGGTCGAGCCTGTGACGGAAACCGAAGGCGACTGGCTCGTCCGCGAACGCACGTACGGTAAGTTCGCACGCACCTTCCGGCTCCCCGCCGAGCTCGACAGCGAGCGGGTCGAGGCCGGCCTCGAGAACGGCGTGCTGACCGTTCGTCTGCCCAAGGCCGAGAGCGCCCGCCCGAAGGCGATCTCGATCAAGGTCAAGTAACCCCCACATCCCCCCGTTTCTGGCCCGCCCGGAGCATTCACCGGGCGGGCCTCTTCGCGTCTCCTACGACGCATCCCCCACGTCTCAATCCGACGCATCGGCCGGCGCGAGAAACGAAGTAACCTGGTGGTGAACCAACGGTCGCCGAGCCGTAACTCGCCGAAAACTTTCGAGTGAACCGGCGACCTCAGAGTGTCACTAACGCACTCTGAGGTCAATCATGGTCACTCACACCTCCCGTCGGACGTTTCTCAAGGTCGCAGTCTTGTCACTGACGGGCGCCGCCGGCGCCCTGACTGCCACGCCCGCTCGACCTGCCTACGGGGAGGGTGAGCCAGGGCCTTCGGCCTGGTTCAAGGCGCCAGAGGGGAGCAAACGGATCGCGCTGACGTTTGACGATGGGTACGTCAACGTCGCCGGTCTGCTGGACGCCGCGCAAGCGGCCGACGTCCGGTTGACGCTCTTCCCGACGGGTAAGGCGATCCTCGACAAGCCGGCGGTCTGGCAACGTGCGGTGAGCGAGGGGCATGAGTTGGGATGCCACACCTTTAGCCATGCCGCGCTTGGATCGTTGTGTTTTGACGCCGTCGTCAACGAGATCGAGCAATGGAAGTGGGTCGCGCGGGAGCAACTCGGGTTGCACGATGTTCGTTTTCTGCGACCGCCCTATGGCGACGGGTGGAACGCCGAGACGGTGCGCCGCGCGGCGGCAACCACGGGTCTTCAAATCGCGATGTGGAACCGCGTGAACTCGATGAAGCAACGCTCGGCGACCCCAGGGCCGGACGAGGTCGTCGAGGGGTTTGTCGCTGAGGCGCGGGCCGGCGACATCTTTCTTGGCCACTTCCTCTGGCAGGAAGTGGTTGCGTTGCCGGGGCTTGTCGCGCACGCCCGGGAGCAGGGTTGGCAGTGCGTGACGCTCAGCCAGCTGCTCGCCGGGCGCCCAAAGGCTCAGGCGCGTTTGACGTCGGCGATGCGCCCCTGACTGAGCATCTGGAGATCGCCCGGCGTCAGACGGAAGAGCGCGTTCGGCGTGCCGGCGGCGGCCCAGATCTCGTCGTGAGACAGCAAATCGGCGTCGATGAACGTGATCGGGGCCTCGCGGTGACCGACTGGAGCCACGCCGCCGATCACGAAACCGGTGCGCTCGCGCACGAAGTCGGCATCGGCCTTTCCGAGCCCTTCGCCCAATAGCGCCGCGACCTTGTGCTCGTCGACACGATTTGCGCCTGAGGTCAACACGAGCACAACCCTGTCGCTGGCCTTGGCGCGGAAGATGATCGACTTGACGATCTGGCCGACCGTGCAGCCGACGGCTTCGGCGGCCTCGGCTGATGTGCGCGTGCTTTGTTCGAGCTCACGAACGGTCAGTCCGAGACCGGCGCTGTCGAGCGCGTCCTGGACGCGTTGGGCGGATGGAGGAAGCGGTTTGGGCATCATTCGGCGCATTCTACCTGCCGATGCTAGAATGAATGTGCGATGGATAACGCGGCGGCGTACGTGGCGCGGATGCGCCCGATCTACCTGTTCAAGGGCTTCACCGACGAGCAACTCGAAGGCCTGGCTGAGCATTTCACGGTGGAAGCCCATTCCGCCGAGGACGTGATCTTCAGGCAGGGCGATCGTGGGGAAGCGTTTTACATCATTACACGTGGTGAGGTTCGTGCGCTGCGGCAGGTCGGTGAACGCGAGGTCGATCTGGGTGTGCTCAAGGCAGGCGATTTCTTCGGCGAGCGCGCTTTGCTTAAACGAGCGGCGCGGTCTGCGACGATGGTTGCCGTCACCGACTGTGAATTGCTGCGGCTCGAGTTCGAGCGTTTCGAGGCCGATATCCAGCAGGTGCCGGGCCTCCGGGCAAACCTCGAGTTGATGGCCGAGGGCCGTGAGCAAGCTCGCCGGATGCGCTTCAACTGGCTGACTCCCGGCGAGCAGGTCTATGCCGTGGCGCGTCGGCACCCGATCATCCTCTATCAGGCGTTGTTCCTGCCGGTTGTCGGTTTGGTCTTGGCGGTCGCGGCCGGCGTCGGCGTGTGGCTGTATCTCAACGACGCGCTCTGGGGCGTGACTGTCGGCGGGCTCGGCGTTCTTGCGGTCCTGGGCTGGATGTGGTGGTTGGTGCTCGACTGGGGCAACGATTACTTCATCGTCACCGATCAACGCGTTGTGTACCTCGAGAAAATCATCGGCATCTACGACAGCCGGCAGGAGTCGCCACTCGGCTCGGTGCTTTCGGTCGATGTGCGTATCACTGACGTGATCACGCGCTCGATCGGTATCGGCGATGTGTTGGTGCGGACGTTCTCGGGTGCGATCTCGTTTACATCAGTGGGCAACGCAGCCGGCCTGGCGGCTCTGGTCGAAGAGCAATGGAATCGATCGCGCAATCGAAACCGACTTGCCGAACGCGAAGCCATGAAAACAGCGATCCGACGCAGCTTGAGCCCGCCCGATGAGGGGCCAAAGAAGAACAAGGATGCGAAAGACGACAAAGCTGGGCCCGGTCTACTGGCCCAAATCGCCGAGTTCTTCTCCTTCAAGGTTCGCTTCACGCAAGGCGACACCGTCATCTATCGCAAGCACTGGTTTGAGTTGATTCGCGAGACCCTCTATCCTTCGCTTGGGCTTGTGGCGCTCGTGGCCTTTGCATTCTCCGCGGTTTTTGGCCTGTTGCCGGAGTTTTTTGCCCCCGATATCGTCGCCTATGTGGTCTTTCTGACTTTTCTTCCGCTTGCGGGTTGGTGGTTGTATCAGTTCGAGGACTGGAAGAACGATCTTTATCTGGTGACTAACGACCAGATCGTCGATCTTTACCGCAAGCCACTGGGCTCAGAGGAACGACGTTCGGCGCCGCTTGGAAACGTGTTAAGCTTGAAGTACGAGCGCCCGGGGGCGCTTGGCTTGCTGCTGAATTACGGCAGCGTGATCGCGAAGGTCGGCGCCGATGAACTCCGCTTCGAGGGCGTCTTCGATCCCGTGGGTGTCCAGAACGACATCTATCGACGGATGGAAGCGGTCAAGGCGCGCAAAGAGGCTGCGGATGCCGCCCGACAACGCGAGGAAATGTCACGCTGGATGGCCGCTTATCACGAGGTCGCCCAGGAGGACGCGCAAAAGCGTCAGAAGCCTTGAATCGAGATGTCATTGCTCACGATCATCACCCCTAGCAACCCGATCCTGCGCCGCAAGGCCCGACCGATCGCAGACCCCCGCACCCCCGAGATCCAGCGCCTGATCGACGACATGATCGAGACCATGCGCGATGCCCCAGGCGTTGGCCTGGCGGCGCCACAGGTGGCCGAGCCGATCCGTCTGGCAGTCATCGAGTACGCTCCCGATTCTGAGGATCTGCCGGAGGGCGTTGAACCGCCTGCCGCCAAACTGTACGTGATCGTCAATCCCGAGATCACCACCCGCTCCGAGGAAATGGTCGACGGGGCAGAGGGTTGCCTTTCCATCCCGGGCTATGCCGGGATGGTGATGCGACATAACGCTGTAAAGATCAAGGCCTTGAACCGGCAGGGCCGACCGATTCGGATCAAGGCTGAGGGCTGGCTGGCGCGCATTTTCCAGCACGAAATCGATCATCTGGACGGGGTGTTGTTCATCGACCGGGCGTCGCGCACCTGGAAGACTCGTGAGGATGAAGAGGTCGAAGCCGAGTGACGGCTTTTCGGCTCGTTTCATTGACAAAACCCACCCGTCTGGGGTAGACTCGCCCCGCTCGGTCGCCAGCCGGGCCCACTCCCATCTTGAAGGGAGGTGAATTACCCATGACGACCAAAGTTGTACTCCGCCCGAACGAGTCGCAGGATCAACTGCTCAAGCGCTTCAAGAAGAAAGTGATGCGCAGCGGCCTGTTGACCCAGCTGCGCAACAAGCGCTGGTTTGTGTCCAAGAGCGAGGTGCGCCGGATCGAGAAGAAGAAGGCCATCCGCCGGATCAACAAGCGCATGCGCCGCGCGAATATGGACGAGTAAGCACACTGGGCCCGGTACACCACCGGGCCCAGTTGTTATAATCATCCACATGTTCGCCAGTCTCTTGCGATCCCCTCTGATCGATCGAACCCGGCGCAACCACGGTCTCGAGCATGCCACGATCACGGTTCTCGGGCTGACGCATCGGGTCAGCCTGGCCGGGCGCTCTACGCCCAATGGCTTTTACATCCATGGCGACGTCGATGCCGAAGCGATCGCGCGCGCCGCAGAGGAGGCCCTGCGGCGCCTGCGGGCTGGCGAACGCGAGCTGGCGATCCATCCGCATTGCGGCACGAATTACGTGACAGCCGGGGTGGCGGCGGCCGGCGCGGTCTTCGTCGCCTTCATGGGCACACGTGATTCGCGCGAGCGATTCGATCGTCTGCCTGTGGCCGCCTCGCTTGCGACCCTGGCCCTGATCGCGGCTCAGCCGCTCGGTCTTTCGCTTCAGCGGAGCATCACGACCTCGGCCGAGGTACGTGACATGCGGCTTGTCTCGGTTCGCGTGCTCCCGGGCCCTTTGCGCACTCACTTCGTCGAGACCTGCGACTGACCGTAACGTTATACCTTTATGACGCCACGTCTGTATTTGCTGCACGGCACGGATGAATATGCCGGCACCGAGTTCGTCGACGAGCTCAAGAGCCGGGTCGCCCCCGACCCGGGTACGGCTGCCCTGAATATCGCGTTGCTCGACGGTCGCACGGTGGCGCTCGCCGACATCCAGAGCGCTTGCGGGGCGATGCCCTTTCTGGCCGATCAGCGGTTGACCATCGTTGATGGGTGGATCACGCGGCTGCAGGGCAAAGCTGAGGAGGGCGAAGTAAGCGAGAGCGGCAAGGCATCGTTGGCCGCCCTGATCGCCTATCTGCCGGATCTCCCGGAGACAGCGACATTGGTCCTGCTCGAGAGACGCGATCTCTCGGAACGTGGCCCATTGTTCAAGGCTCTGGCGCAGTTGCCCTGGGCCAAGGTAAGAAAGTTCGACGTCCCTCAGGGCGATGCGCTGGTCGACTGGATCCGCAAGCGCGCCCGCCACCACAAGGGTGAGATCACGCCCGCCGCTGCCCGCGCCCTGGCCGAAGCCGAGCACGAGCCACGTGCGCTTGGCAACGAGATCGAGAAACTACTCACCTATGTGGCCTGGAAACGCCCAGTTGAGGTCGATGACGTCCAGGCGCTGACCAAAGCCGGGGTAGAGGCGCGAGTCTTTGATTTCGTCGACCATCTCGGCCTGCGTCGCGCACAACCCGCGCTTCGCGAGTTGCACGCGCTGCTCGAACATGAGGACGCTGGCTATGTGCTGGCCATGATCACGCGGCAGTATCGGCTCTTGATCCAAACCAAGGAACTGGTCGACGCGCACGCCTCGCCAAACGTCATCGCCCAGACGCTTGGTCTGCACCCCTATCCGGCAGGGAAACTCAGCCAGCAAACCAAAAACTACACGCTGGCGAGCCTCGAGCAACTCTATCGGCAGTTGTTCGAGTGCGAAATCGACGTCAAAACCGGGCGGATGGATCCGCTAACGGCCCTGGATGTTCTGGTCTCAACCCTCACCACGGCGTAGCCTGCCGCCGCTCAAGCCCGTCGCGCCAACCGATATTTCAGGTGCATCCGCCCGCCCGGGAGCGCCGTCGTCTGCAGGCATTCCAGCGCCGTCTGGTGCAGCCCACCCTCGTCGAACATGCGCAGTCCGTGGCCAAGAAGGACGGGGACCAGATCGACGTGCAGCTCATCAACCAGCCCGGCGCGCAGGGCGAGGTTCATCGTCGCAGGGCCGCCGACGATCATGACATCCTTAGTCCCCGCGACGACGAGCGCCTGTTGGATCGCACGCACGACGCCATGGGTCACAAACGTAAATGTCAGGGGTGGAGACTCTTTGGGGAGTCGATCGGGCACACGCCGCGCGACAACGAAGACCGGCACCTGAAACTCGTAGTGCCCGGCGTAGGCGTCGGGGTCGGGCGCCATCGCATAGGTGCGCCAACCCATGACCACGGCGCCCGTATCACGAATGGCTTCTTTCAAGGGCTCGGTCTCGCGCAGGCCGGCGAGATCCGGATACAACGCGCTCACACTGCCGTGGCGATCCTCCACGAAGCCGTCGAGCGACATCGCCATGCCGGCTATCACTTTTCCCATAGCGTACCTCCGCCGGCAAGTTTACCCCTCTAGCCGGCGCGAAGCCACATCTGTTCAACATGCCAGGCATTGCGCCCCACGTCTTCTGCGAGTTCAAACGTCCCGCGATCGGTCCGCACCCGAAAGATATGGCGCCGCACCCGACCCTGCCGATTCTCGGTGCGACACGATTCAACGGCGGCCACCTCGACCCGATTTCCACGCCAGACAAACGTCCGCGGAAAGATCCCGTCACGCTTGTGCCACATCGTGATCCGCTCCCTCAACGTTGCCATGTCGACTCCTCAACAGGTTTGATGTCGGATCCATCGATCTCGACTTCGCTGCCGCCGATCACGCGAAAGCGCCGTTCGCCCGGTTCAAGTCGTGGCAGGCCAGATGCCGCGACCGGCGCCCCCGGATAGCCCGCAACCGCCGAAGCGGCCGGAGCCGGCGGGACCACGACGATCCGCGGTTCTATGGCCTGGACAATCGGTGGCGCCTGACGCTGCGCCATCTTGCCGGCCATCCAGGCGACGACCACGCTTGTCGGAACGCTGGCGGCTACCCCGGCCACCACCCCGACAATGACGGCCATCGACTCGGCCGAAAGACGCTGGGCAACCACGATCCCCAGCGCGCCGCCGAAGCCGAAGAGAAAGACCAAAGCCATCACGCGTGCCGCGCTCATCGTGACCTCTCACAGACGCCGTAGCGCCATATCCCAATCGACGGGTGGAACCCAGGCTGCCTGAAACCGGACAGTTTGACCGGCCGCCACCGCCATGAAATCGCCCCGGCCCAGCAGCCGCTCGGCGCCCGTAGCCGATACACCGGCCGCCACACGCGCATCCTCTGCGCTGCCGACCCGACCCACAAGCCGCACCGGGAAATTGGCCTTCAGCATGCCGCCGATGACGGCCGCGGAGGGCTTCTGTACGCCGGCGACAAGATGGATGCCTGCCTCGCGCCCGCGTTGCGCAAGCCGCACGAGCGCGATCTCCACGGGCTTGCCGCCGACCATCATCAGATCCGCCAATTCGTCAACGGCGACGACGATGTGCGGGGTGTCGATACCCTCGCGGTCGCGCCGTTCCATCTCCCCGACCAATCGTTCGAGCAGGGTCGTCGCCGCCCGCGGGTCTTCGGCGACCGGCGCCAGGCAATGTGGCATCACGCCCAGGCCGCGCAGCCCGCGGCGCTTGGGGTCGATCAGCGCGAACTGAACCTTGCTCTGCCGGTTGGTGATCGCCAAAGAGAGGACGATGCTGCGGATCAACTCGGTTTTGCCCGAGCCCGTCGCACCGGCGACAAGGATATGTGCGACGTCGGGCGAGTTCAATTTGAGCATCAAGGGGCGACCATCTTCAGCCAGCCCGGCACAGGCCGTCAGGGTGGGGATGTTGCCCATGCCCCGGAGCATCGGAAGCAACCGCACAGGCTCGGCATCGGCCCGAGGCACCTCAAGCGCAAGCGTTTCGCCATCGCGCGCCACACGGACATCGGCGGCGCCAAGCGCCAGGGCCAGCTCCTCCGAGAGATTGCGCACCGTTGCGATTTTGGCGCCGATGGCCGGAGTCAGATGAAACCGGATCCAGCGCGGCGATACCGTGCCGCCATGGACGCGAACCGGGACGCGATGCGAAGCCAGCACCCGCTCAATGCGATCCGACTGGAAGTTCAAATAGTCCCGCGATACAGCCAGCGCCATGTCGACCTCCCCTAGAACTTATGTTCCAATTATTAGAACAAGAGTTCTAAAGAGTCAAGGCGGATTCCTTAAAGAATTGGAGGTTGTGACCGTTCTGGTCACAGAGGTGCGGAGGGGGGCGTAGAGCGAGGAGCGCCCTACGCTCCTGGCAGGGCGAGGAGCTCCCGTGCGCGGGCGACTCGAATCTGGCCTTCAGCAACAAGCTGCGCCGCGATCCGGTCGATCTGATCGCTTGTCGCGCCCGCCGCCGCCGCGATCTGGCGGGCGTGCAGGCTCATGTGGCCGCGCTGGATGCCTTCTGTGGACAGCGCGCGCAACGCACCGAGGTTCTGCGCCAGGCCGACCGCGGCCAGCACCTCGGCCAACTCGCGTGCGCTCGAGAGGTTAAGGATCTGGAGCGCGGCCTGAGCGGTCGGGTGAACGCGCGTCGCGCCGCCGACGATGCCGACTGCGAGCGGCAGTTCGAGGCGTCCTTCGAGCGCGCCATCCACCCCCTGAGTCCAGGTGCTGAGCGAGGTATAGCGCCCCGCCCGCGCGGCGTAGGCGTGAGCGCCGGCCTCGATCGCGCGCCAGTCGTTGCCGGTGGCGATCACCACCGGGTCGATGCCGTTGAGGATGCCTTTGTTGTGAGTCGCCGCGCGATAGGGATCGACCGCGGCGAAAGCATAGGCCGCGATGATGCCGTCACGGACCTGCTCGCCCGAAAACGAGTCAAAGGCAAGCGCAGCGGCGGGCAGCCTGCAGCTGGCCCAGGCGCGTCGACGATCGGTGAGGTTCGACAAGATGCGGAGATGCACGCGACCACCGGTCAGCGCTTCGATCTCGGGGGCCAACGACTCGACGACCGTATTGACCGCGTTGGCGCCCATCGCGTCACGCGTGTCGTAGATCACGTGTACGATCAGAAACGGCCCGATCGGAGAGTCTGCGATCTGGCGGACTTCAATGTCGCGCGCGCCGCCACCTCGAGCGACGATCGACGGGTTGACCTGGTTGACGAGCGAGAGCAGGGCTTGTTTCTCGGCCAGAATCCGGGTCTCGGCGACTGCCGGGTCACGGACATCGAGCAACTGGATCTGGCCGATCATCTCGGGCTCGGTGCTGCCGGCCGTGAATCCGCCGTTCGCGCGTATCAGCCGGGCCATATACGACGCGCTGGCGACGACCGACGGTTCTTCGATCGCCATCGGCACAAGCACATCGCGTCCGTTGACCGTGAAATTGGCGGCCACCGCCAGCGGCAGCGCGAAGGTGCCGATGACGTTCTCGATCATGTGATCGGCCTGGTCAAGCGTCAGGCCGTCAGCCAGCGCCGCGCGCGCTTCAAGAGACAACCCGGCCTCGGCCGCGATCAGCGCCGCGCGCTCGACGACGCTCTTTTGATAAAACCCGGGGAGCCGCGAGGAGAGGGGCATGGTCACCGCCCGTAGTCGAGTATCTCTGCGAAGTGTGCGAGATCCGTGTGGCCTGTCACGCGGATGCGGGTCAGGGTGTAACGATCCGCGTAGCGATGGTACCACCCGCCCGCCGTGGTCACACCGCCCCACAACCCGACCTCCGGCGCCAGAGCCAGTGTGGTTTCGTCATAACTGCCGGAGGGATAGTTGAAGAAACGCGGTCTGACTCCGAGGTTGGCTTCGATCGTTTCGATCGAGCCAAGCATCTCGTATAACTGGCGCTCGTAGCGCAGCCCGTCGAGGCCGATATGCGTCTTGGTGTGCGGTTCGACGCTCCAGCCCAGGCTGTGCATGAAACGCAGATCGGACCACGACAGATATTCGGGCCGTTCCTGATCGACGAACTCGGTGATGACGAAGACCGTGGCGGTTTGATCGGCGCGCAGTAGAACCGGCGCCGCGTAGTCGAAGAGGCCAGCGTAACCGTCGTCGAAAGTCAGCACCACGGGTCGCTCGGGCAACGGCGTCCCTGTGGCGAGTGAGTCGATCAAGGCGTACAGGCTGATCGTTGTGTAGCCCTCATCCACGAGAAACTGCATCTGGGCCGCGAAATCGTCTGGCCTGACGGTCAGCCCCTGACGCAGTGGGCTTGCTTGGTCGGGCCAGGGCTCGACGTAGTGATAGGTGAGGATCGGCAAGACGAGCCCGCGCTGGGCAACGCCAGCGTCTGGTGTCGGCCAGAACAGCGGCAGGGGCGTCGCCGTGGCAGCCTCGACCGGCTCGATCGCGGCTTGGGTTAGCGGCGGCGCCTGATGGATTCCGGTGATGGTCTGCGGTTGTGTGGCGCTCGGCATGACGATGGGTGCACGCGTCGCGCTCGCATGGGTAGCTGTGGCCGATTCGGCCTCAACGCCGCCTCCCGTGCTCTGCGGTGGTGGAAAGGCGATGCCCGTAGAGACGATCCAGGTCAGGAGCCCTGCCGCCAGGGCCGCGGCAAGTTGGGTCGGACGGAGACGCATGATCGGCTGGATTGTAACCGGTTTGGGAGCTGCGGATGGACTTCATCCCGTTTTCCTGATAGTGTGAACAGATCCCACCGGACGGGGGCAGAACGCGATGACAGCTTCGCCCAACTCGCCCGATCGCTCATATGCCGAGCTTCGGCGCGCTTATGCGCTACGGGAACCCCGGATGGCCGCGCAGGCGTATCACCTGGACGCGACGTATCTTGAGGCCTATCGCAGCAGTCCTGAGCGGAAGTTCATCGGGCGCCACGCGATCGAGCGCCTGTTCATTGGTTTCTTCGCGGAGGTTCTCCCAAAAGACCTGGCCGTTCCCGTTGACCTGAACTTCCGCTTTGTGCAACGCATCCATGACGGCGACGTCAGCGATGACCGCGGCGTCTACAGGCTGCGCATCGGCAACGATACCTTCTTCGGCCAATTCGCGACGCGTGTGCAGAACGGGCTCTTTTTGTCTGACCGCAGTTCGGATGCAACCCTGGCCGATTTCGAGCGCGCCCCCGGTGGTGTACTCTTCGCCGCCGACGAGGAGGAGCTGGCGGCCGACTTCTTCGATCGGCAGCTGGGTGCCTACGTTGATGAGGGCGGGCAGGGCTGGGTGATCACCCGTTCGGCGCGACGCCTTTTCGCGCGTCACATCACGACCGGAGATTGGCGCGGGCTCAACCGCGTCAGCGGTGATGTGTGGACTGCGGGTTCACACGTCCTCGATACTGCCACAAAGACGACCACTTTTCGTTTCTCGGCTAACGATGACGCAGCCGATCTGTTCGTGGAACGCGCGGGGGAAGCGCCGCGCCAACTGAGGCGCCGGCGCGATTATCGGCTCGAGCCGGTCACGTTTGCATCGAAGGCGGCCGTTTTGGGTGGCCATGTGTACGTCCCGCTCAACGCCGATCGACCCTGTCCGGCGATCGCACTGACGCATGGGTCGGGGCCCCAAGACCGGCACGGGTACGCTTCGATCATGGGCGTGTTGGCCGATCACCTCGCCCGTCTGGGGATGCTGGTGTTGACGTTCGATAAGCGCGGGGTCGGCGCCTCGACGGGTGATTGGTCGCGGGCCACATTTGACGATCTCGCCACCGATGTAGCCCAGGCCGTCGCCTTGCTGCGCGGGCGCGCCGATGTCGATCCGGAGCGAGTCGGCATCGGGGGTTCGAGCCAGGCGGGATGGGTCGCCGCAGCGGCGGTCGGGCACGCTCGGCCTGCTTTCGTTGTGCTATTGGGTGCGGCCGGTGCAGGGCTGACCGTAGAGACGCAGAACCTCTACAACACGCGCATCCGCCTTGCGTGCGCAGGAGTCAGCGAAGCAGACATCGCCCTGGCGCTCTTGCAGCAGCAAGCCTACTTCCAGGCCCGCAGGGATCCGTCACACGAGCACGCGCTGGTCGCGCTCACCCGCAGAGCCGCCGGCCGGCCGGCGATCCAACCCGAACTCTTCCCAGGTACGCTGGGCGAACGCGCGACGGCGGAGTGGTTCGACGTCCTGGATGTCGATTTCGATCCATTGCCGATCTGGGCGGCCTTCAACGGGTCGCTGTTTCTCCTGTTTGGTTCGCACGACGACTCGACGCCGACCGACCTTGTGCAGCAACGGCTGGCCAGTTTGCCGCCTGACCCGCAGCGGGCGATCGTTGTGCTCGCTGGCACCAATCATCTGGGGTTACTGTGCGAGACGACCTGTCTGGGCGAACCCGATCGTGTGTCGCGGTTTCATCCACAGCTGTTCGCGACCCTGACCGAGTGGGCCAACACGCTGTTGCGGCCTTGATGGGCCCGCCCAACGCGCAAAAAAAGCCCAGGGGTATTCCCTGGGCTGGATGCGCGCATGAACGTCAGCGTTTGAGGTAATCGGTCTTCAGGAAGTAGTCGAGCCAGATAAACGCGATCGCGCCAAACGACAGGAACAAAAGCAGCACATTGCTGTATGCGAATCGCTCAGGCGTCGTCGCAAAACCCACATACACGATTGCGACAGTCATCGCCGCACCGAACAGGGCGGAAACGATCCATAGAATCAGGCGTTTGGACTGCATGCTCTTCCCTCGTGTTTGAGTGTATTGGCTGGAGAGCCGGGTAGAATTGTAATCGACACCCCCGGACACGTCAAAGTTGATCGGCTTCCGCGCACGGGAGAGTGGCAGCGTTGCTTCGTCGCGGATCAAACATAACCGCCCACGCTCAGAAAGCGAAGCGTCACGATGTTACGGAATCACCCTGGTCATGAACTTGTCTTCTCGAGCCGCCGTTCCACGGTCTATGCCCGGCATGGGATGGTGGCCTCGAGCCAGCCGCTTGCGACTCAGGCCGGGCTGCAAGTCTTGATGCAGGGTGGCACAGCCGCGGATGCCGCGATCGCGACGGCGGCCACGCTGGCCGTCACCGAGCCCGGCTCGACAGGAATCGGCGGCGATTGCTTTGCGCTGTACTACCATGCCCACACAGGCGCCGTCTCAGCCTTGAACGGCTCAGGGCGCGCTCCGGCGGGCCTCGACCTGGATGCCGTGAAACGAGCCGGGTTGCTGGCGTCGCCCGATCAGCCGATGACGCAGCCGTTTCATGCCCTGACCGTGACCGTGCCCGGCGCCGTCGCCGGCTGGTGCGATCTCCTGGCGCGTTTCGGCAGCCTGCCGTTGCGCGATGTGCTCGCGCCAGCGATTCGGCACGCCGAGAGCGGATTCCCCGTCGCCCCGCTGACGGCCGCGGCCTGGGAGCGCGGCGCCGAGCGCCAGCTGCGCCACGCCCGTGGCGGGGCAGCGCTGTTGATC
>DKKP01000133.1:5507-16909 GCA_002455335.1 Anaerolineales bacterium UBA6663 | reverse complement strand
CGGTAGGCGCGGCGAAGACGTTGCAGACGGGGACAGCGCGGGCTCCGTCGGGCTGGCGACCGATGTCTGGGACTGAGTGGGTGTCGGCGTGGTCGTGGCCTGAGCCGCGCCGCCAGGCGGGTTGGCTGCGGCCCAGGAGACGATCACGGCCATGAGGCCGACCAGCCCAACGCTGAGACACCCCAGACCGAGCGCCCTGGGCCAGGGCATCGCCGGCGCAGCAGCGAGCGTGGCCCGATCGCGCGGCAGCCGCGCCGGCACTGGCGTTTCATCAACCTGGGGCGGGTTGACCTGGGTGGTCGCCGATGGGTCGGGTAACCCCGCCGCCGCGCCGATAGCCCGGGCCAGATCGAGCGGAGAGTCGAAGCGATCGGTCGGGTCCTTGGCCATCGCGCGGGTCAACGCCGCGCCGACCTCGGCGGGCAGGTGCAAAGCCGCCAACTCCTCCGCGGTCAGGCGCGGTGACGGATCCTGAATATGGCGCAGCGCGATGCGCATGGGCGTATCGCCGGTATAGGGCTGACGGCCGGTCAGAAGCTCGAAAGCGACAGCTCCGAGCGAATACGTGTCGCTTCGGCCGTCGATGGCTTTGTCGCCGATGGCCTGCTCGGGGCTCATGTACGCCGGGGTTCCGACAATGGCCGTGCCTGTGAGCGAGAGGTTTGAGCCGGCATCCAGGGCCTTGGCGATGCCAAAGTCGGAAAGATAGGCCTGGCCCTGTGCATCGAAGAGGATGTTTGAGGGCTTCAGGTCGCGATGGATGATCCCCTGGCGGTGGGCTGCATCGAGCGCGGCGGCGACCCGGGTCAGGATCTCGCCGGCGCGGCGCAGATCGAGCCGGCCGTTGGTCAGCCAGCGCTGCACTGTGCCGCCGGACATGTAGCGCATGACCAGAAACGGACGGTCACCCTGTTCGCCGACATCGTAGACCGGCACGATGCTGGCGTGCTCGAGGGCCGCGGTGAGGCGCGCCTCCTGGCGCAGCCGCGCGATCACGCGATCGTCGCCGGGCAGCCCGGCCGGCAACACCTTCAGGGCGACATCGCGTCGGACCACGGGGTCATAGGCGAGATACACCACCCCCATGCCACCCCGCCCGATCTCTCGGCGGATCTCGTAGCGGCCATAGCGTTCAACCGACATGGGGCCCATTCTACTGGCAGAACCGGAGCCTCAGCACCATGTGCCACGTGCGATAATGCCGAATGCGCTTCCGCACTCTCCTGGCCCTCGGCCTTGGCCTGATCGCGCTGCCGATCGCGATCGCGGCCGGGCAGGCCACGCACCCGGTCTACCTGCCGCTTGTCGCGCTCGAGCCCACAGCGACGCCCGAACCGACGCCAACGCCCCAGCCGACTGGGTGCCAACCGGCTCCCGAGGAGCAAGCCATCGCCGATCGCATGCTGGCGCACCCCGACCAGGCCCGACCGACGCTGAGATGTCACCCGATCCTCGAGCGCGTGGCGCGCGAGCGCGCGCTCGACATGGCCGTCCGCGGTTACGAGAGCCACGTCAACCCCGACGGCTACGGCCCCAACTATCTGGTGCGGCTGGCCGGCTATCCGTTGGCATCGAGCTACGCATCGTACCCGACCGCGAACAGCATCGAGGTGATGTATTACGGCTACGGATTCAGCGCCACGCCGAACCCCGACAACCCGTGGACCTGGTGGATGAACTCCACGACGCATCGCACGATACTGCTCGGGCTCGAACCCTTCTTCGCTGAGCAAAATGAATACGGCATCGGGCACGTCTATGTGCCTGGGAGCCGCTACGGCCATTACTGGATCGTGCTGACCGCCAGACAGTAGCGGCGCATCAGTGCTACATGCTCGGGGGCGGGAACGGCGCCCGGCACGCAACGCGCGTGCCCTGGCCCGGCTGGGTATTCACCTCGAGCGTCCCACCAAGCGCCGCCATCCGCTCCTGCAGACCGNNGCCAGCTGACCGAGGCGAGCCGGCAGCGTGAAACCGCTGCCGTCATCCTGCACCACAAGGCTGAGCATCCCGGCCCGCGCCTCAAGTTGCACAGAGACCTGCGTGGCGTGGGCATGGTTTTCGATGTTGGCAAGCGCCTCGCGCAGCGCGCCAAAGAACGCCGAGGCAAGCGGTTCGGGGATCTCGAGGTCCTCATCGGGCGCGACGCCGAAATTCACCTGCGCGCCCGTCGTTCGCGCAAACGTCCTGGTCAATCCGCGCGCCGCAGCCGGCAATCCGACCGCGTCGAGCGCCGGCGGTCGCAATTCGGCCGAGATCCGACGCACCTGGCCGATCAAGTCAGCGACCTGCAGCCGGGCCTCAGCGGCAGCCGGCGCTTCGCGTGCGGCGGAGAGCGCGAAGTTCAGGCCTACGAGCGGCTGGATGATGTGGTCATGAAGCTCGCGCGAAACGCGTCGCCGTTCGTCATCTCGGGTCTGCATCGCCGAGCGCGAGAGTTGCTCCAATTCGCGCGCGAACTGCGCGTTCTCGAGCGCGACGCCGATCTGGCGCGCGCTGAGCGCGATCAACTCGATCTCATCCGGCTGGAACTCACCCGAACGCGGCCCGAACAGCAACACGGCCTGCAGGCCGCCCCGGGACACGATCGGCCACCACAGGTCATAAGCGACGTCGGCCAACCAGGCGCGGGTCGATGCCGGGACCGGCGTCCCGATCAACGCATCATGCAGATCGCGAGCCGAGAGCGGGGTGGCTGCTGCAGCGAGCGTCGCGATCACGGGCGACGCGACAGGCAGATCCGCATCGAGTCGCTGAGCATTTGCGAGCGGGTCGTGCTCGACAAGACGAAACGCGGCGTTCCCCGACACTCGGTAGAGCAGACCGACGTGCCGCACGCGCAGAGATTGCGCGAACTGCGAACATAAAGTCCGTGCCCAGACCGAGATGTCGGGAGCACTGAAGAGGACCTCATGGACCCCGCTCAAAGTGGTGCGATATTCGTCCCAGGGTTGATAGAAAAACTGCTCGGCCAAACGCTGGCTACGGCGGCGCAAGGGCTCGAACGCAAACGCCAGTACGATCGCGGCCATCAAGAAGTACAGGGCGTCAGGCGTCAAGCCAAACGCGGCAAGCGCCGCGAACCCGATGATCAGCACGATCGCCATGGCCAGGATCGTGATCACGTAGCCCAACACCCGGCTCGAGACGCCGTCGGAGCGCGTCAGTTGATAGCGCAGGATCGCATAGGTATAGCCGACCGGCACGGCTGCGATAAACAGGAATGTATACGTGAATTGACTGTTCGGTTGCGCGATCGCCGCATACGGCAGCGCCGTGAAGAACAGCATCGGCGCAAACCCGACCAGAGAGGCCAGGCTGATCAGGCGAATGCGAAAGCGGGTCAGACCCGATGTCTTCGCCGCAAGATTCGCGATCCCGATGATCAGGATCGAACCGAGCGCGACAACGACGAATTCGTTCTGGATGCCCCACAAGAAGAACCGCAGTTCGCGGGTGGGGCCAAACAGACGGATCAGGCTTAAGAGCCCCGCGCAGACATAGGCGGCGCCCAGCGCCCACTGACCCAGCCCCGGCAATCGACGCTCCAATGGAAACCAGAAATGGAAGTGCACGGCCAGGACGCTCAACCAGAGCGCGGAAACGGCTGCCAGTCCATTCCACGGCTCACCCCTGTGCCAACCGAGCGCCGTCAACAGGGTATAGAACACAACCAGCTGCAGCGTGGCAAAGAAGTACAGGATCGTGCGTCGGCCCGTGTTGAAGCGATCCGCATTCGGGATCACCATCAGGCTACAGAGCCAGAAGACCAGATCGACAAACAGCAGGACATACCGTTCGACCAGCACTTTCGAGCTGGTCTGTGACGGGAACGTGAAATCGACAAGCCGGATCTCCCCGCTGACGTCGGCGACCTCGAACGTCACTGTTGCGCCGGGCCAATGCCGATCGGCGGGCAGCGGGAAGGCCGGCTGCGCCAGGCCATCCACCGACAGGATCCGGTCTTCGTGTGGGTGGAAAACCTGGTAAGCCGGGCCGTTCCGGTCGACGGCGAGCACACGCCCCGAGTCGAACGTGGACCAGTAGAGCCCGGGCAAGGGCTCACGCACCGACAGCGCCGTAACCCACAGCCAGAGCGAGAGAGACGTCAGGGCGACAAGCGCCGGCGCGATCGTCGTCGCGGCCAAGATAAGGCGCGGTCGGAGTTCGAGGAACCGCTGCACGAGCAGGCTTGACGTCATGCCGGCGACGAGTATAGCAGTATGCCTTTCAGGGGTTGCGCCGATCCCCTATAATCCCGGGATGCGCCTCGAATCCCTCACCCTCCACCATGTCAAGATGCCGCTACGCTCGCCGTTCCAGACTTCGCGCTGGATCGAGCTCGATCGTGAGTGCCTGATCGTCGAAGCCCGGGCCGATGGCCTGACCGGCTGGGGCGAATGCGTGGCAGGCGCGATACCAAATTACTCATATGAATCCACGAAGACCGCCTGGCACATCCTCGAAGACTTCTTGATCCCGCTTGTCCTCGACGCCGATCTGTCCGACGTGCCCGCATACCACGCCCTGATCGAGCCGATCAGCGGGCACCCGATGGCGCGTGCCGGGCTCGAGCTTGCGCTGTGGGATCTGTTCGCCCAGCGCGCCGGGCAATCGCTGCGCGATCATTGGGGCGGCACGGCCGAACGGGTGAAGGTCGGTGTCTCGGTCGGCATCCAGGAGTCGCCCGAGCGCCTGCTCGAGGTCGTCGAGGGCTACCTGGCCGACGGTTATCGGCGGGTCAAACTCAAGATCAAGCCGGGCCGTGACGTCAGCGAGGTCGGCATCATCCGAAAGCATCACCCCGACCTGTTGTTGCAGGGCGACGGCAACTCGGTCTACCGCATCGGCGATGCCGACCACCTCAAGGAGCTCGACGACTACGGGCTTCTACTGCTCGAACAACCGCTCGGCATGGACGACATCGTCGATCACGCCCGGCTGCAACCTCAGCTCAAGACGCCGCTCTGTCTCGATGAGAGCATCCACTCAGTCGACCATGCGCGCTGGGCCATCGAACTTGATGCCTGCAAGATCATCAACATCAAGCCCGGCCGCGTCGGCGGCTATTGGGTCGGCAAACAGATCCACGACCTGTGTCATGCTAATGGCCTGCCGGTCTGGATGGGCGGGATGCTCGAGACCGGGATCGGGCGCGCCGCCAATCTGGCGCTGACCGCCCTGCCCGGCTTCACGCTGCCCGGCGACACCTCGGCCTCGAGCCGCTACTACCATCAAGACATCATCACCGAGCCCTTCGTGCTGAACACGGAAGACAGCACGCTGACGGTGCCCACCGGCCCCGGGCTGGGTGTGACGGTCGACCACGACGCGCTGCAGGCCGTCACGGTCAGGTCGCAACGGTACCCACGGCCATGATGCAACCGGCCGATTGATGGGCTTGAGACATGGTGAGGGATGGGCCGGGGCGTTGACCCGGGCCATCCCTCACCGTGCCTTTCCCGGAAGGAGGACCAGGATGTCCAGGACCTTGCGCCTGTTCGGTGTTCCGATGGACCTTGGCCAGCGGCGGCGCGGCGTCGACATGGGCCCCAGCGCGATTCGTTACGCCGGGCTGACGCCGGCGCTGCACGACCTCGGGCACCACGTCATCGACGCCGGCAACATCGACGTGCCGCTGCCCGAGCAGGAGCCCGATGAACCCGAAGCGCTGCGCGCCAGACATCTGCCGAGCATCGCGGGCGTGTGCAACGCGATCTACGAGGCCGCCCACTGGTGCGACGACCACGGCGAGATCCCGATCTTCCTCGGCGGCGACCACTCGCTCAGCATCGGAACCGTCTCGGCTGTGACGGCCGAGCCGGGGCAGGTCGGCGTGCTCTGGGTCGATGCGCACGGCGATTTCAACACACCCGACACCACGCCCTCAGGCAACGTGCACGGCATGGCGCTGGCGGCGCTACTTGGGCTTGGCGCGCCCGAACTGACGATGATCGGGCGGCCGACGCCCAAGCTCAAGTCAAGCCAGGCGATCATCGTCGGCGCCCGTGACCTCGACCCCGGAGAGCGCCGGCTGCTCCGCGAACACGGGGTGCGCGTCTACACCATGCGCGAGGTCGACGAGCAGGGAATCGCTGCCGTGGCGCGTCAGATCCTCGAGCGCTTCGAGGGTATGAGCCGCATCCACGTCAGCCTCGACCTCGACGCGCTCGACCCGGCCGAAGCGCCCGGCGTCGGCACGCCTGTGCCGGGAGGCCTGACCTATCGGGAGGCCCATACGTTGATGGAGATCCTGGCCGACACCGGCAAGATCGGGTCGCTCGATATGGTCGAGGTCAACCCGATCCTCGACGAACGCAACCGCACCGCCCGGCTCGCCGTCGAGCTGGCGGCCAGCCTGTTCGGGCGCCGGATCCTTTAGCCGGCGCAGCGCACAAACGAAAAGCGGGGAACGGATCGGCCGCACAAAGCCGATCCATTCCCCGCGTGTGTCGGTTTAGCGCGGCGTCTACTTCTCGTTGATCGCCAGGATGACGTTCGTGGTCGAGTCGTCGATCGCCGTGAAGGTGAAGATCGCCTCGCGGTCGGTGCGCGAATACGTGACGATCGCGCCGGTCTCGCTGAGCGAGAGATCACTCTCGAGCGTCCAACCGGCGCCTGGCATCTGGTCTTTGTAGTACTGCACGACCTCGGCGAACGGCTGTTTGACGTTGAAGGTGCCGCCCAGATTTGTGAAGAAGCTGCCGCTCGTGTCTAGCGTGTCGGGGAATGGGATGTCGGCCGGGCGCTCGCCGACCTCGACCGAGGTCGCGACAGCTTGAGCCGTCTCGACCATGCCCGAGTCGGCCAATTCGGTGGCCGCCGCCGCCAACGTCTCGAGCGCGCCGGGGCCGACGTCGGTGGCCACGGCCTGAGCGGTCTCGGCCAGTTCGCCGAGCGCCCCGGCCTGGGTCGCAACGGCCTGGCCAGTCTGGACGACCGGCGCATTTCCGATCACATCCCCCACGCCGCCGCAAGCCAGGCTCGCGAGCAGCAGCGCGATCACGACGATTGGCCAGCGGCGGATCGGTTGGACGTGCATTTCGGCTTCCCTTCGGTCTCGGTTCTGTGTGCCGGGCTTCATTCGGTGACCACGACCTGTAGCGTCGTGAGCTGTTCATCGGCCGAGAAGCTCACGGTCAAGACCAGGCTGCGCCCGTCTTTGACATAGTAGACCACGGCCGCATCCTGGGTGATGACCGAAGCGCCATACTGGTTATCTTCGCCCCAGCCGGCGGCCGAGAGCTCGTCCTGATAGAACTTCAGAACATCCTCGAACGAGGCTTCGCCGGTCTGAAACGACAGCGACATCGAGTCGCAATACGTGAAGGTGGTCTCGACGTCCATCACGGGCACGTCGGCCGGGCCCTCGGAGCAGAAGCTTGTGCCGAAATCATCAGACCCCGTGGTGTCGTCCTCAGGCGCCTCGGTTGCCTCGGCGTCAGAGCTGTCGTCAGATGTATCGGCATCATCGGGCTGCTCGACAACGTCACCGTCGTCGGGCGCCTCTTCGATGATGTAGTCCTCGGTCGGGAATGCGGACTCGCTATCGTCCGCCACCTGGCCCGGGCCGCTCACCGTGGCACAGGCCAGCCCAGCGGCGACCAAAGCGGAGAGAACCAACAGGAACGTAGATCGACGTTTGAGCATCTTGAACTTCCTCCTGAATAGGGTCATGGACCGGCCAACCCGGCCGGCGTTCTGGGTCGCCGTGGGCGCTCAGGTCCGACTTGAGCCTAGACCGGCTGCCCGGGCACGCGCGATCGCCTCGTTGCGGTCGACGGCATGCAGTTTCGAGAGTACGTTGGAGACGTGATTGCGCGCGGTTTTCAGGCTACAGCCCAGGCGATCGGCGAGCTCCTGGTTGTTGAGGCCGTCGGCGATCAGCGCAAGCACCTCGCGCTCGCGCTCGGTCAATTCGGGGAACGACAGGCGTGAAGCGCTTGGGGTGACATCCGCCAGATAGGTGAGCAATCGCCGCGCGATCGACGGGCTGAAGAGCGCCTCGCCGTGCGCGACCGAGCGGATCGAGCGCAGTAACACGTCCTCGTCGGCGTCCTTGAGGATGTAGCCGCGCGCGCCGGCGCGCATGGCCGCGAGGACCGAATCGGTGTCTTCGAACATCGTCACGACGATGATGCCGACCTCGGGCAGAACATCCACGATCCGACGGGTGGCCTCGACGCCGTTCAGGCCGGGCATCTGCAGATCCATCAGGATCACGTCGGGTTTGACCTCGGCCGCAAGCGTCACCGCATCTTCGCCGTTGACGGCTTCACCGACGACCTCAAAGTCATGGACAGAGGATAGCAGCCCGCGGACTCCGTCGCGGAAGAATTTATGGTCGTCTGCCAGGAGGATGCGGATCACGCCGGTTGTCATCGGTGTTACTCCTCGCGTGGCGCGCCACGCTTAGCTTGGCCGGGTTTTCAGGCTATCGAGGTCGCGCGCAAGCGCCATGGGCAGATGCGCCAATACACGTGTGCCGCCGCCCTGCGGGCTCTCGAAGATCACGTCGCCGCCAAGCTCACCGGCCCGCTCACGCATCGACGAGATCCCAACACCCGCGCGCTGATCGGGGCTCAACCCGACGCCGTTGTCGAAGACCTCAATATAAACGTTGTCGGTGATGCTCAGCCGCACGGTACACAAGTCGGCGTTCGCGTGCCGGGCGACGTTGGTGATCGCTTCAATGATGATGCGATAGGCCGCCAGCTCGACGGCAGCCGGGAGTGTCGGCAATTGGACGGGCACGTCGAACTGCACCCGCAGACCCTGTGACGCGAATTGCAGCGCGTGCTCTCGGATCGCCGACAGCATGCCAAGCTCATCGAGCGCCGGTGGGCGCAGGTTGTAGACCACACGGCGGATGTCGGTGATGACTGAACGCAGTTGCTCGCGCAATTGCGTCATCTCGGCCTCGGCGCCATCGGGGTTGGATCGGATCTGGCCGCGGATCGACCCGGCCCGGAGGCTGAGCGCGGCGAGGGTCGGCCCGATCGTATCATGCAGATCGCGCCGCAGCCGTCGGCGCTCTTCTTCGCGAGCCAGCACCAGACGCTCGCTCGAGCGGCGCAGATCGTGCGTCATGCGCATCACGTTTGCCACAGGCCCGATCCGACGCGCGATGTCGTTGAGGATCTCGCGCGCCGAGTCGTCTACCGGGCCGGCGGCGCGCGAGGGCACGAGCGTGAGCTCGCCGATCACTTCGCCCTGATACTCAAACGGGATGTTGAGGAAGCCGCGGCGCATGATCTGCGAGTCGCTGGCCGTTGGCGGCCATGGGCGCGGGCCACTCACCAGCTGCAGTGGGCCAGTCGAATCGTCGGGCGAGTGATAGCGGGCTCCGGGCTCAAACTCTCCCGTATCGAGTCGCTTGAGCCAGACCACGGCCTCTTTGAGATCGAGTGCGACGCCCAGGGTCTCCACGATCGTATCCAACGCAGTGTCGTGCGGCAGCGCGGCCTCGAGCCGTCGGGAGAGGTGTCGCAGGACGATCAATGAAGCTGGAAGAGAAGCCACGGGGCGATTATAGCGTGGAGCGGAGAGCGACTCTCGCCCCACGCACCACGCTCTCGATGTCGGTTATGTAAATAAATACCCTCCGCTTCCCGCCCGAACCGGGACAAACTTCCCGTCGAAACGGGACGCGGCCCCATGACACCGGGACGGAAGCGCGCATACAGTGAGATCAAGAACGAAACGAGCCAGAGCTTGAAAGGAGCCTAACATGGCGCACGACCGAGTTCGCGGAAACCACGATGAGTTGAAGCAGATTTCGAGCCTGTTTGCCCAAGAGGCCGAGAACACCCAGAAGTCGATTCAGGATCTCGCCAACCGGATGGAGACCCTCAAAGGCGGCGACTGGATCGGCAAGGGCGCGAAGCAGTTTTACAACGAGATGGACAGCGCCGTGATGCCGGCCATGAAGCGGCTGAACAAAGCGCTCCAGCAGGGTTCAAAGGTGACCAAGGACGTGGCCAACAAGCTGCGCGAGGCAGAGCAAAGCGCCTCGGCATGCCTGAACGGCGCGAACCTCCGGATCTAACCGTCGACGTTCACCCGCACATCACACAGCATTTTAGGGAGGTCACCATGTCAGGCATTGATGAGCGCATGAAGCACAGTTCCATGGATGCCATGGATCAGGCTTTCACTTCCGCGCAGCAGCAGCTTCAGACCACGCAGGAAACCGTCAAGAAGATCACGAGCATGGTCTCGAACGGCGCGCTCGATGGCGACGCCGGAACGGCTCTTGAGGACGCCCTCAATCAGAAGCTGATGAAGGCGTTGCAGGTGCTCGAGAAGAAGATGGCTGAGCTCAAGAAGGACATCGACAAGGCTCAGCAGGCGAACCGCGAGGCGGAGCGCACGGCCAAGGGTCGGTTCCAGTAAGGCCCACTGACGAACAGGAGCGACGAACATGATCAGCAACATTCTCTTCCAGTTTGTCCGCGCGGCCGTCCAGGAGCAGATGCAGCGCATCCAGCAGCAGCAACAGGCGACCTCGCAGGTCATGGACACCATCAAGAGCTACGTCCCGATGGTCCAGGCCTCGTGGATCGGCGGTGACGCCGACGCCTTTGCGGCGGACGTGGCCCGCAAGATCATCCCGGCCATCACGCAGTTGATCGCGGCCATCGCCGGAATCAACCTCAACCTGGTGAGCGCCACCGAGATCGTCGACAAGGCCGATGCCGAGTGCACGTCGATGGTCAACGACCTGGCCAGCACCTTTGAAGGCATCATCTAGGCGCCAACCTGGCGCGCGCTCACCCGGTATTGAAGGAGGATTACAACCATGGCACACGATGTTGTCCAGATGGACTATGACGTGATGACGAATGTTTCGAAGGGCTTCGCCACGCAATCCAAGACGCTGCAGACGATCTCCAAGGTCCTGCAGGGCGTCATCCAGGTCCTGCGCGCGATGGCCTTCCTCAGCGGCGGCACCTCGGCGGCGCTGGCCCAGTACTACCAGGTGATCAAGGACAAGATCGACATCCTGTCCAAGATCTGCGACGAGTTCTCGGAAGACCTGTCCAAGGCCGTCACCGATCACAAGAACGGTGACATCAAGGGCAAGAGCTACTTCGGCGAAGGCGTCCGCGGCTAAGCCCCGCCCGCCCCACCGGCGCCCAGCGCCGGCGCTGCGAACGAGGCGCGCTCTCGAGACGACCCGAGAGCGCGCCTCGTCGTTTGGGGCGGTTGTTCCTGACACGCTCTTTATGAGCACGTCAGAAGAGATCACTCACGTATGCACGATCGGGTCCGCACGAATCACGACGAACTGAACCAGATCGCGCGCCTCTTCGGCGAACAGGCCGAGGCCAGCGCCCGCACCCTGGCGGCGCTTCGCCGACAGAAGGACGTCCTCCAGGGCGGCGACTGGGTCGGCCAGG
>DKKP01000133.1:0-5486 GCA_002455335.1 Anaerolineales bacterium UBA6663 | reverse complement strand
TCACCGGGCTCGGGCGGAACAGACGGCTCCAGATCGAGCGGGGGCGGCTTCGGGGCACCGTTCGCCAACGCCCAAGGCGAGGCGGGTTGGTCGGGCGGGTTCATGCCCTCCACGACCGGGTCCGGCGGCGTCGCCCAGGGGGCGTACGCCGTCGGCAACGCCGAGGCGGGTCTGAGCGGCATCGGCAAAGTCACGGCCGCCGGCCGGGTGCTGGGCGGCGAGGCCGGGTACGGTTGGAACCGCGACGTGCAGGGCGCCTATGCCGAGGGCAGCGTCCTCCAGGGCAGTGTCGGCCTTCAACTGGGCGAGGGCGAGGGCTTCTATCGCCAGTCGCTCCAGGTCGATGTCTTGGCCGGCTCGGGTTACGTCGGACACCGCGGCAGCAACTACGGCATCGGGGCCGAGATCAACACCATCAAGGTCACCGGCGGCCAGGTGATCGGTACGAAAGACATCGGTCTCACCACCGGCGGCGAGGTGGCCGGGCCCAGCGCCAACGCCTACGCCGGCGTCAAAGATGGCAGTATCGGCGCCGAGGCTGGCTACTCGCTGGCCGGGGTCAAGGCCGAAGGCGGTTTCAACGTCTTCGGCTGGAACATCGGGCTGGTGGGCGAGGCCGACCTGGGGGCAGGCATCGGCGCCTCGATCGGCCGCAAGACAAGCGTCAAGTTCGGCCCACTCGCCATCGGGATCACCTTTGGCTCGGCCAAGTGACGACGTATACTGAGCTGCGGAGAAGGGAAACGCTATGTCGATCGTTCTCGATCGTTCAGAATTCTTCGCCCTGGCGGCGATGCTCAAGGCCGACCAGATCTTCGGCCTCGACGCCTCCAGGATGGTCCCCGAGTCGCCCGAAGCGGCCCAGGCCCTCTACGACCAGGGGCGCGATCGACTGCGCCAACGCGACCTGATCCGCGTCAACGCCAACCAGGAGGTTGAGATCGAGCAGGGTTTGCGCAACTTGATGCAGACCGTGATCAACCCCGAGAACGCTTTGTTGGCGGTGCGTGTGACGCCCGGGCTGGGACGGCAACTCTATCTGTATTACGAGCGCGGCCATCAGTTCGTCGAACAGACCCTGCCCGACGAGAACAGCCATCACCTCGGCACACTCGATAGCCATGACGCATTGGTCGAGCGCCTGCTTGAGATCTTCCCGCTGAGCGAGGCCGCATCCCCCGACGAGGGGTTCACCATCGGCACCCAGTCGCTGCTCGAGGCGTATCGCCTGGCCGGGGCCGATCAGCGTGCGCAAGCCGTGGCCCTGCTCCAGCAGGCCGAGGCCTCCGACCCGGCCCTGGCCGCGCAGCTCGGCGAAGCATTCAACGCGGCCGAGTTCACGGGCAACATCTCACTGCTCAAGATCGTGCCGGGCCGTACGACCAACACGCACGACATCGCCCTGGCCCAGGGCCCGACCGGCAGTTGGGCCATCACGGCCACGCGCGATGACGCCGTGATGCGTGTCGAGCGCTGCAATGCCGAGGTACTGCGACACACGCTGCGCCAGGGTCTGTTGGCCATGGACGCCCCACTCGGTTGATGGTCGACTTCGCGCTGCTGGCTTCGGTGGGCGTGCCGTGCTGCGGTGTGCTGGCCGTGGTTGGCCTGGTGGCCGTGGCACTTCTCAACCAGCGGCGCCGGGCCGGGCGTTTCGCCCATGCCTGGGCGCCGTTCGCGGCTCAGGTCGGCGGCCGGCTCATACCCGGCGGGATCGGCCGCAGCACCCGCGTGCATTGGGCGGAAGCCGGCGCCAGCGCCGTGCTCGAGTCGTATCAGCGCAGCGGGGGCAGCAGCGACCGAACGCCCTACACGCGGCTGCGTCTGTTGCCCGGCCGACAGCTGCCGACCTTTGCGCTACGTAGCCGGCCTACCCGCGAGCCGGGTTTGATCGTGCAGGACTCGGTGAACCCGCCGGAGGCCACCGGGCAACCGGCGCTCGATGACGCCTTCGTCATCAGCCAGGGCGACCCGGCCGTGGTCGGGCGCGCCTTCGACGCTGACCTGATTGCCCGCCTGCGCAGCCAGCAGGCCGACACGACCCTGTGGCTGGCCAGCGCCGTCCGGGAAGGCCAGCCCGGGCTGGAGATCGAGGAACGCGGCGACGTGAACGACCCGGCCCGACTGCTGGCCTGGCGCGACATTCTCGTGAGGTTGTATGCAAACATCTCGCGGTGAGCTTACCCAGGGTGCGCTGATCAGTGGCGTCGCAAACCTGATCGTCTTCGGCGGCACTTCGGTGGCCGCCCTGGCCACCCTGATGTCGATCGTGGGCGATCCCAACACCATCGCCGGACCCGAGCAAACGGGCCTGGCCACGCTCGTTGGGTTGTTGGTCGCGTGTTGCCCGATTGTCGTCAACGTCGCCCTGATCGTCTGGGGCGTGACTCAGAAGCGTCCCAGTCAGTACTTCATCGGTTGGGGGCTCGGTCTTGTGGGGGCCTTCGTGATCGTCGGCTGCCCGGTGACGATCGCGTCCGGGTTCCTGTTGCCGAGCTGAGCACACTGACAAGGCGTACGGGGGCGAACATTCTGCCGGGCCGTCCCAGGACAACGCGGAGGCGCGATCGCGTCCGTGCTCACCACTTGCCCGATAGACGCTGTGGGACGCTGGCCTCTCGCCGGGGGACCAACTCGGAGATGCGAGAGCGCAAGAACATCGGCTTCAGCCGGTTGAATTCCCGCCAATTCGGGAGCCGAAGCCCGTGCGCCCGGGACGCCGGGAATGCTAAGCTCAGAAGGGCCAGCCGTCTGCTGCGGCGGTGACGACCGGCTTGCCGTGACACGCGGACCATCCTGCCCGATGATACGAGAGGGATCGTGGACGTTTTCCTGCTCAAACGCACTGAAGACGCGGAATCTGTCACCTACGACTACGGCGAACCGATGGCGACACTTGGTCAGATCGCGCTGTTCAAAGGGTCGGGCGTTGTGCGCCGCATGACTCCAGCGCCGGGCGACCCATTCGACAGACTCTTCATGGGCGCGTCGTTTCATCTGCGTGAGCTCTGGCGAAGGGGTCAGGGCTTTCCAGAACACACGAACTTCGCCGCCGGTTAATCGAAGGCAGGTCAGTCATGCATGATCGCGTCCGAGCAAACCACGACGAACTGAAGCAGATCGCGGCCTCCTTCGGCCAGGAGGCCGAGGCTGCAGGCCGTACCTTGACCGCCCTCAGGCGCCAAAAAGACGTCCTACAGGGCGGCGACTGGGTCGGCCAGGCCGCGCGTCGGTTCTACGAGGAGATGGACGGGAGCGTGCTCCCCGCACTGACCCGGCTGCAGCGCGCCCTGACCCAGGCCCAGCAGGTCACGCAAAGGCTGAGCACCCGGCTCCGTCAGGCCGAAGCTGATGCGGCGAGCGTTCTCAAAGACCGCGAGGCCTTTTCCGGCCAGGCGAATGCCTCAGGCGAAGGGGGCGCGGCGGCCGGTGGCTCCGAGGGCGGCGGCTCCGGATTTTGGGGCCAGGTGGGCGGCTTCTTCAAAGGCGTCGGCCTCGGCGCCTGGGACACGGTGACGGGTCTGTGGACCGCAGTCACCAACCCGGTCGACACGATCAAGGGCCTGGCCTACGCCGTCACCCACCCCGGCGAGCTTTGGGAGGCGCTCAAGAAGCCCTACACCGATGCCTGGTCGCGCGGCGACTATGGCGAGGCGATCGGACGCGGCACGTTCGAAGTGCTCTCGATGCTGTTCCCGCCGGGCGGCGGCGCGGCGGCCAAGGGCGGCGCCAAGGCCGCCGATATCGCCAGCGATGTCGCCCGCGTGGCCGATGTGGCGGGCGATGTTGCACGAGCAGCCGACAAGGCCGGTGATGCCGCGCGCGTCGCGAACACGATCAGCGATACGGCCCGCGCCGGCGCTCAGTTTTCGGAGACCGTGGGCGACGTGGTCAAGTTTCAGGACACCTGGAAGGTCGCCGAAGAAGCCGCCAACATCCCGACGATCATCGACAAGAGCAACGATCTGGCGACGATCGGCCGGGGCGCCGACAACGCCGGGCAACTGATCGACGACCTGGCCGAACTCAACACCCACGGCGCCGGCGATCGCCTTGTGCTTGGCCAGTGGAAGGCCCACGCCGATGAACTGCCGGTCTCGGACGTCACGGGCGCCGGCGGCTACATCGCCGACGCCAAGGCCAACGGCGGGCGGTGGTTCGAGACCGCTCCGGGTCAGTATGATATTCTCAAGGGTCAGGGCCTGCAGATGGACGTGAACCTGCGCGTCCTCGAGCGCGAGATGCAGGCCGGGACTTCGCGCGTGGAGTTCGTCGGACACAACGTCGACAAGCTCCTGCAAGAGGCCGACGACCTCATGGCCGGTGGCAGCACGCGCGAGGCCCTGAATGCACGGTATCAGGAAGTGCTCTACATCGACGAGAACGCGAGCAAGTTCGGTTACGTGCGTGACGGGAACGGCTGGACTTATGCGCCGCCGTCGACCGGCGGTTCGAACGCCGCGATCCGTGGTGCCGTGGGGGTCGGCATCGTCAACGGCCGCGACCTCCCGACCAGCGAAGGTGAGACGCCATGACGCCCGAGCCAACCACTTCTTTCGAAAATCGCATCCGCCAGTATTTCGGCTATCTGTTTGAGCGCTATGGCTTCCAGTTGGAGCTGATCAAAGCCAACCCGCTCGAAGATGACGGCGTGGCGATCCTGGCGTCGCCCACCTGTCTGCTACGAGTCTCCGAGCATCACGCCGACGGCGAGATCGAGTGGGCGCGTAACGCCGAGACGGTCGAGTGGATCAACGCCTTCGATCTGCATCACTTTGTTCACCATCAGCTCGGTTTGAGCGGCCCGATCACGGTCGCCGCCGACCATCCGGATTGGATGGCGACTCAGGCGGCCACTGTCGAACGGCTGATCGAGGCGATCCTGGCGTTCTTCCAGCCCGCCGGGTTCAACGAGCGGCGGGGTGAACTCGATCTCTACACCGCCGAGCGCCTCGCCACGTACCGGCGTGAGCGCGCGGCTCGCAAACGCGGATAGGAGCTGAGCATGCAACGTCTCTCGCTCACCTCAGCCGAGCTTGCCCTGTTGATGGCGGCGCTGCCCGCCGACCCGCGTCCGTTCATCGGTGATAGCGACCTGGTCAACGTCGACAGCACAGTGTTGTACCGCCGGATGGAGGCGGCCCGCGAAGGCGTGCTGGCCCGACGCCTCGCCACGGTCCGCGACGACAACAGCCTCGAGGTCGCCGCGCCTGTGCGGGCGATGTTGATCGCGTTGATCCAGCCGCGTGCCGGGTTCCAGTTGATGCACGCCTGGGCCGGTCAGCCGGCGCAGCGCGCGATGTTCTCGATCGGCGAAGCGTTGACCGTCGTCGATCGTGTTGACGATGGCCGTCAGCATCACCTCGAAGTGCTCACCGGGCCCGATCAGATCGCGGCGCGCGCGGCCGAGATCGTGCGGGCCGCCACGCTCCCGGCCGCGAATGGCGCCGGCGACGCCGTCTTCGCCCTGCCCGGGACCATCTTCG
>DKKP01000373.1 GCA_002455335.1 Anaerolineales bacterium UBA6663 | reverse complement strand
CACGCGCTTCGCGTTTCCGTCCGCCTGAGATTATCCGCCGCCGGCCGGGCCACCCAGCCCGCCCTCGGTCAGCTTGCGCAAGTCGCCGAGCACGGAATCCACATCGGCGAGCGTCAGCGGCGCGCCGGTGTCTTTGTGCTTGAAGTCACCCTTCGCGATCCGCTCGGCCGCCGACTCGCGGATGGTGATGTTGCGCTTCATTGCGTCCTTGACCAGCTCGGCCGCGACCATGTAGCCGCAGAGTGGGTTGAGCGCGGTCGCCACGATCGCGTTCTTGCCCAGCCAGCCCTCGGCCTTCGCCTGCTGCGCCTGGATGCCGACCACGCAGAAGGTATTGAAGGCGTTGACCGCCCCGATCATCACCTGCATCATCTCGAACAGGTTGTGCGCGATGATGGGCATCATCACGTTCAGCTCGAGCTGGCCGGCCTGCGCCGCAAGCGCCACGGTGTGATCGCAGCCCTGGACGTGGAACATGGCCTGGTTGAGCATCTCGGCCAGCACCGGGTTGACCTTACCGGGCATGATCGACGACCCAGGCTGCACGGCAGGCAGTCGGATCTCGTCGAGGCCTGTCGTCGGACCCGACGACAGCAGCCGGAAGTCGTTGGCGATGCGCGTGAGAGTGATCGCGGTCGTGCGGATCGCGGCCGAGAAGTCGGCGGCGTCGGCCTGCGACTGCATGCTCTCGAAGAGATCGTCAGACGTGTACAGCGTCAGCCCGGTCAGCTCGCTCAGGCGCTGCACCATCCGCGCGTGATATTCGGGATGTGCATTGAGACCGGTTCCGGTGGCCGTCCCGCCGATTCCTAGGCGCCGCAGCCCTTCGGCCGAACGCGCCACGCGCTCGCGATCGCGGCGCACGGCCTTGGCGTACGCCGCGAACTCCTGTCCAAGGCGCACCGGCACCGCGTCCTGCAGGTGCGTGCGGCCCGACTTAACGATGCCGTCGAACTCAACAGACTTGGCCTCGAGCGAGTGCGCCAGCCCGTCGAGCGCGCCGAGCAGCTCCTCGAGGCGCCACAGCGCACCGAGCCGGATCGCCGTCGGGATCGTGTCGTTGGTCGACTGCGCCATATTGACATGATCGTTCGGCCCGGCGATGTACTTCCCGCGTTTGCCGCCCAACTTCTCGGTGGCGAGGTTGGCGATCACCTCGTTGGTGTTCATGTTGTGCGAGGTGCCGGCGCCGGCCTGGAAGGGATCGACCACGAACATGTGATCCCACGTGCCGTCGATCACCTCTTGAGCCGCGGCGACGATGGCGTCGACCAGTTGCTGGGCCGTGTACTTCTTGCCGTCGACCTCGCGATCAGCAAACAGCCCGAGCGCGCCGTTGACCTCGGCCGCCGCGCGCTTGATCGTGGCCATGCTCCAAACAAACGCGCGCCACGGGCGCAAGCCCGAAACAGGGAAGTTGATCACCGCCCGCTGGGTCTGCACGCCATACAGTGCGTCAGCCGGGACCTGAATCTCGCCAAGCGAATCTTTTTCTGTGCGGAAGTCAGCCATTCGCGTGCCTCGTTGAGCGACATGCCCAGGGGCGCCCCCACGGCCAAGGCACCACCTCACCCGACGGCGCCCGTGTGCACATCACAAAAAAAAGGGAGGGCGCCGCATTGAGCGACTGCCCTCCCTGATCTTACCTCAGCGGACCTTAGCGGGCGCCGTAGCCCGGGCCGGCCTTGTAGAAGTCGTAGTTCTTCTGGATGTCGGCGCGCAAGTCAACCACATCACCAGCGGCGAGCGTGATCACGCCATCGAGCTCGACGGCCTCGCTCTTATTGTTGTGCCCGGAGTAGTGCTCACCACCGCGGCTCGCGACATTCGGATCGTTCGGCGAGCTAACGCGCTGACCGTCCTTGGCGGAGTGATCGCCCGGGACCTCATCTTCGGGGAAGATGGCTTCCCACGGGCACTCCGGCACGCAGGCGCCGCAGTCGATGCAGGTGTCGGGATCGATGTACATCCACGGCCACTCGCTCTCGGGCTTGCCGGGGACGATACATTCAACCGGGCAGACCTCGATACAACCGCCGTCGCGCAGACACAAACTTGTGATGATGTGGGACATACGAAGCTCCTGAGAGTTGACACGCCTCACTGGGCGATTTTCGTTCTCGAAACTACGGTTTTGCGGCAGCGTAATTCTCCGCAACCGCAGCCCAGTTTACCACATTCCACCACGCCGCCAAGTAATCGGGCCGGCGATTTTGATACTTCAGATAGTACGCGTGCTCCCAGACATCACAGCCCAGGACCGGTTTGATGCCATCCATCAGCGGGCTGTCCTGGTTTGGGGTCGAGGTGATCGCCAGCTTGCCGTCCTTGCCGACCACAAGCCAGGCCCAGCCGCTGCCGAAGCGGCCGACGCCCGCGGCCTGGAATTTGGTCTTGAACTCGTCGAACGAGCCAAAGGTCGCCTTGATGTCGTCGCCCAACGCGCCGGTCGGCTCACCGCCGCCGTTCGGGCCCATCAGGCCCCAAAAGAAGGTGTGGTTGACATGCCCGCCGCCGTTATTGCGAACGGCGGTGCGGATGGCCTCGGGGACGGCGGCCAGATCCTTGATCAACTCCTCGGCGCTCTTGCCGGCCAGTTCGGGCGCACTCTCGAGCGCCTTGTTGAGGTTTGTCACGTAAGCCTGATGGTGCTTGCCATGATGGATCTGCATCGTGGCCGTGTCGATGTGCGGCTCCAACGCATCGTGCGAGTACGGAAGCGAGGGTAGTTCGTGTGCCATTACAGTCTCCTGTGGGTGAGATCAGGCCAGATCAAAGGCCTGAAGATTGACGGGTGGCGTCGCAGGGATTATATTCACCCAGCCCTGTTTTTGTCTAGCGAAGTACTCTCTTGTCGCCCACCCGACCCTTTCTCGTCCTTGGCGTTGGCCTGCTCGCGGTCTCGACCGGGGCCCTTTTCGTCCGCTTTGCGCAGGCCGACGGCGTCCCCTCGCTGGCGATCGCGGCAGTGCGCCTGACGCTGAGCACGCTGATCCTCGCCCCCGTGGCCCTTCAACGCCACCGTGCCGACTTCGCCGCCCTGCCCCCACGTGCCTGGCTGCTGGTTCTGCTGAGCGGCGTATTCCTTGGCTTGCATTTCGCCACCTGGATCTCGTCGCTAGAGTACACGTCGATCGCCAACTCGACAGTGCTTGTCTCGTCGTCGCCACTCTTTGTCGCCTTGATCGCGTGGATCATCCTGCGCGAGCCACCGGGCCGGATGGTCTGGGCCGGTCTGCTGATCGCCATCGCCGGCAGCGTGGTGATCGCTCTCAGCGACGTTTGTTCGCTCGAGGCAGGCTGCGCTGTTTCAGGGCTCATCGGCGATGGCAGCAGCCTGGCGGGTGATGCCCTGGCGCTCACCGGCGCGGCCGCCGTCGCGGTCTATCTGGTGATCGGGCGCCGTCTGCGCCAGAGCCTGGCGCTCGTGCCCTACATCACGCTGACCTACGGCGCGGCAGCCGTCTCGTTGCTGGCGGCCTGCCTGGTTACGGGTACGCCGTTCACCGGCTACGATTCGATCGCCTATCTCTGGTTATTGCTTCTGGCCTTGCTGCCGCAACTGATCGGGCACTCGAGCTTCAACTGGGCGCTGAAACATCTGCCGGCCACCTTCGTCTCGGTCGCCACGCTCGGCGAGCCGATCCTCTCCTCGGCGCTGGCCATGCTCGTCATCGGCGAGGCGCCGACGCCGCTCAAGATCGTCGGGGGCCTCGTGGTGCTGGTGGGTATTGGGATAGCGACCCAGGCGTCAGGCGTCCGGGGTCAGGTGTCGGGGCCATCGAAGGATCCGGCCTCGCGCGGCAGCGTCTCTGACGCCTGATGCCTGCCCCCCGCGGCCTCACCCACATACACCCGCATCCCATCCTCCTCGTCCAGCACAAGCGCCGACGCCGGATGTTTGAGCGCCTGCCAGGTCATGTAGAGGTCGCCGACCGCGCCGACTGTGTTGAGGATGCCGGCCAGGGCCAGGGCCATCCACAGCCCGCCGGACGGCACCATCCAGACGAGGATCCAGAGCAACGGTGTGAGCAGCGCCAGCGGCGCAAGCGCAACAGCGATAAAGCTGTCGCGGGCGAAGAGATGCCCGGGTGCCGTGGCGTAAGCGGCCATCAACTCCCACTTGATCCCATAGCGCGGGCGCGCGCCAAAGAACGTCATCACAAGGCCATGTACGGCTTCGTGCGCGACCACCACGCCAACCGTCCCGGCGATCAAGGCCAGGCCGTCGGCCAGCGTCAGCGTCAGCGTGAAGACCAGATCACGAGCCAGGAAGCCGCGCGCCGCAGCCGGCCAGATGAAGAGCGCGATCGCGGGCGCCAGGAGCACGATCGCCCCGACGTTCAGCCCCACAACCAGACGTGAACTGGCCGACAGCCGCAGCCGATAGGCCTCGACAAATCCCGGCGGCACGTTTGGCTCAGACGTCGTCATCCGAGGCATAGATCCGCTCGGCTTCGATCAACGCGGCGACGCGAGCGGGCACAAGGCCGACCAACGACGCGCCCACCGCAGCGCGCGCCCGGATCTCCTGAGAAGACGCCGACACCGGCGGCGCAATGACGAAGTCGATCCGCCGGGTGATCCCCGGCATCACAGACTCCAACTCAGTGAGATCGAAGTCGGCTTCGGGCCGACGCAGAACGCCCAGTCGACACAGCCGGATCAACTCGTCTGGCCTACGCCACGACGGCAGATCCCTGAGTGAATCGCCGCCGATGAGAAAGATCAACTCGGTAGCCGGGTATTGCCTGGCGAGCAGGGCCAGCGCGTCGACCGTGTAGTGCGGGCCCGGCCGGTCGAGATCGACCCGCGAGAGCGCCATGTCGGGCTCACCCGCAATGGCCGCCTCCACCAGACGCACGCGCACCTCGGCCGGAGTGTGGACCCGCCCCTGCTTGTGGGGTGGGTCAGCGGCGACCGCCCACAGCACCCGCGTCAGGCTGAGCTGATCGCTTGCTGCGCGGGCCAGCGCCAGGTGCCCGGTGTGCGGCGGGTCAAACGTCCCGCCGAGGATGCCTAGTCGCTCCACTCGAGTTCGTACTCGCCGATGCGCACGGTGTCGCCGGCCTTGATCCCGGCTTCCTCGAGCCCGTTGCGGACCCCGAGCACCTCAAGGATCTTCTGAAAGCGCTCGACGGCCTCTTCGAACTCCCAGTACGTCATCCGCGCAGCACGCTCGATCTTCTTGCCGCTGACCCGGTACGCGCCGTCTTCGTCGCGCGTGATCGTGAACTCATTGGCGTCGAAGGCCGGTCGGTAGACCGGGATGTCATCGAATCGCGGAGGCGGCGGGGCATCGGCCAGGCGCTGGCTGGCAGCGAAGAGTAGTTCGCGCACACCCTTCCCGGTGGCGGCCGAGATCGCCATGGCCGTGACACCGCGAGCTTTGAGCTCGGCCTCGATCGTTGGCCAGCGCTCCTGCACGTCGGGGAGATCCAGCTTGTTCACGGCCACAACCTGCGGCTTGTTACTCAGGTCTTCGTCGAACAGGGTCAACTCGGCATTGATCTGTCCATAATCGGCGACCGGGTTGGCGCTCTGGCCATCGAGCAGATGGATCAGCACGCGTGTCCGTTGAACATGGCGCAAGAAGTCGAACCCGAGGCCGACGCCCTTGTGCGCGCCCTCGATCAGGCCCGGGATGTCGGCGAGCACAAGCGTCTGAGCGCCAAGCGTATCGAGCCGGGCGACGCCCAGGTTCGGCTGCAACGTCGTAAACGGATAGGCCGCGATCTTGGGTTTCGCGGCGGTCACCGACGAGAGGAACGTGCTCTTGCCCGCGTTCGGCACGCCGACGATGCCGACGTCGGCGATCAGCTTGAGCTCGAGGGTGAGCGTGAGTTCCTCGCCGGGCGCGCCCTTCTCGGCCACATGCGGCACCTGGTTGCGCGACGAGACGAAGCGCGCGTTGCCGCGCCCACCGCGCCCGCCGCGCGCCACGACAAGGGTCTGCGTGGCGTCGGTCAGGTCGCCGAGCACGATACCGCTTTGCTGATCGCGGATGACTGTGCCCGGCGGCACCGACACGAGGAGCGGATCGGCCGAAGCGCCGCGCATGTCATTACGCCCGCCGCGCCCTCCCGGCTTGGCCGCGTACTTGCGCTTATGCGCGAAGCTCAGGAGCGTGTTGAGCTTGACGTCGACGACGAACACCACGTCGCCGCCGCGCCCCCCATCGCCACCGTCGGGGCCGCCCTGGGCCACGAACTTCTCTCGGCGAAAATGCACGGCGCCATCGCCGCCATCGCCGGA
>DKKP01000370.1 GCA_002455335.1 Anaerolineales bacterium UBA6663 | reverse complement strand
GGGAGCCAGTCGAAGGCCGCGACCTGCGCTGACGGGATGAACGCGATCGGGTCTCGCGCCAGGGCGGCGCCAAGCGCCCCGCCCCAGACCAGCGCCGGGCCCGGCAGCGTCACGACGAGCAGCACCGGCAACACAAGCCGCCCAAGCCGCGAGCCACGCCCGATCCGGCTGAGCCCACGGGCCGCCAGCGGCGCCAACCACAGCCAGTAGCCATCGATCAGACGGCGCTGCGTCGTGATCGGAAGATACGTCAGCACGATCCCGAGCGCCAGCCAGACGACGGCAAGCGTCGCCAGCTCGGGTTCACGTCGGCGCAGCGAGCGCCATCCAAAGGCGGCGGCCAGTAACCAGGGTCCATACGCCAGTGCGAAATGCCACGGCGCGGGCGAGCGCAAGATGTTCTGATCCCAGAACCGGGCGAGATCCGGGTCGAGCAGGCTGAGCGTGACGACATACATCACGTACGGCGCCGATGGCAACAGCAAGGCAGCCAGCCGGGCCGCGGCGGCCGTCAGTGAAGCGCGCTCGAAGCGACTGCGCGCCAGCGCGTATCCCTCGCCAGCCACCAGGAGCGAACCGGCCACGAGCGGATACAGCGGCACGAGCAGTGCGACGCCGAGGAGCGCCAGCCCCGCCCGCCAGGCGTGGCCGGCGCGATACGCCAGCAGGCTCAACACAAGGCCAAGCCGGGCCGCCGCCAGGTGCGGCAGCGTGAGCAGCGATAGAAACGAGAAAGCCTCGGGCAGGTACAGATCCAGCGGCAGATCCTCGAGCGCCGGCGCGCCGCCGGCGAGCAGCGCCAGCCAGCCCAACCCGCCTCCAAGAGCCAGCAGACCGAAGCCAAGGCGTCGTTGTTTGACGAGCGGCAGGAACTCCGCCAGCCAGGCGTAGGCGGCGACGAGATACGCGGCGCCGAAGGCCACGCGCGTCACGTGAAAGACCAGGATCCGGGTGAGCCACGCCGGACCCGTGAGATGACCGAGAAGCAGATAGAACGGGAATAGCAACGCGGGGCGCCCTGGCTCGGCTGCATACGACGATGTGTAGAGCCAGTCGCCGCGCGCGCCCTGCGCCATCTTTGCCAGATACGAGTGGCCGTCATCGGCCGTGATCAAGAAGCCCGTGAAGCGCAGCGCGTCGTCTTGCTGCGCCACTGCAACAAGATACGGGACGCACGTCAGGGCCATGACAACCAGCGCCGCGAAAATGGCCCAGCGCCATTCGCGCTGCGTGACCGTCGGCCGCGGGCCCACGCCCGTCGTCACGGCTGAGCCTCCCGACCGTACACGCGCAAGCCACCGTCGTCGCTCAACAACCGCCAACCCGTTTCGGGCAATTGCAGTTGCCCAAGCGCGGCCTCGCGCGGGCCGTAGAAGACGTGTGTGACGCCGTTCAGCTCGAGGAAGTCGGCCGACGCATCGCCGGCGAAGAATTCGAGCACATCGGCCCGGCGCGCTTCGGCGTTCGGCGTCTCGGCCGCGTGGCCGTAAATCACACGCGCTTGCGAGCGCGTGGGGATCAGGCCGCCAAGCTCGGGCGCAGCCACGACGACGGCATCGGCCGGCAGGGCCGCGATGGCGCGCGCCTCGGCCGCCTGCAGGAAGATCTCGGGCTCCGTCGACCCCGCCGCCGCCAGCGCGCCGGCCCAGACAAGCGCGTTGCTCAAGGCCGCCGCAAGGGCCAACACAACGGTCAGCCCACGGCGCGCGACAGAGCCAAGCCGCGGCGCGATCATGGCCTGCCAGGCCGCGATCCCCAACTGAACCAACGGAAACATCAGCCCCAGGCTGAGCAGGCGTTGCAGCTCATAGGGGAAATAGATCGCGCCCACACCCGCGAACAGCCACATGGCCCACAACCTGTCGCGTGCCTCGCCAGATCGCCAGACCCAAATCAGGCCGATGAGGGCAAGCGCCAGAGGCACGCAGCCCCAGGCAAGCGCCAACGGGAAGTCGGGCGCCGGCGACGCGTTTTGCAGGTTCCACGATGCCAGTTGCGCATGGGTGCGGGTGAGCCATGCCGTGTAGAGCAGGCGCGGGGCAGCCACGAGACCGACCGTCATGGGGATCAGCAGTTCGCGCTTTGAGAAGGTACCCCGCGCGCGCCAGTTTAGTAGCGCCGCCCCGCCAAGCGTCAGCAGGACGGTCGGCAACGCCATCGGGTAGATCTCGGCCAGGAACAGCGTAACGCCGGCGACGCGCCAGGATCGGGCCGTGATCGGGCCCGACCACTCAGGCAACCCCCAGTACAGGAGCCAGAGCACGAGCGCCCAGGCCATCGGGAAATGCGGATTGGCGAAGAGCGAGACNNCGGGGCTCAGCGCGCCGGAGAGCGGCGTGACGAGCCAGCCCAGGCCGCTCGCCAGCGCCACGGCCGCCCAGCGCTTGAGGCGCCCGGCCGTTGTCGGCGCCAGCGGCAAACCGACGTGATAGAGCGTCAGGAGGAAGAACAGGCCTCCGGCCAGGCGAGCCACGTGATAGACAACGAGCACCGTGAGCCCAGTCAGGCGCGCCAGATGTCCGAGGCCCAGGTAATACGTGAACAGCAAGACGNNAGGCCATCGGCTCGATTCATAGCGACCAGATACGGTACGTTGAGGAGCGTCAACAGAGCCAGAGACAGCGCCATGACAAGCGCGAACTCACGGAGACGTTGTGCAGACACGAATCGCCAACCTTCCCTCGCGCAAACTAACCCAGTTTTCCTGACCAGCGGGGCGAGACGCCGTACACTGTGAGTGCGCCCGACCCGTGCGCATGCAAGAGTTGCGCCAAAGGTTGGCACGACTTTCGCACTGTCCAGCACGGGTCTCCTCCTCGGTAGTCGGGGCCGGCTCGGGTGGTCCGGCCGGCCCCGACGGATGAGAGGGAAAGCGACGCATGCCCTCAGTGGATCTTTTCTCATTTTGGCTTGGATTTGCGGCCGCCTGGGCGGTCGTGTTCGCTTTGTGGACTCAGCGCCGGGCGCTGGCCGGGCTGCGCGCCCGCCTGCTCGATGGCTGGGGCCGGCTGCGCGTGCGCTTGACCGCAGGCACAGAGCACAACTACCGCGAAGACGTTCGGCGCTTTGCGCAGAGCGCGCACCTCGCGGGTGCGCTCTTCACGCTCGACAGCCTGGCGATCGCGCCCCGGTTCATGCAGCCTCCGCCCGCCTTCGACCCGAGCGCTCCACCACCCGACGACGATCTCAACACGATCATCCCGGCTTTGCCCGACTGGCCCGAGCTCGCCGGGATCTACGACGGCCCGACGCTCGGGCTGCGCGACATCCTGGTTGGCGGGGAGCCGCTCGTGGTGCTTGGCGGCCTCGGCTCGGGCAAGACGACCGCGCTGGCGCAGATCGCAAGCCTCGCGGCGACCGGTGACGAGGCGCTGTTCCCGACTTCGCCGACGCCCATCTTCGTGCATGCAGCCGACCTCGACTTCGCGCCCTCGCCCAAGGCTGATAGCGCCACGCCGCTCCTGGCCGCGGCGCAGGCACGCGTCTCACTGCTCACATCGACCAACCTGACCCGACACTTGCGGATGCGGCTGCAACGCGCGGCCTGTCTGGTGCTGATCGACGGGCTCGATGAGTTGCCTTTCGAAGGGATCCAGGCGGTCGGCGATTGGCTCAAGGGCTTTCGTGAGGCGTATCCGCAACACCGGGTCATCGCGGCTTGCGGTCTGAGCGGCTTTGGCCCGCTCACGGCGCTTGGCTTCGCCCCGGTGTACATCGCGCCGCCGAACGCGCAAGCCACGCAAACGCTGACGCAAAACTGGCTGCGCGAGTGGCAGAACGGACTGAGCCGCAACCGAAAACGCGGCGCGCTCGACATCGACCCGAGTATCCTGCTCGGCTGGCTCAACATCGGCGGCCAGGGGCGCACGGTCGGCGAGCTGACGCTGCGAATCTGGGGCGCGCTCTCGGGCGACATCCCGGGGCCGCGCCCGGCCGATTGGCTCTCGGCTTTCGTCCGCCGCCATGCGCTCAACGCCACAGAACGTACGGCGTTGCAGCTCGTCGCGATACGCAGCCTCAATCGTCGCGACGGCGCGGGCATCCCGCGGGTCGATGCCCGGGAGATCCTGTTGCCGCTTGTCACGAAGAGCGCTTCGGGCAAGGCCGAGCTCGAGCCCGGCGTGATCCTTGATAGCCTGATGAGCCGGCGGCTGCTCACGCGCCTGGGACGTGAGCGTATCGGCTTCACGCATGGCCTGCTTGCCGTCCACTTCGCGGCCGAAGCCCTCGAAGAAGCGACCCAGGCCGAGCCTGAGACGCATCCCCTGTGGAGCGAGGCGCTTGGGCTGTACGCGGCGCACGGAGATCTGACGCCGATCGCGGCCCGGCTGCTTCAACAGCCGGCCGACGCCCTACACACGCAGCTGTTCACGATCGCTGGCTGGTTGCGCGATGCACCGGTGCGCGCGCCCTGGCGCGGCGAGGTCTTCAAGCGCCTTTCGCGCCTGATGCTCGACAAGGTGCAACCCGAGACGCTGCGTCTCCGGGCGCTCGCGGCGCTTGTCGCCTCGCAAGATCCGACAGTCGCGCGGCTCTTCGCACAGACACTGGCCGGCGCCGAGCCCTTTGCACGACGGATGGCTGCGCTCGGCCTTGGCGCGCTTCGTGAGCCTGGCGCCGTGCCGCAACTGGCCGCGGCGCTCAACGACCCGTATCTCGACGTCCGGTGGGCTGCGGCGCTGGCGCTAGCCGTGATCGGCAGCGATGCCGCTATCGATACGCTCAGGCGCGGGGTTGAACAGAGTGATCTGAGCATCAAACTGGCGGCCGCTCAGGCCCTGGCACGCAACCCAGAACACGGCTTCACGATCTTGAGCGAGGCCTTGGCCCAGCCCGGCCACGACACCCGTCGCGCCGCGTACTTCGGGCTCGCGGACACGCGTCTGCCTGAGGCACAGGCCTTGCTCGAACAGGGCCGGATCAGCGACCCAGAATGGCTGGTTCGGAATGCAGCGGCCGAGCTGGTTGAGGCTCGTTTCGAAAAGACGCAACCGGCGCCCGTGCCCTTCACGCCACCCGAGCAGCAGGCCTGGCTGATCGCCTGGGCGGCTGCCCTCGGCGCAGGCGTCCCGCCGGGCCGCGGCGCGATCGACCTGCTCAATCGCGCGCTGCTCGAAGGTGAGCCCGAGATCCGGATCGCGGCAGCCGAGGCGCTGGCCATGCTCGGCGACCCGGTCGCGGCCCGCGAGCTGTATCGCGTGCTTGGCGATCCCCGTGAACCGCTCGTTCGCGATGCAGCCTTCCGCGCTTTGGTCGCGATCAGCGCGCAGAGCGGGCAGCGGCTGGCGGCCTTCGCCGTGGATGGGCGCAGCGCCTGACACGAACGGGCGCCGCTCAACCACAACAAAAAACGNNCGACCCGGCCGCTTTTCATGTCGTGCGTCAGCCCTGTGTGGGTACCAACCGCCGCTCGACCTCGGCGGGCGTCAGGCCCGTGATCGCGATCAGCTTACGCGGCGCGCCATGCCCGCTGACGATCTCGATGTGGGCTTCACGCACACCCAACGTCAGCGCGAGGAAACGGATCAACGCGGCATTGGCCTTTCCATCCTCGGGCGGGGCAGCGACGGCGATCTTGAGGCTGCCGTCATCGAGCCGTCCGATCACAGCCGTTCGCTTCGCGCGCGGCGTGATCTTGACCAGGAGCGCGGCGCCCTGGCCGCCGGGTCGGATCTCCATCTCAGGCGAAAGCCTGCAGAACCAGCATCTGCAACACGCGCGCGATGAGCTGGATGGCCAGCATCGCCACAAGCGGCGAGAAGTCCATCATCCCGACTGGCGGCAGCAGATTGCGAAACGGCCGCACGATCGGCTCGCAGATCTCGCTGAGCGTACGTCGCACCGGATGAGTCGGGTCGATCGGCGCCCAAGAGAGCAACGCATTGATCACAAGCACGAGGGTCAGGAGCTGCCCGACCAAGCCGATCGTCGCCGCCAGAGATTCGCCCACAGTCATGCTCCTTATGCCAACAGTGCGAGAGCCGTCTCAGTCACGCGGGTGCACGACCCCTGGCTCCCAGATCTTGAACCACGTCTGAACCCTCAAACGCTGAACACAAGCATAACGCAATCGGCCGCAACCGGACAGGATCACCCTGTGACGCGTGCTTGCACACCCTGTGACGCTCATTGGCGCGCCTACTGCATCCACACACGACTCCAGACCCTGCGGACGATGCGCACCGGAGAGCCATCGGGCAGGGAATCTAGCCGCGATCGCCGAAGATCGCTCGGCCGACACGGACGTGCGTTGCGCCCTCACGCACCGCGCCGGCGTAGTCATCGGTCATCCCCATCGACAGCACGGGCCAGACCAGGCCGAGCCGGGCCTGCGCCAGGGCCGAGAGCTCACGCAGGCGCGCAAATATCGGGCGCGCCGTCTCATCATCGGTGCCCCAGGGCGCCATCGTCATCAGGCCGACGACCGACAGGCCGGGCAGCCGGCCCAACGTCGACCAGGTATCGATCAGGGCCGACCAATCGGCGTGGTTCGCGGCTACGAAACCCGACTTGCTGTCTTCGCCCGAGACGTTACATTCGAGAAGAACGGGTTGCGTTCGTCCGGTCGGCTGGGCCGCCCGGCTCAATCGCTCCGCGAGCCTGAGCGTATCCACAGAGTGGATCAAATCGAAACCGGCTTCGACGACGGCTGCCGCTTTGCGGCTTTGTACATGGCCGATCATGTGCCAGCGAAGGTCGGCCGCACCCGGTTCGCGGCGCTTGGCGAGGGCCTCCTCGAGCCGGTTCTCGCCAAAATCCCTCTGGCCGACTTTGGCTGCGGCCGCGATCGTGGCCCAGGGATGCGTCTTGCTGACCGCGATCAGGGTCACGGATTCCGGGTCGCGCCCCACGGCAACCGCGGCGGAAGCGATCCGCTCACGCACCTCCGCGATCCGGCCATCAAGTTGGTGCACAAGCTTCGGGTCGGTCGTCATTGCGCCAGCGCCAACAAGGCGCCGAAACGGCCGGTGCGGCCCTGTTCGGCGCGATGCGAATAGAAGTCATGCGTGTTGTCGGCCGTGCATAAGCCGCCGATCGTGATCGCCGAGACCCCGGCCCGCTCGAGCACAACGGCATTGGCGCGCCACAGGTCGAAGTGGGTCTTGCCCGACCGCGACATCAGAGCTTCGCCGGCCCTGTCGCCAAGGATCGCTTCGGCGGCCGTCACGACTTCGGGGCCGACTTCATAGCGCGGCCCGGAGATTGAAGGCCCGATGGCGGCGACCACGTCCGTCGGGTCGGTGCCGAACTGCCGGGTGAGCGCTGACACGGTCGCGGCGCACACGCCGGATACCGTGCCCCGCCAGCCGGCGTGCACGAGGCCGATGACGTGTCGTGCACGATCGTACAGCAAGATCGGCACACAATCCGCGAAGCGCAAGAAGAGCGTGACCTCGGGCCGATCGGTGATCAGGGCATCGGCCTTTCCGTGATGGTCTTGCCCAGGCGCGCGGGGCGCCGTCGCGTAGATGACGTCAGCCGAGTGCACCTGCCAGAGATCGGCGATCGAATCCGGCGCCCGACCGAGGGCGGTGAAGACCCTTCTCCGGTTCTCGACGACGTTGGCGCGCGTGTCGCCGACGCTGATCGAAAGGTTGAGCCCGGCGAATGGCTCGGGGCTGACGCCGCCGTGCCGGGTCGTGAAGCCGTGGACAAGCGGCAGGCCGGCCCAGGCGGCAACGTGATAGAAGATCAGCCCGCCGTGTTCGGCTCGTGTCAGATCGCCGGCTGGTTGTGTGGCGTTCATGGCGCCGCCTCGATCGTTGTGGTCAAGGCTCCACCCGTGACACGCTCGAGAGCGCTTGCGCGACATCGGCCAAAAGATCGTCGATGTGCTCGACGCCGACGCTCAGGCGCACAAAACCCTCCGAGACGCCGTCGGCGCCCCAGCGCATGCGGCGTTCGGCCGTCGTGTGAACGCCGCCGAAGCTCGTGGCCTCTGTGATGAGTGTTGCGTGCGCGAGAAAGGCTTCGGCCGCTGCCCTGTCTGCGAACGTCAGGCCAAGGACTGTCCCAAAGCGCGTCATCTGACGCGCTGCGATGTCGTGCGCGGGATCGTCGGGCAGACCGGGGTAACGCACGGCGATCAACTCAGGACGGCTTCGGAGATAGGTCGCGAGCGCAAGCGCATTCGCCGTCTGACGTTCGAGCCGCACATCGAGCGTGGCAAGCGAACGATGCGCCAGCCAGACATCCATCGGCCCAGGTGTGGCGCCGACGTGCGTGCGCCACTCGACGATTCGTTCGAGCCAGGCCGGCTCACGAACCGCGACATGCCCAAGCAACAGATCGGAGTGGCCGCTCATGGCCTTCGTGTCTGAAGCGACCGAGAAGTCGGCGCCAAGCGCCAGCGGTTGCTGGGAGAGCACAGTGGCCGTCGTGTTGTCGACGGCGACAAGCGCGCCGTGGTCGCGTGCTTGGGCGACGACGGCCGCGATATCGCAGACGTCGAGGTTGGGGTTGCTCGGGGTCTCGAGCCAGACCAGGCGCGCGCCGGTGATGTGCGCCATCTGCGCGCTCCCGGCGGTCGGCGCCTTGACGACGGTCACGCCCATCTGCGTGAAGAAGCCGTCAACCAGCGCGCGGGCGCCGAAATAACTGTCGGCCGGCAGCACCACTCGGTCGCCCGGGCGCAGCACGGCGCCAAAGACCGCCGCGACCGCGGCCATGCCCGAGGCGAACACGCACGCCTGCCCGCCCTCGAGCTCGGTCAGGGCCATCTCGTATCGGGTCCAGGTGGGGTGCCCGGTTCGCGCGTAGACGTAAGCCGCGTCCTTGGCCTCTCCGGCCGCATGAAACGGCGCGGCAAAGACCGGGCCCGGCAAAAAAGGCGCTCCCTGGGCCGCATCGGGTATCCCGGCGCGGGTCACACGCGTGGCGATCTGCATACGGTTCAATCCTGACGCGGGTGTGGCGGATGGGCCCGCGATGGGGTCAGCGGGTCTTTGGCGTCGGCGCGGGCTCGGCGTCGGCCGTCAGCTCGCGCGCCAGGTTGATGATCAGCTGCATGCGCTGGCTGTCGGTCTCCTGGACGCGGGCCAACACATCGCGCAGCTCGGCCAATGCCTCATCGAGCGCTTCGATCTGCTCGGTCTGTTTCTCCTCGAGCCTGTCGTGATCGCGCCACTGCTCATCGCGCAACAGCATGTGCGTCGTCCAGCGTTTCTGATCATCGGCCAGGAAGGCCGTCCAATCCTGACGGATGCGATCCTCCGAAAGCCGCTGGATCTCGCCCGATTCGTTGATGCGGCGCTCGAGCAATTCGGTGGCCTGCTTCATCTCATGAGCGGCGCGCGCCAGCTCGCGGTTGGACTCGTAGTACGAATTTACCCGCCGCGCATACTCCTCCATGCTCGAGAGCGAGCCCTCGACCTTCGCCTGCAGCTCGACCCAGGCCCGTTCGTGTTCAGATTGTCGGATCGTCTGCGCCTCGGTCCATTGGGTCTGCAGCGCGCGACGCTCGCTCTCGGCGTTGACCACCTCGGTGATGCGCACCTCGGCGCGGCGCGCGATGTCTTCGACGATCTCGATTTTGCCCCGCACCTCATCGACGCGGCGGCGCAGATCGGCATGTTCGGTCTGTACGTCGGTCAGGCGCTTCGCATCTTGTCGGCGCCCTTCTTCGACAAGCGTGACGGCGCGATTGCGTTCATCGACGAGTTTGTTGAAATCATCGACGCGTTTCTGCAGTTCAGAGATGGCGCGGTTCGCGCGTTGCTCTTCTTCGCGACGGGCCTGAAGATCTCGCTCGAGCCGCGTGATCGCCTCGAGCTCTTTTCTGACCTCGGCGATCGATTTGTTGACGCCGTCGCGGTCGATTCGCCGCAGTCGTTCGTCTTCTTTGGTCGCTTCGGCAAAGCGCTTTTCCACTTCGACGACCTGTCTGACCAGCTCCTTGCGGTTGCCCTCGAGGATCTCGTCGATCTTGCTCAATCGTGAGACCTGGGTGTTTGAGGCGGCCAGCTCGGACTCGAGCTGATGCAACCGGCGCAACAACCCCTGGTTCTCGGCCGCAAGTGCGCCGATCCGCTCGGAGAGCGCCGTGATCTCTTGTTTGTCTTTGCGCCGCTCCGCGTCAAGCCATTCCACGGTTTTGGCGATCTGGCTCAGTTCCATACGCACCTCATGTGTCGAGGGGTCCCGACAATGGGCTTGATTATATCTGCCGGCGCTCCGGCGCGCCGCCGGGGCTGCCGGGGTGCGCAAGGGCAGCCGGATGCCGGCGGCAAACCGGCCGGGCTCGTCGCCCGGGCGAAGGCCGGGGTCGAGAACCCGTGCAGCCAGACGGGTCGGTGGCCACTGGATCCCGGCTTACGCCGGCAGGACGCGCGCCAGCCGGGTTGCACGTCAGCCGCACATGGGTATGCCAACAGCACACCGACAGGTGCCTGCACACGGGACCAACGTCACACGGCGAAGGTTGACGGCGGCAGGGTAGAATGCGGCCATGCGTTTAGGATTGGATGTGCGTCTCACCTACTACACGGGCGGCGGGATCGCCCGTTATATGCGTCACCTGGCCCAGGAGATCCCGTCCCTGGCCCCCGATATCGAGCACGTGCAGATCTTCCGCCGCGGGCACAAGCTGCGCTTCAGCGACGGGGTCAGGCGGATCGACAGCTGGGTTCCGGCGCACCACCGTTTCGAAACCACGCTCTTCGGCCTCGAAATGCTGCCCCACGGGCTCGATATCCTGCATTCACCCGATTTCATCTCGCCGAAGTTCGGGGCGCGCCGCCTGATCTGCACGGTGCATGATTTGACCTTTCTGCTCCACCCGGAGTTCCTGACTGAAGACAGCCGTCACTACTACGCCGGAAACATCGGCCGCTCCGTGGCGCAGGCCGATGCCGTGATCGCCGTCTCGAACGCCACGAAGACCGACCTCGTCAACCTGCTCGCCATCGCCCCGGAGAAGATTCACGTCATCTACGAGGGGATCAGCCCGCGTTTCAGGCCGATGTCGCCCGAGGAAATCGAGCCCGTGCTGGCCCAGCTCGACCTGACGCCGGGCTACATCCTCTTCGTCGGCACCTTCGAGCCGCGCAAGAACGTCGCCGGTCTGTTGCGCGCTTATGCCGAGTTGCGCAGCCGCCGCCGCGATGCACCCCCGCTCGTGCTCGTCGGCAACCGCGGCTGGCTGTTTGCCGAGGCGATGCGGCTGATCAATTCGCTCAAACTGACCGAGCATGTCAGGTACTTCGAGAACCTGCCCGACGCCGAGCTTCCCGCGATTTACAACGGCGCTCACTGCCTCTCGCTGACATCGCATTACGAGGGCTTTGGCTTCCCGGTGCTCGAAGCCATGGGCTGCGGCGTGCCAGTCGTCATCTCGGACCGCGCATCGCTGCCCGAGATCGCAGGCGGCGCAGCCCTGGCTGTCAGCCCTGACGACTCGAGTGAGCTCGCGCATGCCCTGGAACGCCTGCTTTTCGATGAGGCACTGCGTCAGGATCTGCGCGCACGCGGCCTCGAGCGCGCCCGCTCCTTCTCCTGGGAGCGCTGCGGCGCCGAGACCGTGGCCCTCTATCGCGCGGTCGCTTCAGACGCGGCACGCCTATCCAACCCTACGAGCCGGGCTCAGGCATAGCCGGCGGCCGCGCGATGCGCCTCTTGATCCTCACCCCGCAGGTGCCGTTTCCGCCACACCAGGGGACGACGATCCGCAACTGGGGGTTGTTGGGCCAGCTGGCCCAACGCCACACGCTCGATCTGTTGACGTTTGGCGACCCTGCAGCGCCTGTGCCCGCGCCGTTGGCGCGGCGCTGCGCCCGCATTCGGGTCATCGCGCCCCCGTCGCGCTCGGCGACGCGTCGTCTGATCGATCTCGCGCTCGGTCACGCAGATCTCGCCCGGCGTTTATGGTCGCCGGCCTTTCGCGATGCCTTGAACGAGATGCTTGCGGCCGAGAACTACGCCGGTGTGCAGGTCGAGGGGCTCGAGCTCGCCGCCTATCTCCCAATGCTTGTGGCGCGGCGACTGCCGATCGTCTTCGACGCGCATAACGCCGAACACGTGATCCAGGAGCGGGCGCTTGCGACCGATCGCGGCCGACCCGGACGACGGCTGGCCGCGCTCTATTCGCGGATCCAGTTGCCGCGGCTCAAGGCGCTCGAGCGCACTGTGTGCGCCGCAGCCGACGGCCTGAGCGTCGTGTCGGCCGAAGATGCCAGAGCGTTGCAGACGCTTGCCCCTTCCGTCCATCCGATCGTCATCCCTAACGGCATCACGCTCGGCGACTACGAGCCCGTTTCGCCGGCAGCCGTCAAATCGGGTCGAGTCGTCTTTACGGGCAAGATGGATTATCGGCCTAACGTCGATGCCGTGGCCTGGTTCGTTGCCGAGATCTGGCCCCGGGTGCGTACGCGCTTCCCGGCTGCGACGTTTTGGATCGTGGGCCAGGCCCCGACACGGGCCGTCCGAGCGCTGAGCGGACGTGATGGCGTTCATGTCACGGGCGCAGTCGATGACACGCGCCCGCATATCGCCGGGGCACAAGTCTATGTCACGCCCTTACGCATGGGCGGTGGGACGCGCTTTAAGATCCTTGAGGCCTTCGCACTCGGACGCCCTGTGGTTTCGACCCATATCGGCGCCGAGGGGTTTTCGCTGACGAACGGCCGCGAAGCGCTGCTTGCCGATACCCCGCTGGCCTTCGCCGAGGCGGTCTGCCGCGTGATTGAAGAGCCCGATCTCGAGACGCGTTTGGGCGCAGCTGGCCGGACGTTCGTCGCAACCCACTACGATTGGGCAGCCATCGGGCCACGGCTCAATGGGCTGTGGGATGACGTGCTCAGCCGACGGATGTGAGCGCCGCCGGCCCGTGAGCTCGCGAACTGCCCATCGGCGCCCTTCGCAATAGGGCGCCGTTCACCCGCCTGAGCCCAGCAACCGCGTCCAGGATTGCGGGAAGGCGGCGCTCAGCAAGATCAGCGTCACCACGATCAGATTGGCGAGCGCCGGCCAGCCTCGATCGCCAAAGCGCAGCGTCGAGCCCTCGCCGGTGGGTGTGATCAGGTCGGTCAGCGATCGAAACGTGGCGAAGCCGATGCCCGCCAGGGCCGCCAACAGCGCCAGCGCAGCCGCCGGATCGCGCAAGCCGACCTCGAGCATGAGCGTCCAGCGCCACGGGAAACCGGCCAGCAACGGATAACCCGCGATCGTCAAGGGACCGACGAGGTAAGCCAGGGTCGCCAGCGGCAGTCGCAGCCCGCTTCCCGTGAGTGGCAACGTCGTGCTCGCACCTCCGGCGCGTAGCGTCGCGAGCCCGCTCGACCACGCCGCGACGCCCAACACCCGCACCCCAAGCATTGCGCCGAACAAGGCAGGATCCGGCGCACCGCCGCGCCCGATCGCGAGCAGCGTCGCCCCGACATCGAGGATCAGGGCATGGCTCAACAGCCGCTCGAGACGACGCTCGCCAAACGACATCGCGGCCGCGGCCGCCAACGACAAAACGCCGGCAAGCCGCAGCCCGGCCAGGCCGAGCGGCGTGCGCGCAAGCCCAAGGTCCTGCGTCAGGATCTCGGTCATCAACAACGCTGCGGGCTGCAAGACAAGCGCCAGCAGGGCGACGCCTGAGGGTGATGCCGAGGGCTGCAGCGCCGGGCTCCAGACATGGAACGGAAAAGCGCCTGACAGGAGCATGCAGCTGATCCCCAGCGCGAGGGTCGTTGCCAGCGCATGGGCCAATGTCGTCGGCGCGGCGATGCTCATCTGGTTCTGCCAGTTGGCGAGCAGGACGAGGGTGAGCGCAAGCACGGCATAGAGCAAGACGACCTGACCTCGTCCCTCGGCCAGGAGCGGCGCCGCAAGCGCCAGGGCCACGACGCCCGCCACAAGCGCCGCAATCGGCGGATCACCGACCAGCGCGATTTGCCAGACTCCGGCCACAAGCCAGGCGAGCGGCAAGAAGAACCCACCTGGCTTCCCAGACCAGCGCGCGATCGGCCCAAGCGCGGCCAGTCCAAACCACCAGGCGGCCAATACTGGACGATGAGCGTCGGCGATCCTCCCGGGCATCCCCCAGGTGACCCCGACCATCGGCAGCTCCAGGAACGCGAACAGGTCGGCTGACAGGAGGCTCGCGCCGACCGCGGCGGCCACGACAGCCGAGAAGAGGGCCTGCGCCGTCGGTCGCTGACTGAGGAAGATCGTCGCAAGCGACAACCCGAGCGCAGCGACCAGGAGCAGGAAGGGCGCAGAGAGCATCAAACCTCCGCCTTCTCGCCCGGTTCGGCGACAGCCTGGATGGCCACGACCACGTCCATCACGGCAATCGCCAATGCCCGGCCCCAATCGCGATCGAGCCAGACAAGCCCGATGGCAAGACCGCTCAATGCCAACTGCAGCGCGATGAAGCGCCGATCGACGTCGGGCGTGAGCACCGAGGCCGCGACGCCGCCGCCGAGCAAAGCCAGCGCGGCCCAGGCCTGGATCGGGTCGAGCACGACTCCGGACTCGAAGGCGCGCAACGCGACGACTGCCGCGATTCCGAGCCACACGGCCGCAACGGCGACCCGGAAGACGCGTTCGCTCAACCGCTCAGGCGTGGCGGCCGCGACGCTCGAGCGAAGACCCAGCTGCAAACGACGGAAGGGGCCAGTCGACGGTTCACGGGCGTGTGCCACAGGGCTTGCCGTCATGTGAAGCGTGATCGTCACCACGCGGGCTGCGAGCCAGGCGAGCGCGATCTGGCCTTCGTCTACCTGCATCGCTGCGCCGATGGCCGCCAGGCCGGAGAGCGCCAACGCCGTCACGTTCGCCCAGGTGCCGCGCCACGGCGCGACAAGAACGAGTAAGACAGCGCCCGCGGCCGCAGCGATCGTCAGGGTCTGTAGTACAGCGATCATGGTCTGAACGCCAGGGCGACAGCGACGATGAACGCCAGCACCCAGAGCGGCCCACCGGCNNGCCACGCCCGTGCGCGACCATTGGTCGAGCGCGCTCCGCGTGATGTTCTCGGCCCGCCACAAACCGAAACCCAGACCCACGATGATCAGCGACAGCCCGGCCGCGGCGATCAAGTTCGGCGCATCCGCTTCCGAGAGCTCGAAGGTCTTGATCCCGGTCACGATGCTCAACAGCGAAGACGCGACACCCGTGAACAACACGAGCACGACACCCAGCGTCAACCCGCCCACGTGGAGCCCAAGCCCGACCCGCCCTCCCTGCAGGGGCTCGGCCGGCCAGACGAGCACGCGCCACAGCCCGGCGCTCAATACGACCCAGGCCACGACACCGGCACCCACCACAAGCCAGGCCATCCCTGAGAGCGCTCGGGCTGCGCCGGCCATCTCGGTCAGCACAAGGAAGCCCGGCGTGCCGGGCACACCGGTCAACGCCGCCAGCCCAACCGCCGGGAACACGGTCAGCCAGCGGCGGTGCGCATCGAACCCGTGCGCCAGAAACAGCAACCCTGCCCCAAGTGTCAAGGCCAATGCCAGCGGCACAAGGGCCGGGAGACCACCGCCCTGAGACGCAAGAGCCGCGATCCCGCTGAAGGCCACAACCAGCGATGGCAACGTGTCGCGCGCCGTGACGCTGTTCCACACCTGAACAGACCCGACCCAGGCGGCGATAACGCCAAGCGCCGTGATCCACAGCCGCACGTCGGGCGCGAATCCGGGGCCCGTCAATCGAAAGAGCCACTCGAAACCGGCAAGCGCCGGAACAAGCCGCAAGAGCACGGCAAGGCCCTGACGCGTCTCGGCAGCCATCGGGACACCGATGTGGAACGGGAACAGGCCCAACCGGAAGGCCGCCGCCGCGACGAAGAGGATGGCCGTCCACGGGCTCGCGCTNNGCCTCGCCGCGCGCCAGCAAAGCGTAGACGACGAACACGATCAGGTCCAGACCCGACCAGGCAAACAGCCGAGTCAACAAATCATCCGCCAGGAAGACAGCCAGCCCGGCGTAGATCAGCAGCAGCGCCGCCATCCGAACGCGGATGCGCTGCCCACCAGGGCGGGCGAAGCCCGTCAGGACGATCAAGAGCGACAGGCTGAGATGCGCCATCGCCGTGATCCAGCCCAGGCCGTCGAGCCGCAGCACAAGCCCGGCGGCGCCGACCTGTGCAAACGGCCACTCCGACAGACTGAAGCGCAAGGGCAGCTGAAACGACCAGCTCAAGGCCGACAGCCAGGCGCCGCCCACACCAAGCGCCGCCACGAGCCCCGCGTAGGGGAGGCGGCGCCAGAGGCACAGGGCCAGGCCAAGCATCGCCAGCACAAGGATTGCAAACGGGGCCAACAGAACCATGCAGGCCCATTATAGGTGAGGGCTCTATGCTAGAATTAAAAGGTTATGGAAGCTCAAGAGACACCGGTCAGACCGCGCCGTTCCCCCGGCGGAATCTGGGGGACACTGACCGCCATTGTCGGCGTCCTCACCCTTTCGCTGTGCGGCTGGTATGGTCTGATCCTGGTCAATCCGTACTCACCGCTCAACCCCCTGCCCCCAGCCACGGTCACGCCCTACCCGGGGCTTGTTGTGACTGCGCCAGTCGAAGTCGGCCAGCCCACGCCCGCCGAGTCGGACGCTGCGCCGACGCCTAACCCCACAGCGCCCGGGTCAGCCGTGGCCACGCTCACACCGGATGCGCAGGCGANNGCAGGCGATTCCCGTTACTGCCACAGCCGGCGTCGGCACACCCAGCGCCACGGCCGCGGCGCCCAACCCAGGCACGACGGCCACTGTGCCGGCGGAGGCCACGGCGACGCTCGAGCCAAACGTCGAGCCGACGGCCACGGTCGGTGGCGACGGCTACCCGGGTGAGGGCGCGCCGCCCATCGACGCGACGACTGACCCGAACTACCCCTGAGCGTGTCACGCAAGATACTGTACTGGCCAGGTACTGCGTTGCGGGATCCGGTTGTGGAGACGCGCTGTGCCGAGGCCGGGTTCACGATCGTGTCTGGTGCGCCGCCGATGTCCGCCGAAGCCGTCGTGCGCGACGTGCTCGACGACCGTCCGGCGGCCCTGGTTGTCGATCTGGATGCGGGGCCCGCGAACTGGCCCGATCTCGTCGTGGCCCTCAAGCGGGATGCGGCGACCCGCCGGGTCCCGATCATCGGTTTGAGCGATGCGCCTGAGCAACAGCGCGTAACGGCGCGCAACGTCGGCTGTGATCAGGTGTTAGGCCGTGAAAGGCTCGCCGACACGTTGCTTCGTGCATTGAACGCGCTGGCGCCCGCCACGCCAGCGCCGGCCTGGGCACAAGCCTGCCAGGAGCCGTTGAGCCCGACCGCCATCGAGGGCATACGGCTCTTCAACAAGGGCGAGTACTTCGAATCGCACGAGGCGCTCGAGGCGGCCTGGAACGCCGAACCCGGCCCGGCGCGGGCGTTGTATCGCGGGTTGTTGCAGATCGCGGTCGCCTATCTGCACATCCAGCGCGGCAACGCCAACGGCGCGCGAAAAGTCTTTCTGCGGATGTGGCATTGGCTCGACCCGCTCCCGGCGCAGTGCCGCGGTGTGGATGTGGCCGCCGCCCGACAGGCGGCGCGTCGCACGCAGACCGCTGTGGCTCAATCGACCGACCCGGGCCTGGCCGATGTCGATCGCGGGCTTCTGCAACCGTGGATCGTCATGCTCCCGGACGCGACGGATCACATCGACCGCGCCGGCACACAGGATCACTATGACCTCAACCCCCTGGACCCCTGACCTCTTTGCCGGAAAGGTCGCCGTCGTGACGGGCTCCGGCCGCGGGATCGGCCGCGCGATCGCGCTTCGGCTGGCGGGCCTGGGCGCGGATGTGGTGGTCAACTTCTTCCGCAATCGGGCGCCCGCCGAAGAAACGGCTGAGGCGATCCGCGCGCTGGGCCGGCGGGCCGAGGTCGTCAAAGCCGATGTCGGTGAGCCCGAGGGCATCGAAGCCCTCATCGGCGCGGCCGAGACGTCGTTTGGCGGTCTGGATATCCTCGTCAACAATGCGGCCTCGGGCTACAACCGCCCGATCATGGAGCAGAAACTCAAGGGCTGGGAGTGGACGTTGAACATCAACGCGCGGGCCGCCCTGTTCTGCGCGCAACGCGCGGCGCCCTCGATGCGCGCGCGAGGCGGTGGCCATATCGTGAGCATCACAAGCCCCGGATCGAACCGGGTGCTCCCCGAGTACGTCCTCGTCGGGGCGTCGAAGGCCGCGCTGGAAGCGATCACGCGATATCTGGCCGTAGAACTGGCGCCGTTCAACATCAGCGCCAACGCCGTCTCGCCCGGTGTGGTGGCCACGGATGCGCTCAAGCATTTCGCCAGCCTGCGCGGCGACGACGTGCTTGGGGCTGTGACATCGGCCACACCCGCCGGCCGGCTGGCGACGCCCGAGGATGTGGCCGATGTCGTCGCCTTCCTGTGCTCGCCGGCGGCGGCCATGATCCGCGGCCAGGTCATCGTCATCGACGGCGGATCGACGTTGCCCATGCAGGGCGCCAGCGAATAGGACGCGGCGGGCAGGCGTCGGGCCCAACCGGGGTCGGTGAGTATAATCGTTTCGATGCCGACGCCTTCTCATCGCCACCTGGCGGCCCTTGAGGCGCGCGTAGAGGCCCTTGTCGAAGGCACCCTGGCGCGTCTCTTCCCGGGCAGATTGGAACCCGCCGACCTGAAGCGGCACCTGGTGCGCACGCTTGAAGACACGGCGAGCCAGGGCACACCGGCCGTCCACTACACGATCCGTCTGCATCGCGAAGATGTCGCCCACCTACTGCGCAGCCACCCCAATCTGACCGAGACGCTGTCGACCGACCTGGTCGAGGCCGCTCGCGAACTGCACGTCGCCTTGCCTGTGCCACCCGAGGTCATCCTCCTGCCCGACGAGCACCTCCGCCAGCGCAGCCTGATCGTCATCGGCGACCCGGCGCGGCCGGGCGCGACGATGACCGGGATCACGCCGCCGCCCGCGGCGCCTGAGGTCGAGACGCCGCCCGCCTTTCTCGTGCTCGCCGGGAATCGCACGGTGCAGCTGCGCAAGACCGTGATCACGCTCGGTCGACGGCTCGACAACGACGTCATCCTCGAGCACAGCAGCGTCTCGCGCGTGCACGCGCAGCTCCGCGCCCGTTTCGGGCACTTCGTCGTCTATGACCTTGGCTCAAGCGGCGGCACCTTTGTCAACGCGCAACGCGTGCAAGAGTGTCTGCTGAAGCCTGGAGATGTCCTGCGGCTGGCCGAGGTCAGCGTGATCTACGGCGAGGACGCCGCAGCGCGATCGCCCGAGCTGGGCTCGCCGACGTCCGACGACCACGCTCACGGCGATGATCGGACACGGCCGGTCTTCTAGGCGACCGCAGCAAACATGGCCCCGCTCGAGGTTCTTGCCCTGCTCCGCATCGCTCTGGCCGTCGTGCTCTACGGCTTCTTCGGCACGCTGCTCTGGCTCTGGTGGCGTTCGACGCGCTCGCCACGCACGATTGCCCAACGGATGGCGCCGGCCCGGCTTGTCGTCATCGAACCCGGCACGGCCGGGTTCAGCCGGGGCCAGACCTTCCCGCTTGGGCCGGTCAACGCCCTCGGCCGCGCGGTGACCGCCGATGTCGCGTGCCGAGATGACGGCGCCTCGCTCGAGCATGCCATGATCCATCATCGCGAGCAGCGTTGGTGGCTCGAAGATCTAGACTCCAAGAACGGCACCTGGCTCAATCAGCAACGCGTCGAAGGCGCCAGCCCGTTACGCGGCGGTGATATCATCGCCATCGCCAGCATCGTCTTCCAGTTCATCGAAGCTGACGGGGCCGAGCCCGACCGCCAGCCTTGAGCAGGAGTATCGCCATGTCGTCCTCTGCGCCAATCCTCGGCGTCATCGGCGGCTCGGGGTTGTACAACATCCCCGGCCTGACCGACATCGAAGAACGCACGATCGCCACGCCTTTCGGCGACCCAAGCGATCCGATCGTCATCGGCGCGCTTGCCGGCCAGCGCGTCGCCTTCCTGGCGCGACATGGCCGCGGGCATCGTCACAGCCCGACCGAAGTCAACTATCGCGCCAATATCTGGGCGCTGAAAAGCCTCGGTTTGCAACAGGTGTTGTCGATCACGGCCTGTGGAAGCCTGCGCGAGGAATATGCGCCGGGTGACATCGTCATCCCCGATCAGATCTTCGATCGCACGTCTCTCCGGGCGCGGACGTTCTTTGGCGAGGGCCTTGTCGCGCACGTCGGCGTCGCCGAGCCGTTCTGCCCTGATCTCTCGAGCTTGGCGTTGGCCGCCGTCGCGAGCACAGGCGTGCGAGTCCACCGGGGCGGCACGTTCGTCACGATCGAAGGCCCGCGCTTCTCGACCAAGGCCGAGAGCAACGCCTATCGCCAGTTGGGCTTCAGCCTGATCGGCATGACGGCGTCGCCTGAGGCTTTCCTCGCGCGCGAGGCCGAGCTGTGCTACGCGTGCATCGCGCACGTCACGGATTACGACGTCTGGCACACCTCGGCCGAGCCAGTGACCGTCGAGATGGTCATCCAGACTCTGCTGAGCAACACAGCGCACGCGCAGCAAGCGCTCGTCGATCTGGTCGGGCGCCTGGCTACCAGCCCGCGCCCGGAGTGCGCGTGTAACACTGCGCTCAAAGGCGCTTTGATGACGGCGCCGGGGGCGATCCCGCCGGCGACGCGCGAGCGTCTGGCCCTGCTCACGGCCAGGTACCTGTGATGGCACGGTGACCGACCCGAGCGCCCCGCAACACGCCTTGCGTCATGCGCCGCTACCGATCGCGACGCTCTTCCTCGGCCTGACGGCAGCGACATTGTCGCTAGCACCGGCCGCCCGGCTCGACGATTGGGCAGCGCTCACTGCCGAGCGTGTCTGGGAGCCCTGGTTGATCGTGGCCGTCTGGGTCCTGTGTGCCTGGGCGGTCAGCCGGGTCCTGGCCCGACGCCTTCCCGGGCACGACCGCCTCCTGCCTCAGGCCGCGCTCTTCCTCATGGGCTGGAGCGCCCTGCTGATCTGGCGCTTGCTGCCCGACTACGGGCTGCGCCAGACGGCCTGGATCGTCGTCGCGACCGCCGCATTGCTGTTGGCCGCGGCGACCGATGGCATCTTGCGTGCGTTGCGGCGTTATCGCTACGTCATGCTCACGTTGGCGCTTGGCCTGACGGCCCTCACCTTCCTCATCGGGCTCGACCCGGCCGAGACTGGCGCGCGGCTCTGGCTCGGCGCGCTCGGTGTCGGTGTCTTTTTCCAGCCCTCTGAGTTGCTCAAACTCACGCTGATCGCCTTCCTGGCCGCGTACCTGGCCGAGCGCCGAGCAGCAGCGGGCCGCTTGCGCCCGATCGATGCGGTGCCCCTGATCGCCGTGTGGGGACTCACCGTGCTTGTGGTCATCGCGCAGCGTGACCTCGGGGCCGGGGTGCTCCTCTTCGGCGGCGCGCTGGCGGTCAGCTACGCGGCGACAGGCAACAGACGGTTACTCGTGCTTGGTGTGCTGTTGCTCCTGGCCGCGGCCGTGGCCGGATACGCCGTCTTTGGCGTCGTCCGCGCCCGCGTGTCGGCCTGGCTCGATCCGTTCGCCGACCCGATCGGCGGCGCCTATCAGATCGTGCAGGCGCTGATCGCGCAGGCCGCTGGCGATGTCCTTGGGCGCGGGCCAGGTCTTGGCAACGCGAACCTTGTGCCGTTGGCGCATTCGGATTTCATCTTCTCGGCGTTGAGCGAGGAGTGGGGCTTGAGCGGCGCGCTGGCCATGATCGGGTTACAGGCATTGCTCGCGGCGCGCGGCTTGCATGCGGCGGCGCGGGCGCAATCGGCTTTCGACCGCCTCCTGGCCATCGGGCTCACGACCCTGTCTGCGCTGCAGACCGTGCTCATCGTCGGCGGCGCCCTGCGGGTCGTACCACTGACCGGCGTCACCCTGCCGTTCGTGAGCTACGGCGGCTCGTCGCTGTTGACCCAGGGCCTGATGCTGGGGCTGCTCATTCGGATCTCGGATCGCGATCGAGCCCGTGGGCCGGTCGGCCTACAGCGATCGATTGCAGCGCGGACGACGCATTCGGTTCCCGGGCCCGAGCAGGTCGCTGCCCTCCGCACGATCTCGATCGCGATCGCGGCGGGGTTCGCGGCTGTTGCGCTGGCCGCCGGCTACTGGGGCGTCATCCGCCGAACTGAGTTGCTGGCGCGCCCGGACAATGCCCGCTCGGCCCTCCTCGAACGCCGGTATGCGCGTGGGCCGATCCTTGACCGTGAAGGTCGGGTCCTCGCCGAGTCGAGTTTGATCGACGCAACGTATGAGCGCGTCTATCCTTATCCCGCTCTCGGCCCTGTGCTGGGATACCGATCGGCGCTGTATGGCGCAGCCGGCATCGAAGCCGCGGGCGACGCCATCCTGCACGGACAGTCCGATCCGGACGCCTGGACGCAGGCCGGTGACGACTTCCTGGGGGAGCCGCCACGACCCGGCGCGCTGCGATTGACGCTCGACCTCGATCTCCAGCGGCGCGTTGATGAAGCCCTCGGCACACAAACGGGCGCGGTCGTCGTGCTCGAGATCGGCAGCGGCGATATCCTGGCGCTGGCCTCGCACCCAGGGTTCGACCCGAACACGCTCGATGACAGCTGGCGGTCCCTGACCTCGGACCCCCGCGCCCCCTTGCTGAACCGCGCCTCGACGGCGCTCTATCAACCGGGCACCGCGCTTTACCCGGCGTTGTATGCCCTGGGTCTGCAAACTGGCCTGATCGATCAACTGGCCGAAGCGCCGGGGGGGGCCGCGCCCGTGGCGATCGGCGCGGTCGAGTTCACGTGCGCAATGAATGCGCCCGAGTTGACCTGGGAAAGCGCCCTACTCCTGCGGTGTCCCGCGCCGTTCGTGTGGTTGGCGCGCGAGCTCGAGCCCGAGCGGGTCGGCCAACTCTGGCGCGATCTCGGGCTCTTCGCGGCGCCGGCCATCGGGCTGCCCGTGGTAGCAGCCGTCGAGACGGCGGCGACGCTCGACCCGACGGCGTTGCTCGGCCAGGGCGACCTGACACTCACCCCCCTGCACTACGCCCGGATCGTCGCCGCCTGGGCCCACGCCGGCGAGGTGCCCGCGCCGCGATTGATCGTGGCGCAGCGCGACCCGGATGGCGGCTGGGTGGACTGGATCAACGCCGACGGCTCGGTGTCAGCGTTCAGCCCGGCAAGCGCCTCGGCCCTGCAGGCACTTGCCACGCGAGGCTATGCGTCCACGGCCATCGCCGGCGCCGGGCAGGATCGGCGTTCGCTGGCCTGGTACGGCGTGGCTGCGCCGATAGGTCAACCGAGATTCGCGATCGCCGTGCTCCTCGAAGATGCGGCTGCCGACGAGGCTGAGGCGATCGGCCAGCAGATCGCTCAGTCGTTTGCACCGTAGGGCCGCCACCGGAGATCGATGGCCTCCGCTCAGCGCACGGCTCGCTCTGAAAACCCCGCGGCCCATGCGCGATTCCCGGGTATCATGGGCGCACGATCGATTGTCGCAGGCTATTTTTTTGCATCATGCGCCGCTGGACCCCCCTTGTGCTTGTGTGTTTCAACATCGGCGTCTATCTGGCGTTACGCGTCGCCGCTCCCCCGACGTTGACCGGCGGTGACCCGGCCCGGTTGGGGATCCAGGCCTGGGACTTCCTCGAACGGCAGGTTTGGCCGTTCTACATCCAACACCTCTTCGCGCCAAATCCGCTGATCGTCTATCTCCATGCCGCCGCCTTTGCGGTCTTTGGCGTCACGCTGGATGCGCTCAACGGCGTGACGATCGCGGCCGGGATCCTGGCGAGTGTCGCCGCGTATCGTGCGGGCTGCGCGCTGTTCCACGACGAGGGGCCAATCGTCGGTCATCGAGCGGGCCTGATCGCGGCGCTGAGCTTTCCGTTGATCAGCGTGTTGACGACGTTCGCCGGCGGCGGCACCGAGCACATCCTTCTGCCGTTGTTTGCGCTCACGGTGACGGCCGCGCTGTGGCATGGCCTTCGCACCGGCAGGGCCGTAGCATTCGTGCTCGCCGGGGCACTGCTGGGCGTCAGCCAATACGCTTATATCGTCGCGCGCGCGTTGCCTGTCGCCCTGATCGGCGCGGTCGGTCTTGTGTTTGTGATCGAACCTCGCTATCGTCGGCACTGGAAGGGCCTGGCGTGGGCAGCCGGCGCATTCGCGTTGACAGCGCTGCCTCAGGCGCTCTTCTTCATCGAGGCGCCGGCGACTTTCACAGCGCGGGTGGCGCAATCGGCCGGCGGTTTCGTCTTCTCACGACCGGATGCGGCTGAGCTCGTGGTGATGAAGGCCGTTCAGCAGTTGCGCATGCTCGGTTGGGACTGGGTCAGCGGCTACAATCTCTCGGGGCGTGCGCTGCTCGATCCGCTTCTGCTCGCGGGCCTTGTGCTGTCGCTGAGACGCCGGCCAGGGCACGTGTTTGCCTGGGCGATGGCCGGCGCCTTCCTCATCCTCGAGCTCATCACGTTCGAAGACATCCACCCATCGGCGACCCGGCTTCTTGGCGCGATCCCGTTCCTTCTGCTCTTGAGCGGCTCGGGTGTCGCTCGCTTGTGGACCTGGCTTGCCGGGCGTTGGCGGCGCGCCGGCTGGGCCGTGGTGGCTGTCGTGATCGGCTTCGGTGTCGAGCGGCATTACGACCTTGTGACACGCGCGATCCCGGATTACATGCGCCGGCCGGGTGTCGAATGGATGGCCAGTCTTGTCGATCAGGCTGAGGCAGCCTACATCCTGGCGCATCGCGATCAGCCGATTTTATTGCCCGCGAGCGAATACCAGCGGGCGCCACTGACCTTTCTGCTCGCCGAAGCCTTCCCTGATCGCAGCGGGGCGGCGACGCCGCCATTGCGCGCGGGAGAGAAAGTCACCGTGATCGTCGCCAGCGAGCCCGAACGCCCCACGACGGATGGGCCGCAGGCCGGTTATATCCCTGACACCTGGGTGCTCGTCAAAGGCGGCGCCATCTACCTGTTACCGACGCTCCCGGGGGGTGTCGCCCTTGGCGCGCTCGAGGAAACCCTTCAGGCGCGAAACGGCGTACCGGTCGCCGAGGTTTTCGACGGAGTCTGGCAGGGCGGTTCGCCGCTGCCGCCGGCGGGCCAGACGGTGCGCTTCGAAAACGGGTTCGAGCTCATCGGCGCGTCACTGGGATCGTTCGTCGCCGGCCAGCCTTTGGACGTGACGTTGCTGTGCGCGATTCACAACCCGCTGCCTTCGGATGTGCAGCTCGTCGTTCAGGTCCTGGATGCGGAAGGTGAGAAGCTGGCCGGGGTCCATGATTGGATCTTGCACGGCGCCTATCGTGCGCGGGCCTGGCGGGTCGACGAGACTGTGCCCCTGAACTATCGTTTCGAGATCCCGGCCGATCTCGCACCAGGCCGCTATCGCGTCGCGGTCGGCGTCTTCGACATACAGGCGGCGCGTTTCGTGCCCTCGGCGCACGGGCCCGACCTGGCCACGGCCGCGCTGCTCAAGATCCCGAAACCTCCGCCCGCCGATCATCCGCCGCGGTTCTCGGACGCCGTGTTCGGGCCCGTCGCACTCGAAAGCTATGCGCTCGACCCTGAACCTGCTGGTCTCAAGGTTCGATTCCTCTGGCGAGCCGATCAGCATGTCGACTTCGACTTCACGCTGTTCGTGCACGTGGTCGATCGGCACGGCAACCTGATCGCTCAGAGCGATGGACAACCCGATGGCGGATCCTATCCGACGACGCTCTGGGATATCGACGAGCGCTTTCTCGAGGAGCGCACGCTGGCGGCCCCGCCCGGCGAATACCTGGTCTATGTCGGCTGGTACCGTTGGGACACGGGCGAACGGCTTCCGGCCTTTTTCGAGGGCGTTCCCGTCAGCGACAATCGATTGCTGCTCGGATCGATCGTCGTCCGTTGAGGGTGCTGGGCAGGTGCACGAGCGCGATGGCTTGCCCCGTACGGCCAGGAGTTGGGTGCCGTGGGATTGTCGGGCCTGGCGCGTGATCAACACGGCGCACGGCCAGGCCCGACCAGAGCCAGCTAGACGCTGCAGTCTTTGATAAAGGCTTCGAGGAGCGCGTTGAATGCCGCAGGCTGCTCCCAGTGCGGGGCATGGCCGCTGTCGGCGATGAGCTGAACGGCGCCGCGCCACAGCGTCGGCGCCGCGACGCCCTGCAAATACGGTAGGCTGACCAATTGCTCGTGCTCGCCGTGCAGGATCGCCAGCGGTTTCTTGAGCGCGGCGACGATTTGGACCTCGTCGAGATAGCCGTCTGGCCGGATGCTGGCACCCAGCCCGGCGCGCGCCCGGCCATCGGTGCGCCGGATGTCTTCGCGGAACCCGGCGGGGAGCGCGCTGACGCCCGGCATGAAGAACGCCGTCACATAGGCGTCCATCTGCTCTTCGGTCAACTCTGCCGCGAACGAAGCCGCCATCGCCGGATGTGGCCGGAAGGCGGCCGCCATGTCGGGCGGAAACGCCAACGGCGGCGTGCCATAGATCGCGAACCCGGCGGCCTGCGGCAACCCCGCGCTCGCCTCGAGCACGATATGGCCGCCCAGGCTCCAGCCGACGAAGACGGCGTCGGTCAGGCCGAGCTGCTCGGCCACGCCGCGCACGATCGCGGCATAACCCGGGAGGCTGTAGACGACCTGCGGGTCGTGCGCGGGCTCGGAGTCGCCGTGCCCGGGCAGATCGAGGGCCACGAGCCGATAGGTTTGACCCAGGCTGCTCTCGAGCTGGTGCTCGAAGGTCCGACCGGACGATGAATTCCCGTGTACAAGGATCGCGGCCCGGCCGGCGCCGCTGCTTTCACGGATCGCGATCGTTTGCCCGTTGACGGTCAGGGTTCGAGACGACATGGGTATCCTCCGAGGTTGGCGCCGCGCATTTCATCGCCCGGCGCGCGCATTGTACGTCAACCCGGGCTGCGGCGGAGCCGAACCTGGCAGGTCAGGGCAACGCCAGCACCTCGGCGATCAGCGGCAGGACGCCATCGAGCGTCGGCCGATCGACGATGAGCGGCGGCGCAAACCGTATGACGTGTTGATGCGTCTCTTTGCACAACACGCCGCGTTGGCGAAGCGCCTCGCAGAAGCGGCGCGCGCCACCCGCCTCCGGCTTGAGCTCGACGCCGATGAGCAGGCCCTTGCCCCGAACCTCACTGACGTGCCGGCTTGGGATCTCGGCCAGGCGCTCCTGGAAATACTCGCCCTCGCTGAGCGCGTTCTCGGCCAATCGCTCGTCGCGCAACACGCGCAGCGCGGCCCGTGCGACTGCGGCGCCCAGCGGGTTGCCGCCAAACGTCGACCCATGATCGCCCGGGCGAAACAGGCCCAACACCGGCCGATCTGCCAGCACGGCCGACACCGGATAGACCCCACCGCCAAGCGCCTTGCCAAGGATCATGACATCCGGTCGGACACCCTCGTGATCGCAGCAGAACAACCGCCCGGTTCGGCCAAGGCCGGTCTGGATCTCATCCGCCATGAACAGGACCTGCCGCTGCTGGGTGATCTCGCGAACGGTCTGGAGATAGCCTGCAGGCGGCACCACGACGCCGGCTTCGCCCTGGATCGGCTCGAGCAGCACGGCACAGGTGTGGGGCGTGATGGCGGCCTCGAGCGCTGCCGCGTCGCCGTAAGGAACGACTGTGAACCCGGGCGTAAACGGCCCGAAGTCATCGCGATACTGGGGTTCGGTGGAGAACGAAACAATCGACACCGTGCGCCCGTGGAAGTTGCCGCTCGCGACGATGATCTCGGCCTCGTGGCGCGGGATGCCCTTGACCTCATAGCCCCACTTGCGGGCCAGCTTGATCGCGGTCTCGACGGCCTCGGCCCCGGTGTTCATCGGCAGCGCCAGGTCATAGCCCGTCAGGGCATTAAGTTCCTGGTAAAGCAGGCCGAGTTGATCATTGCGGAACGCGCGCGAGGTCAGGGTCACGCGGCCGGCCTGGTCGAGCAACGCCTGGATGATCGCCGGATGGCGGTGGCCCTGATTCAGCGCGGAATAGGCCGAGAGCATATCGAGATAGCGGCGCCCCTCCACATCCCAGACCCAAACGCCTTCGGCGCGGTCGATCACCACATCGAGCGGATGGTAGTTGTGGGCGCCGTAAGCCTCTTCGAGCTCGACGAAGTCTGTGGCGTGCATCCAACCTCCTGAGGTGCGGGTCGTGGCAACCGACGACCCACCCAAATGGGTTACTAAAGCATGGGGAGTTTAGCGCACTTTCGTCCAGACTACGGGCCGAGTTGGGATTCGCACGATTTGGGTACAATGGAGTAATGACTGAGCTCATTGGAAACCATCGTGAGCGCAACGCCGGTCACCATGCCGGCCGGCGGCCCACGCGTGGTCAGGGTCCGCAGATGAAGTGGCACACGGCGGATGAGTGAGCCGATGGCGGCGACCGGGTGTCGCCGCGCGTCGTTCGCAATCGTTCATCCTTCGTCGTGATCCAACTGACGTCATCTGTGGAGCTCTCGTATGACAGGCCCAGCCATCCCCCTCACCCGACTTAACACACCCGGTCCGCGCGCTCAGGAGATCTACGAGCGCGATCGCAAGTTCATCTCGCATTCGTATCCACGCGACTATCCCTTCGTGATGGATCACGGCAAGGGCACCGAGGTCTGGGACGTCGACGGGAATCGCTATCTCGATTTCGCGGCCGGCATCGCCGTCTGTTCGACCGGGCACAGTCACCCGCGTGTGGTTCGCGCGGTGCAGGAGCAGGCCGAGAAATTCTTGCACATCTCGTCGGACTTCTATCATGAGAAGTGGGTGCAACTCGGCGAGAAACTCGATGCGATCGCGCCATTCAAAGAGGATGCGCTCTCGTTCATGACCAACTCGGGCGCCGAGGCGGTCGAGGCCGCGATCAAGCTGGCCCGCTTTCACACCGGGCGCTCGCGCTTCATCGGCTTCCACGGCGGGTTTCATGGTCGGACAATGGGCGCTCTGGCCTTTACGTCGTCGAAGGCCGTCCAGCGGCGCGGGTTCAACCAGGCCATGCCGGGCGTAACCCTCGTGCCCTTCCCGAACACCTACCGGCCGCGCCTGCAGTTCGACGCCTCGCGCGAAGACTACGGCCATGCCGTGGTCAATTACATCGAGAACGTGATCTTCACCTACGAGACCCCGGCCGAAGAAGTCGCGGCGGTGCTGGTCGAGCCGATCCAGGGCGAAGGCGGCTACGTCATTCCGCCGGATTCGTTCTATCCGAGGCTCCGTGAGTTGTGCGACAAACACGGCATCCTGCTGATCGTCGACGAGGTACAGAGCGGCATGGGCCGCACGGGCAAGTGGTGGGCGATCCAGCACTGGGGCGTCGAGCCCGACATGGTTTGCTCGGCCAAGGGCATCGCCTCGGGCATGCCGCTCGGCGCATTGATCGCGCGCAAGAGCGTGATGACGTGGCCGGCCGGCGCGCACGGCAACACGTACGGCGGCAACCCACTCTCCTGCTCGGCCGCGCTCGAGACGATCGCGCTGCTCGAAGAGGGCCTGATGCAGAACGCGCACGATGTCGGCCGCTATGCGCTCGATATCCTCGAGGAGATGGCGGTGCGCCACCCATCGATCGGCCAGGTGCGTGGCAAGGGCCTGATGATCGGCGTCGAGTTCGTCAAGGACAAGGACACCAAGGAGCGCGGCCCGGACGTGCGCAACCTGGTTGTCCACCACGGTTTCGAGCACGGGCTGCTGCTGCTCGGGTGCGGGCGCAACACGATCCGGCTAACGCCCCCGCTCTCGGTCAGCCGCGACGAGATGGATGAGGCGCTAGCGGTCTTCGAGCATTGCGTGACGTTGGCTGAGAAAGAGACCGGCCTCGGCTAGTTGCAGTCGGCCGAAGTAAGGATGACGAAGGACGAAGGTGGCTCAACCTTCGTCCTTCGTCATTGGGACGTCTCCTACGTCTGGGGGACGGCGAGCAGGTCGGTAATGGCCTCGGCCAGGGCCACCAGGCCCTCAGCCAGTTCTGGCTCGCCCGCGGCCCGAGCGTTCTGGATCTCCTGTTGCACGAGGGCCAGCACCTCGGGGTCCAGGTGCCCCAGGCGCGCAGCATCGAGCAGGGCCTGCGATACATCTTCCGCCTCGAGCAGGCGCTCCAAAACCTCGGCGGACTGCGATCGAGCGGGCCTGCGCTTCGGCGAAGCACCGCCTTCCGAGATCGCCAGCAGCCGTTGCGCGGCCTCGACAAGCCCGGGGTTGTGTCGGAGCGCCGTCTCGTAAAGCGTGCGCGCCTGCGCGACGTTGCCGCCTGTCACATGGCAATCACCGAGCGCCATTAACACGCCGGGGCTGTTTGGCTCTTCATTGAGCATTTCGACAAGCACCTCGATGGCGTCGACCCACCGGCCCTGATCGCGCCAGAGCTGAGCCAGCCAGTAGCGCGCCAGGCTGTCGTCGGGGTTAAGCTCGATCGCGCGCGTCAGGTACGGCTCAGCATCAGCGCGCTTGTGTTGCGCCAGCAATGTGCAACCGATGCGGCGGTGAAGCGTGCCATCCTCCGGATTGAGCGCGATCGCCCGATCGAATGCGGTCAGCGCCAAGGGCAAGTTGCGGCCGGCGACAAGCGCATCGCCCGCCACGGTCAACAACTGCGCGGTGTGCGGGCCGGTCCCTAGCCGCGTCGCCAGGGTGTCAAGGACGCCCTGCGGATCGTCGCGGTAGCTGAAGTCTAGGGCCCGAGCCATCTCGCGCCGCGCCGGCGCGAGGCTGGGGCGCTGGCGTGTGCCACACACCGCTCGACAAGCCTCCTCCGTTTGGCGAGCAATCGCGGCCCAGTCGTTGCGCTGACGGATCAGGGTTTGAAGCTCCGCGCGTCTGGTCGAATCTTCACCGTGGCGGTGATACGCATCCAGCACAGCGGCCCTGATCGATGCGACATCGGCCGGATCGCAGTAGTAGGCTCCCGTGCCGAAGTACTCGGGCTCGGCAGCGCGATCGCCCATCACAACGTTGCACCCTGAAAGCGCAGCCTCGAGGCTCGAGATCCCCGCGCACTCCCACCAGCTCGGCAGCGCGTGCACACGCGCCGCGCCGCGGGCCGAGGCGAGCATTTCGGCATCGAGTCGACCGGTAAAGATCGTGTTCTTTGGCGCAAAGCGTCGACACAGCGCCAGATAGTCGGGGTTCACGTGAGCGCCGGCCACCACCACAGGCAGGTCTGTGTCGCGCAGCGCCAACAGCAACATCAGCTGGTTCTTGCGCGGCTCGACCCGACCCGTGACAAGGACGAAGTCACGCACCCCGTGGGCCTCGATGAACGCATCCGGCGGCGCCGACGCGCCAAGATCGACGCCCGTGGGCACGACGAAAGCCATTGGCGCGTTTGAGAAGGATCGCGCGAGGTGTTCACGCTCGCGCTCGCTGATCGGGATGACCGCATCGACGTAGTCGAGCACGGATCGCTGCTGGCTTTCGTAGTCGACATGGTGGCGGTTGCGCCCGTGCCGCGTGAACCGACCGGCAGGCAATAACCCGCTGGCGATCCCAAGCAATGCCGCCTGAAGCTCATCTTCGTTTTCGACGACCTTGAGCGCCTCGGCCGTGACGCGCTCGCCCCACAGACTCTCGCTCACGTCCCAATAGAAAGGCGTCAGGACGATCGGCGCCTCGGTCGCAGCGCGCAAGGCCGCGACCTGGCGCCGGGTGATATCCGGGAGGAGCAGATTGAAGACGTTGACCAGGTCGTAGCCGTCGGGGTCAGGGGTCAGCGTGCAGTCGAGATCGACGGTATGGCCGAGCGCTTCAAGGCCTGCCTTGAGGCGCAGCATGTGTGTGGTGTCGCCGCCGGGCGTGGTCAGCGCGTTCGGCCGGTTGACGAACAAGATACGCAACGGCTCGCCCTTGCGCCCCTGGCGCCGTGAAACGGTTCGCGGCTGGCGCGTGGGACGCGGCGCGCTCGTCTGCGCCGGCAGCCCGACTCGCCAGGCCGGCGCCGCTTCATGCAGTGCGCGCAGCCGTTCGAGCATCGCCCGTGCGGGGCGCGTCGTGTTGAATTCGCGCTCGATGAAGGCGCGTGCCGCACGACCCTTGGCGCGCGTTGTCGTCGGATCGTTCGCCACGGTGCGCAGCACCTGCGTCAGCGCCTCGGTCGAGGGCTCGCCCCAACGGTGCCCCTTGAAGAAGAACGTCGCGCCGGCGTCGTTCCAGCCGGGCTCGGCGACCTCGACCTCCTCGACCGGGAGCAGATACGTGTGCTCGGGCCGCATGAACGCGAGGCTGCCGCCCCAATTCGGGCCGATGACCGCGCGCTCGAGCGCCATCGCCTCCATGAACGGGATGCCCCATCCCTCGCCGCGGCTCGGGAGCACAAAGGCATCGCAAGCCTCGTACAGCGCCGGCAACTGGGAGGCGGGCACGTGTTGTTCGAGCAGGATGATGTGCGGGCTGGTCGCCCATGAGCGCCCCTGTGAGCGCAGATGCGCCTCGACCCGCGCCCGAATGCTCGACTGGCTCTCGCCGCCGCGATACGTGCGGATGACGAGCGACACGTCGTCACCGGGCTTGAACGCGCGAAGGTAGGCATTGAGCAAGATGTCCCAACCCTTGCGATAGGTCCAGTCGAAGACCGAGAGAAAGGCGAAACCGCGTTTCTCCGGGATCGGCCAGGGCTCCTGTTGCCCCGGCCGGTAGAGCTCGGTGTCAAGCCCGGAGGGTGTGACGAAGATCTTGCCTGCGTCGACGCCCGAGTTGGCGAAGGTGCGGCGATTGAACTCACTCGGCACCCAGACCTCGTCCATGTCGTTCAACGGGCGCACCCAGGAATCGGGGATGCGATCGGTCTCGAACATCGTGAACCCGACATAGGCGCGATGCCCGGGGTTGTTCGCGCGCTGGACCGCATACACATCGGTCTCGCTGTTCGGCATGACGGGCTGGGCGAAAGTCACATACACGCCCGGCTCCGCCGGCCGACTGATCAGACGCCGCCAGTATGCCCGCTCGTCGGGCCCGATCTGCTGGATGAACTTGCCCTCGCTGATCGTCGGCGTCACCTGCACTGCCGCGCCGGCCGCGTCCAGGGCCTTGAGCGACGTCCGCGCCATCCAGCAGTAACCGCTGAAGCCCAATAACGGCGTTTCCCAATGCGTGCTCAGGCCATACCCCGTGATCTCAGGCTGCGCCGGCCGGGCCTCGACCGCAACGAACTCGTCTCTGTGACGCGCCAGAGCGGCCAACTCGATCTGCAGGGCCTCGAGCCCCTCGGCCAGGTCGAGGTTGCCGTCGCCGCGCGCCTGCTCGAGATTGAGTGTCAAGAGCGCCATAAACTCAGGCGTCAGTTCGGCCACCTGCTCCTGGGCGAAGGCCAGCAGGTCTGGGGCTGCCAGCAGCATCTGGAAGAACCCGACGGCGCGATCAAGTTCGTCGCGCGTGAGCGACGGCCGCCCCAACATCGCGCCAATGCGATCGCAGGCGACCTGCTCGGCCGCGGCGTCGTGGCCGCTCCCCGAGGGCGCGCCCGCCGCTCTGCCACTTCGCCTGACCACATAACCCTGGGCATCGACATAGCCCAGGCGTCGCCACTTGTCAGCGAGGTAGCGCTGATTATCGGGTGAGCCCCCCTGCGCGATCACGGTCGGCTGCGCCACGCCGGACTTGTGCTCGTGATGGGTCAACGGCGCGCCCGGGATCGCATACACCTCCCAGCCGGCCGCCAGGGCGCGCACACAGTAATCGTCGTCTTCGTGCCAGAAGCGCCCAAGCCGTTCGTCAAAGAGCCCGATGCTGCGCGCGACAGCGCCGCGCACCCAAAAGCAAAAGCCCGTGACGACGTCGACGGGCGTCGGGCCGACCTCCGGCGCCGGCAACAGCTCGCGGCCCTCATCCGTGACGACAAAGGGATGCCCATGCGCGCCGGCGACGCCGACCTCGGGCTGTGCCGCGAACAGATCGATGAACGGCGTGTGCCAACCCTCGTGGACCTCGACATCGTTGTCGAGAAACACCACGAGACCATCTGCGGCGAGGTGCGGAAGGATGGTCTTGAGCAGCCGATTGCGCCCGCCGGGGACGCCGTGGTTGACGTCGCTCAATGTGACGTGGATCTGTGGCGCCTTCAATGCGCCAAGCCACTCGGGCGTCGCGTCGGTGGATGCGTTATCGAGGATGAAGATGTGATGGGGAACCGGCGTATGTGCCGCCAGGCTCGCCAGACAGCGCTGCGTGTACTCCAGCGCATTGCGTGTGAGGATCCCGACGTATAGCTTAGCCGGGGGTAAGGGTCGGCGCGAAGCAATACTCATAAGCCCGGCGCGATAGGCGTTCTCGATCTGCGCCACCACAACGTCACTCGACAGCGACCGCTCAACGGTCGACCGCGCCGCCGCACCCATTCGGTCGCGCAGATCGGCATCCCCCAGGAGAGTCTGAATCGCAGCGGCCAGGGTCGCGACGTCGCCGGGCGGCACCACAAGGGCGTCGTCGCCGTCGGTCACGTACTCGGCGTTGCCCTGCCCGCTGGTCATCACAGTCGGACGGCCGCAGGCCAATGCCTCGAGCGCGGTATGCGAGACGTTTTCGTAGAGCGATGGATTGACGCACACCTCAGCCGCCGCATATTCCGCCGGTAGAGCCTCGCGCGTCACTGGGCCGGGGATCTCGAGGGCGCCATCGGGCAAGCCAAGTTGCCGCGCCAGATTTCGCAGGTATTGGCTGGCCGGCTCGCCCTGCCAATCGGCGTCGCGCCCCAGCATGCGAAAGCGCGCCTCTGGGAAAGCCTCGTGCACGATCGCCGCCGCCCGCACGAATTCCTCGGCGCCCTTGAGCGGCGAATAGCGGTTAACGCACAGCACAATCGGAGACGCGGGTCGCTGGGGCGCATCGGCCGGCGTGAAACGCTTCGCGTCAATGGCGTTCGGGATGACGCGGGCGGCCTCAGAGTCGACAGACCAGCGCTCGGAGAGGCGCCGTGCACCCAGCCGCGACGGCGCCGTCACAAGGTCGGCGCGTTCCAGCGCCCAGCGCTCGAGTTCGTCGATCTGCAGCTCGGTCGGATTGCCATCCGCATACTCGAAGTCACGGATCACCCAGCTTGGCGTCTGTGTCCGGACCACGAACAACTGACCCGGTCTTGGCACAAAGGCCCAACCCTCTGCAGCCCATTCCTGGAACTCGATCACATCGATCGGCTCTACGGCATCGAGCGCTGCCAACCCATCAACCACGGCCCGGCTGTACGCGCGCACCGACGACGGGTCCTTTGCGTTCGGCCCAGGCAAGCCGATGGCATGGATCTGGACGCCCTCGTCAACCCAGTTTGCGGGCTGGCCCGGATGCGCACAGGTGAGGACGTGCACCCGATGCCCACGCGCCGCAAAGCCACGAGCCACTGTGACGACATACGCGCCGATACCTTCGGTCGGTTGGCCGGGCGCCGGCCAATGTTGCGTGCCAAACGCGATGGTCAGCGGTCGGCCCGAGTGTGTTGGATTTGTCTCGAGAACCGGGTTGCGCCGCAGGATCATCAACTGATCGTCGGCGTAACCGGTGTCGAAGTGGAACCTGGCGATTTCTTCGCCGACGTAGCCATGCGACGCCACGAATTGGTCGAACCGCAACCGAGAGTACTCGTTGTTGTACCAGGTGCCATCGAATGTGATCCGGTCGTCAGGCGCATCGGACAGCGGAATGAAGAAAATGACAAAGACTTCACCACGGCTGACGCGCAGCATCTCGGCGAGAAGCGCGTCGTAATGTGTCTGGTGCTCGAGGACGTGACGCATGTACACCACGTCGAAGAATCCATCCGGGAAGGGTAGCCGGTAGCCGTCGATCAGGTGCGGCTTCATGTGGCTGTAATGGCGCTGCGCATGCGCCACGAACTTTCGGGTGACGTCGGCGCCGTAGTATTCGAGCCCGGGGTGGTCGACCAGCCCTTCACGCTCGAGGCCACGATAGTCGATACCGGCGCCAAAACCGATTTCCAGCAGCCGCACGCCGCCCTGTCCGAGCCTGGCGCGCAGATAGTCGCGCCAGACACGACGCCCCGGCGTATCCATATCCTGGTGATCGCCCCACAAGTCGTCGGACGCCAGGAAGTCCTCGACTTTGCGATCAGCCATCAGTTTGTCCCAGTTGAAGTGATTGTTCATGTCGACCACCGGCTCCATCCGGTTAGTGTTTCGCCCCGACAGGCGGATCCCGGCTCGCTCGGGTTCAGACCAATGCTTCGAGCCAGAGGCGCGCGATCTGAGCGGCTTCGCGTTGTTCGGCCAATGCACGGCCGGCAGCGCCCAGCTTCGCACGCAGCGCGGAATCCTGTTCCAGTTGCACGAGCGCCTTGAGCCACTCGCCTGGCGCATCCGCGAAGAGCCCGCCGTCACCCCAGGCCATGTAGGCGGCGCGCGGCGACGCAACCCACGGAATCCGACGTATGCCGGCCTCGAGCAGCTTGATGTCGCTCTTGGCCTCATTGAAGGCGTTGGCACAGAGCGGCGCCAGCAGAACGTCGAATTGCGCCAGCAGATTCGGGTACTGTTCGAAGGGGAGCATCGGGACGAACGTCCGACGCGATTCGGGTAGATCGCCGAACATCTGCCACGCGACGGGATCGCCGCCAATGATCAGATGGCCCGCAGGCGTGCGGCGCATGAAGGCAACCACATCCTCGATCAACAACGCCAGATCGGCGCGATGCGTCGGCGTGCCGGCCCAACCGATGTTCAGCGGCTCATGGGCCGTCACGGCCTGTTCCCAAAGCGGGTTGGAGCGCGACCAGCCGTTCGGGATGACGGTTACATGGCGAGTCAGGGGGGCGTAGCGCTCCGCCAGGGCCGGCGTGGCCACGACCACCCGATCCGCCTGCTCGAGCAGCCGTTCGAGGATCTGCAGCCGCGCGGGGTTTCCCAGCCCAACCCCGTGGTACCCGGGATGATCCAGCGGAATGGAATAGAAATCGTCGTCGAGGTCGATGACCACCCGGCTGCCCGACCGCCGGGCAGCCTCGATCTCGCGCGGGGCAGTCGCTGACAGTTGGGGTCGCGAGAAGACAAGTGTGTCGAAGCGCGCCAGGTCGAGCTGCGCTGCACGCCGCGCGACAGTCGCCAACCTGCCGAGCGCTGCCAGCCCGGCAACCGGCACGCCCAGACGAATGCCGTCTGAGACTTCGCCAACGCCGATGAACGCGACGCCCTTCGATCGAACCCCGGCTCCGGTCCGACCTTTCAGGGCAGCCAGACGGGACGCCAGTTCGGTTTTCGCCGGCATCGAGAAACGCGCTTCGGCTTGAGGCTCAGTGCCCGTCGAGGCACGTGAATCCACCTCACGCGACGTGGGAGACATGGCTCCACTTTATGAAACGTCACCGAAGGCGTCAGTAAACCAAATCCAAATGTGCAGTTAATTCCGGCTTAACGGCATTCAGTAGGGGTCGAGACAACCGATCAGGCCGCCGCCGACCGGCTCTGCAACCCAAAGAGGTGCGCGCCCGTCACGGCCGCGATCGCAACCGCCACCAGCGGGACGCCCCAATGGGCAAACCCGAGGCTGAAGGCAATGGATTCGCCCACCACCCAGGCCGCGATCGAAAATGGGATCCACAAACCGGCCCGCGGATGCCAGTCGCGCACAAGGAACCAGGTCGCGACACCCTGCGCGCCACCCATCACAACGCCAAAGACGATCGCGATCAACGTGACATCGGCCGCGATCGCGAAGGACACACCTGGCCCCAACCGCGCACCCAGGACGAAGCCAAGCGCGGTCACCGGGATCCAGGTCAGCGACAGGCTCCGCTGCGCAGTTCGTCGGAGCGCCCACCACTGCGCCAGCCCGATACAAGCGCCGAAGACAAGGTCTCCGGCGATCAGGCCCCAGCGGCCCCACGTCGCGAGCAATTGCTCAGGGACGTAACCGCCGTCCGTCGCGCCAAGCAGACTACCGACCAGAAACCCGGCAGCATTGGCCAGAAGCCAGAGACCATACGGCCCAAACCGGTTCATCGTTTTCGACGTCATTATGGACTATTCCTACCTTGTTTAACGGGAAGCGTATCACAATTAGTCGCAAGCAGTGTTGATGAGCCGACACGATACGAGCCCTTCTTGTCTGGCGCCCTGGCTTGACCCAGTTCACGCGAGTCGTTGGCCACTCGCCCCGCCACGCTATTGGGAATCTAACCCGCCCTGGCTTAGAATCGACCCGTGCTGCCCGATTTCCGCGTCCGCCAGCGTGACTATCTGCTCGAGATCTCGCGCGCGATCACCGAACAGCTCGAGCTGCCCACGGTGCTCAAGCGCATCCTCCAGGCCGCCGTCGAACTGACGGCCGGCCAGGCCGGCCTGATCGCCCTGCGCGAGGGCGGGCGCTGGCGCCTGCGCGCGTATGTCGGCATCCCCGAGCAATTCGTCTCGGCGTTCGACCCGCTGCTGGCCGACATCCCCGACCACGACGACCCGGAGCGCTTCGAGATCCCCGAGGTCAGTCGACGCCTCCAACGCATCGGCGCCGTCGCCTCACTCGGTCTGCTGACCGGCGTCGGCCTGCCGATGATCGCGCGGCGGGAAGTCGTCGGCCTGATCTTCATCCTGCGCGGCTATGGCAATCAGTTTTCGGCCAATGACCGCGCCCTGCTCTCCTCGTTCGCGGTTCAGGCCGCAATCGCAGTCCATAACGCTGTGCTCTACCAGCAGGTCTCGGCCGAGAAACGGCGGCTCGACGCCGTGCTCGACGCCTACGCCGACGGCGTGTTGATCATCGACCCGGCCGGCAAGATCACGCGTTTCAATCGCGCGCTGAGCACGCTCACCGCCCTGCCCGCGCCAGAGGCGCTCGGCCTGCACCACGACGACATCATCCGCTGGGCGCACCGCCCGGCCGGCCCCGATCTCAACGCCGCCATGGCCGACGGCTGGCCGCTCCCCGGCACAACCGCCCCACTGTACGTCGAGGGCGACCTGCTCCGTCGCAACGGCGGCATCGTGCCGGTCGGCATCAGCTACGCCGCGGTCTTCGATCGCGAGGGCCGGCTGGTCAACGTCATCGCCGACGTCCACGACATGACCCGGATCCGCGAGGCCGAGGAGCTCAAGAGCACCTTCGTCTCGGTGGTCAGCCATGAGCTCAAAACCCCGGTCGCCCTGATCAAAGGCTACGCCGAGACCTTGAGCCGCGAAGACGCGACCTGGGACCGCGAAACCGTGCGCGATTCGTTGGCCGTGATCATCGACGAGGCCGATCGCCTGACCGAGTTGATCGAGAGCCTGCTCGACGCCTCGCGCCTGCAGTCCGGCGACCTCAAACTCAACCTCAGCGAGGTCGCGCTCGACGTGCTCGCGCGTCAACTGATCGAAAAGTTCAAAACCCAGACCACCCGCCACACGCTGGTCGCCGACTTCCCAGCTGGCTTTCCGGAGGTCCTCGGCGACGAAGAGCGTCTGCGCCAGGTCCTCTCGAACCTCCTGTCGAACGCGATCAAATACGCCCCCAACGGCGGCGAGATCCGGGTGCGCGGGATCAGCAAGCCCGATGCCGTCGAACTGCGCGTCAGCGACGAGGGCGCCGGGATCGCGGCCCACGACCTGCCGCATGTGTTCGACCGTTTTTATCGCGCCGAGGGCGATCTGACGCGCCGCGTCAAGGGCACGGGTCTTGGCCTCTTCCTGACCCGGGCCATCGTCAAGGCCCATGGCGGCGAGATCCGGGCGGATTCCGAGCCCAACAAAGGCGCCACATTCACGGTGACGCTGCCACGATACAATGGGGATCTTGCGAGCTAGACCCGGGTGCGCTTCGGCTCCCAGATCGCGCCCGCCATCCCGTTACACACTTCGAGGAATGTTATGGCCCCAATCCGCACCATGGTCTCCTGCCCCAAATGCCGCACCCCCGTGCAGGTCGAGCTGGAGCAGTTGATCGACGTCAGCCAGGACCCATCGGCCAAGCAGCGCTTGATGAGCGGCAGTATCAACGTCATCAACTGCCCAACCTGCGGCTTCCGCGGCCAGGCCAGCAGCCTGCTCGTCTACCACGATAACGAGAAGGAGTTGCTCCTCTCGTTCGTTCCGATGGAGATGGGGCTGCCGCAGGCCGAGAGCGAGCGCATCATCGGCAGGCTGGTCAACGAGGTCGTCAACAAGCTGCCGCAGGAGCGCCGCAAGGCTTACCTGTTTAGCCCGCGCCAGGCGTTGACCATGAACGGGCTGATGGACTGGATCCTCGAAAAGGACGGCGTCACCCGTGAACAACTCGACGCCCAACGCGCCAAGGCGCAGCTGCTTCAGCGCATGCTTCAGGCCAACGAGACCACGCTACCGACTCTGATCCAGGAGAACGACGCTCAGATCGACGGGCAGATGTTCCAGATCCTCTCGGCCTCGGCCTCGCGCACCGCGCAGAGTGGCAACCAAGGCGCCGTGCAGGTCTTCGCGGCGCTGCAACGCGCATTGCTCGAGCACAGCACCTTTGGCAAGCAGATCGTCGAGCGCCAGAAGGTCGCCGACGCGGCAGCCGACGAACTGCGCAACCTTGGCGACAAGCTCTCGCCCGACACCTTCATGGACCTGGTGCTCAAGGCATCGTCAAACGATCAACTGGCAGTCTATGTCTCGCTGGCCCGGCCGCTGGCCGATTACGCCTTTTTCGAGTCGCTGACGCGCCGCATCGAGCGGGCCGAAGAGCCTGAGAAGGGTGCGCTCACCCAAAAACGCGACGTGCTCCTCCAACTCACGCAGGAGATCGACGCCGAGGCCCGCGCGCGGCTCGATGTCGCGGCCGGCACGCTGCGCAAGCTGATGGAGGCCCAGGACCTCAAGAAGGCGCTGAACGATAACGTCGAGGCGATCGACGACACCTTCCTGGCACTGCTCGAAGACCAAATGGCGGCCGCGCAACGCGCTAATCGGCCCGACGTGCTCAGCCGATTGCAGTTGATCAATGGCCTGATCACCGACATGATCCGGCAGGCCGCGCCGCCCGAGGTCCAGCTGATCAACGAACTGATGGCGATCTCGACCGAGGCCGAGGCCGAGGCGGCTGTGCGCGGTCGCGCGGGCGAGATCACGCCCGAGTTCATGCAGACGCTGAACTACCTCAGCAACCAGATGCGCGAGCAGAACCAGACGGCGGCCGCCGAGCGCCTTGACTTCCTGTATGGCCTGGCGGTCCAGCTCGAGATGGAAAAGAACTGGAGCAAATAAGCGCCGATGAGCACAAACAGCAAACTGGGGATCGGTCTCGCGATCGGTCTGGGCGTCATCATGCTCTGCTGCTGCGGCATCTTGACCGTGGCGTTTCTGTACGGCGCGGTCTCGGCTGGGCGGCAATCGGGCCCGGTCTTCCCGCCGGTTTCCACGGCCATCGCCCTGCCCGCCACGCCGCGGCCGTTCAACACCTCGGCTGTATCGGGTACCCCGACCCCGTTTGCGACGGCGGACCCGGACGCCGGGCTCGACACACTCGCCGCGCTCGACGCGATCGAGGTGCCGGCGCGCGATCTGCGGGAAGTCGCGCTCCGTCTGCGCGGAATCGACTCGATCCCCGAAGTCGTCGCCGAGGCGCCGGCCGATTGGCCGATCGGCCAGGAGTTGACGTTCAACGCCAGCGACACCGATACCAACGAGAACTTCACGGTCGACGCCACGCTGATCTACAAGACCGAGAACGTGTACTTCTTCGCCGAGAGCGGCCTCGAAGTCGACCAGGGCGATGTCCAGGCGCTCGTCGACGACTTCCAGCAGAACGCCTACCCGACCAATCGCGAGTTCTTCGGCTCGGAGTGGAACCCGGGCGTCGACGGCGACCCGCGGCTCTGGNNGCGCGCGGGCTCGGGTTCTCGGTGGCCGGCTACTACTCGTCCAACGATCAGTACTCGAAGCTGGCCTACCCGGATTCGAATGAGAAGGAGATGTTCTACATCAACGCCGACGCGGTCGACCCCGGCGACTCGTTCATCCGCAGCGTGCTGGCCCACGAATTCCAGCACATGATCCACTGGTATCACGACATCAACGAGACCACGTGGCTCAACGAGGGCAGCTCGGTGCTGGCCGAACAGCTGAACGACTTCGACGATGGCGGGATGGGCGCCAGCTTTCTGAACGACCCGGATCTGCAACTCACGACCTGGGGCGAGGGCGATAACTATCCGCACTACGGCGCTGCGTATCTGTTCATGTCGTACTTCCTCGATCGCTTTGGCGAGGCGGCGACGCAGCAACTGGTCGCCGATCTCGAGAACGGCATGAAGTCGGTCGATACGGTCCTGGCATCGCTGGGCCAGACCGGGCCCGATGGCCAGCCGCTGACCCATGTCGATGTGTTCGCCGATTGGGTCGTGGCCAACTATCTCAACGATCCCTCGGTCGAGGGCGGGCGCTTCGGGTATGTCAGCAACACCGGCATCCGCGCGGCCAGCCCCAACGACCGGATCAACGACTGCGCCGGCCACAGCGAACGCACCTCGGTTGCCCAGTTCGGCGCCGACTACTTCCAGCTCGATTGCCAGGGAAGCTACGCGCTAACGTTCGAGGGCGCTTCGACCGCTCAAGTGCTGCCGGTCGAGTTGATCGACGGCGGGCATGCCATCTGGGCCAACCGCGTCGACGAATCGGTCACGCTGATGACGGCCGAGTTCGACCTGAGCGCGGTCAGCGCCGCCACGCTCACCTACGACGCCTGGTGGAGCATCGAGGCAGACTACGACTACGCTTACGTCGAGATCTCGGCCGACGGCGGCAACACCTGGGAGCTGCTGCGCACGCCCAACATGACCGACTCTGACCCAAGCGGCCAGAACTTCGGCTGGGCCTATACCGACGAAAGCGGCGGCTGGAAGAACGAGCAGATCGATCTCAGCGCCTACTCAGGCAAGAAAGTCTTCGTTCGGTTTGAATACATCACGGACGCGGCGGTCAACCGGCCGGGTTTCCTGATCGACAACGTGGCCATCCCCGAGATCGGCTACAGCGAGGATTTCGAAGCCGGCGTCGGGGCCTGGGAGTTGATCGGCATGGCCCGGATCGATAACATCCTGCCGCAGCGTTACCTCGTGCAGATCGTCCGGCAGAGCGACGCCGGCGTGATCGTCGAACGGCTGCCGATCGTCGATGGGCTTGGCGGTTTCGATCTCCAGATCGGCGCTGACGAAACCGTCACGCTTGTCGTCTCGGGGTTGACCCCGTACACCACAGAGCCGGCCGGTTACCGTTTCGAATTGCGTTGAAAGCGGAGCGCCGATGTCGATGCGAATGATCGCCACAACTCGGGTCGTCGGATTGGTCATCGCGGCGTTGGCCGGGGCCAGCCTGGCCTGCACCACGCTTACCCAGCAACTGGCGCCCCAGTTGACCGTCATGCCACCCGTCGTCAGCGACCCGGCAGGCCCACCCTCCCAACCCGAGGCCGCGCCCGGCGCCGATGAAGCCGACACGGTCGGCTCGCTCCAGATCGAGGGCGGCCCGACGATCGCCTCGCCCCGCGACGCCCGCGTGGCCATCGAATCGATGGAAGCCGTCGATCTCCGGTTTCTCGCGCCCGAGAACGACGACTACTCGACCGATGACCTGAACACGGTGCCCGGGATCCTGCGCTACACAGTCCAACTCCGCGACGAGGCCCTGACCCAGGTCTCGTACGGGTGGTGCACGACAACCGAGGAACTGCTTGACGAAAACATGGCGGCGATGGTGATCACGTTTGCCGTCGCGGGCCAGGAGATCGCGCCCGAACAAATACTGGTGGCCCGCAGCCAGCAACCGGGTTTCGACGGGGGCGCCCCGATGCAGTGCGAGAGCTATTATCTTGTGCTCTCTGACTACCCCGAAGGCGAGACGGTCGTCGAAGTCTCCGTCGACTTCACCGAGAAGGTGTACGACGGAATGGGAGATTATGGCCCGGGCGTTCAGGAGATGATCTATACGGTTACGCGCTGAGCCGGGCGTTNNCAAAACCTCGGCCCATCTGATTCTGCGCGAGATCGCGTTTGCCTGCTCAACGCAGTGTGTAGTGCACGTCCGAGAGATCCCGCAGGCGGGCGGCGGCCGTCTCGGCCGTCAGGTCGCGCTGCGGCTGAGCCAGCATCTCGTAGCCGACCAGGAACTTGCGCACGGTGGCCGAGCGCAACAGCGGCGGATACCAGTGACCATGGAGCACCCACTCAGGATGGTCGCCGCCATCGAACGGTGCCTGGTGCCAGCCAAACGAATACGGGAACGAGATCTCGAACAGATTATCGTATTTCGCCAGAGCCCGCCGCATGACATCGCCCAGGGCCGCAAACTCCACGTCGGAAAGGTCAAACAGGTAGCGCGTCGGTCGATGCGCGATCACCATCATCTCGAAGGGCCAGACGGCCCAGAAAGGCACAAGCACCGTGAAGTGCTCGTTTGCCGCCACGATGCGCTCGCCAAGTCGGCGCTCCTGCTCCACGTAGTCGAGCAGCATGGGTTTCGCGTGTTGCGCCAGGTATTGTCTCTGGTGCTCCATCTCGAGCGCGACCACATGCGGCACATTGGAGGTCGCCCACAGCTGGCTGTGAGGATGCGGGTTCGAGGCGCCCATCGACGCACCCTTGTTCTCAAAGACCTGCACGTACGCGACATTTTCGAACGAGCCCAGTTCCCGGGTCTGAGCTGCCCACGTGCCAAGCACGGCCTCGACCTCGGGCCCCGACAACTGCGGCAGGCTCAGATCGTGGCGCGGTGAGAAGCACACCACCCGGCTTGTCCCCGAAACCGGCTCGGCTTTGAACAAATCCGCCGATCCGATCGCGGCGCTGGCGTGCCCGTCGGCCTGAGCCATCGCCTCAGGCGTCAACAAGGCCGGAAAATCGTTGCCGAAAACGAAGGTGCCCGTGTAGGCGGGGTTGACGATCGCGCCGCCGACCCGGGTATTGCCAGGGCATAGGTAACAGGCGGGATCATAAGCGGGGAGCGCCTCGACGGCCGGCCGCTCCACCTGGCCAAGCCAGGGCCGCTTGGCCCGGTGGGGCGACACCAGCACCCATTCGCCGGTCAGCGGGTTGTAGCGTCGATGAGGAAGGTCATAGTTCATGGCGGCGATTGTAGCAGCACCCGCGGGGGTGTATCATTGAGGATTGTGACTCGCCTCGGTTCTAGCGCGCCGCCTGCCATCCAGCGCGCCAACTTCAACGCTCTGTATTGGGATATCTTCTGGTTCGGGATCCTGGCCGGCACGGCGATCAACTTCCTGCCGATCTACGCCGTCCGCCTGGGCGCCGACCCGTTTCGGGTCGGCCTGCTGACCAGCGGCCCCGCGCTTGTGAATCTGGTCCTCTCGCTACCAGCCGGCCAATGGCTGCGCCATCGCGACGTGCTTCGCACGACCCAGGTCACAGCCATTATCAACCGGGTAGGCTATCCAATCATGGTGATCCTGCCCTGGCTGCTGCCGCCGGCGGCCGTTCTCGAAGTCCTGCCGGCAGTGGTCATGGGCATGGCGCTGCCCGGCGTCATCCTGGCGATCAGCTTCAACGCGATGTTCGCCGACATCGTTCCGCCTGAATGGCGGGCTCAGGTCGTCGGAAGGCGCAATGCCCTCCTGGCGATCGCATCGACAATGGCGTCGCTGGCCGGCGGCCGGCTGCTGGGCATGATCCCGGAACCGCTCAACTACCAGGTGCTCTTCTCGATCGGCGCGTTGGGCGCAGCGATGAGCGCCTGGTACGTCTGGAAGGTCCGCCGGCCGCAGCCCTTTGTCGTTCAGACCTCCGTCCATGAGGGTACGCCCCGCCACCTCTCCCGCTGGCTCAATCGGGCGACGATCCGCGAAGCGTTGCGGCTCGATCTGGTCCGCGGCCGGTTTGGGTTGATGATGCTTGGGTACCTTGTGTTCTACATCGCCCAGTTCACGGCCATCCCGCTCCAGCCTGTGTTCTGGGTTCAGACACTCCACCTGACCGACTTCGAGATCGGCATCGCCAACGCGCTGTTTTATCTGACGCTGATGGTGGGCTCGCTTGGGCTCGCGCCGCTGACAGCCCGAGCGGGCACCTATTGGCTGATGACGCTCGGCACGATCCTCTATGGCCTCTACCCGCTGATCTCGGCGCAGGCCCAAGACGCCTGGGTGATCTACTTCGTGTCGTTGCTGGGCGGCGTGATCTGGGGGATCGCCGGCGGCAGCCTGACCGCCTGGCTGATGGAGGGCGTGCCGGCCAACGATCGGCCGGCGCATATGGCGCTGCACAATGTCGTGCTCAACCTGGGCACGCTGACGGGCACGGTGCTCGGGCCTGTGCTCGACGACCTGTTCGGCACCCGCGACGGCCTGTGGATCGCCGGCTGGATGCGCGTGGCGGCCGGTGTATTGGTCGGCGTGCTGGCCCGATCGCGCCCGGCGCGCCGATCCGAAGACGCCCGGCCGCCCACCTGACACAGCCGCCGACCCCATGCCAGCCCGCGGCGTCGACGCTCAGTCTGGGACCACCATGGCTTTCGGGTCGAAATCGGCCTTCGGGTAAGCCATGTTCAACCCCTCGAGCGCTTCGATCAGGGCCTCGGCGACCACCAGGTCGCGATACCATTTTCGATCGGCCGGCACGACAAACCATGGCGCCCAGGGCGTGCTTGTCTTGTTGAGCACATCTTCGTAGGCGGCCTGATAGTCATCCCAGTATTCCCGTTCCTTAAGGTCGCCAGGGTTGAACTTCCAATGCTTGTCGGGCTCGGCCAGCCGCGCCTCGAGCCGCTCTTTCTGCTCAGCGCAT
>DKKP01000134.1 GCA_002455335.1 Anaerolineales bacterium UBA6663 | reverse complement strand
CACGCTGACGCTGCCGACCGGCGGCGCTGCCTTCACGACGGCCGCGGGCCTCGACTGCACGGCGACCAGCGCCTATGCCGACTTCGTGGCGGTGCGGTGCGCGCCCGGCGACCTCGCGCCCGGTGCCTCGGTGTCCGGCAGCCTGACCTTCGCGGCGCTGACCGACACGATGGGCGATATCGGCGCCACAGCGACAGCCACATCCATGCTGACCGATCCGAATCCGACCAACAGCACCCAGACCGTCACCACGACGATCGGGGCCGTGGCCGACCTGACCCTGACGCTGGCCGAGCCGGAGCGCGTCTACCTGCCGCCCAGCAGCCTGCCCGAGTACATCTACAACCTGAGCCTGACCAGCGCCGGTCCGTCGACCGCGACGGCCGCGANNCGCTTCGCCGTGAAGCCGACCTCCTCGATCCTGGTGCCGCGCCGCTCCGTCGACCGCGACGGCCGCGAGGGTCGCGCTGACATTGCCGACGGCCGTCACCTTCGTCTCGGCGACGAGCGGGTGTTCGCGCGTCGGGCAGGTCGTCACCTGCAGCATTTCAACCCTGGCCCCGGGCGAGACGCTCGCGGCCGCCGTGCGCGTGGCCGTCAACTACGGCACGCCCGGCGGGACGGCCCTTGTCGCGACAGCCACCGCAAGTTCGGATGCCAGCGACCCACAGACCGGCGATAACAGCGCGAGCGCCAGCACGGTCACGTCCACGGACGTCGCCGATGCCGTCGCGGATCTGAGCCTCGACCAGAGCGCGCCGGCCGAAGCCCTCGCCGGAGACACAGTTCTCTTCACCCTGAACGTCTACAACGCCGGCGCCGCGGCCACGACCTTTACGCTGACCGACACGCTCCCGGTCGGCACGACCTTCGATCCCTCGCTCTCCGACCCGGCCTGTTTCGAGGCCGAGACGGCGGGCACAGTCGTCTGCGAAGGCGACGTGCTTCAGGTCGGCGAGGCGCGGGCCTTCGACATCGGCATCGCCGTGCCCGTGACGGCGGCCGTTGGCGCTGTCCTATCCAGCAGCGCCATTGTCGTTGGCGCGCTGAGCGACCCAGATAGCGGCGACAACATCAGCATCGGCCTGACGACTGTGGCGACCGCGGCCGACCTCGTCCTGACCCAAGAAGCCTCGGCCAACGAGGTCGCGGCCGGCGAGACCGTGACCTTTACGCTGGCGATCGAAAACACTGGCCCCTCCGTCGCGCGCGCCCTGACGCTGACCGATAGCGAACCGGCCGGCATGATCCTGCAGACGGCCGAGGCCAGCCAGGGCCTGTGCGCGATCGACGCGGGCGTGGCGACCTGCGACCTCGGCGACCTCGATGTCGCGTCCCAGGCCATGGTCGCCGTTACGTTTGCCGCAGGCAGCGGCGAGGTCGAGCACACGGCCGTTGTGGCCGCCATCACGACCGATCCGGATCCCGAGAACAACACGACGACAGTCGGGCTAAGCATCGCGGGCGCCGATCGGAGCACCCGCACCTTTGGCGCAGTCGACGTGTCGGCCGACACCTTTATCGATCTACCGGACGGCAGTGTGCAGGCCTTCGGCGACGTCTGGCTTGGCGCCTATTACCGGCTGGCGGGCGAAACCGACAGCATCGTCATCGATGGCGAGGCTGTGAGTGGCGAAGGCACGCTCGAGTTGCTGCAGGAGGGGCTCGGCCTCTTCGCCGGCGACTTCAGCGGATCGTTTGCCGACGACGCGGCCACGCTCGCGCCCGAAGCCGATGTCGCCTATCTCCTCAACACGATCGCCGGCTTCGCGCTCGCCGAGCTCATGATCTCGGAGGTCGACCTCGTCACGGGCCAGGCCGACGGTCAATCCGACTCGCTCGAGGTCGAGACCGATGGGTTCGACCAGACCCTGAGCGTCAATCTGTTCGTGGCGCCCGGCCCGGTCTACGGCGGCGCCGTCGAATCGTTCTCATTCGAAGTCTCGGGCGTGACGTTCGACGTGACTGGCGCGCAGCTCTTCACGGAGGGCCTGGGCGCCGAAGATGTGACGATGACGCTCCCGCCTGAATGGGGCGACGTGGTCAGCACGGTCAACGATCTCGCGATCACGGCCGAAGGCGTGTCGCTCGGCGGCGCCTCGGCGACCGTGCCCATGCCCGACTTCCAGCTGTCGGGCGACGAAGTGCAGATGCTTGAGAACACGCTCTCGGTCATCTACAACGGCGAGGGCCTGATGCTGATCGGCGAAGGGACGCTGGCCATCGCCCTGCCCGACAACGCTCAAGAGAGCCAGATCGCCTTCAGCATCGACGAGGCCGGTAACTTCGACGCCACGCTCGACCAGCTCACGCTCGGCCTGGCCAGCGCCACGCTCGAGCTCAGCGATGTCGCGGTCAACAACGACGGCCTTTCGGTGGCGCAGGGTGTGCTCACGCTGCCCGAGAGCCTCAACGGCAGCACGGTGACCGTGCGCGCTGTAACGATCTCGGCCGACGGCATCGAAGTCGGCGGCGGGGCCGTCGTGCTCGTGTTGCCCGACATCGACATCGGCGACGGCAGCCAGGTGCGCTTCAGCGGCGTCGAGGCGTCGCTCGAGATCGACGGCGGCAACTACGTGTTCGGCCTGGCGGCCACGCTCCAACTGCGTCTGCCGCAGAACGCGCAGGACATCGCCATCACGGCTCAGGTCGACACCGAGGGCAACTTCAGCGGCACAGTCGACGCGATCACGCTCGCGCTCGCCAACACGTCGCTTCAGCTCGAGGATATCGCCTTCGACAACGAAGGCCTGACCGTGGCGGTCGGCACGCTTGTGCTGCCCGAGTCGCTCGGCGGCGGGACGGCCATCCTCGAGGAGATCGCGATTGACGAAAGCGGCCTGAGCATCGGCGGCGGGAGCGTCAGCTTCGACTTCCCCGACGTCAGGCTCGGCAGCAGTTCGGGCTTTGCGGTCACCGACACGGTCGGCACACTCAGCTTCGCGGCCGACCGCACGTACAAGCTTACGCTCGAGGGCACTGTCCAGATCAGCGTCAAGGGCTCGGAGACGGCGGTCAGGGGCAGCATCACGGTCGACAGCCAGGGACGCTTCACTGGCACGATCGACAGCTTCCTGTTCACGGTCGCCGGGCTTCAGCTCAGCGTCACAGGCGCGCGCGTCGCCGACGGCGTGCTGACCGTCGAAGAAGCATCGTTCCAGGCTCCGGAGGCCTGGGGCGGCGCCGAGGTGGCGGTCTACAACTTGCGGATCTCGTCCAGCGGCGTGCGGATCGGCGGCGGGCGTTTCGCCCTGCCAGCGATCCAGGCCGGCAGCATTACATTGGGCAGCCTGTACGGCGAGCTGCGTGAAGAGGGCGCCGGGTACGTGATCTCGGCCGGCGGCGCCTTCCGTGTGGCCGGTCTGGGCGGCCCGAACTGCATGCTTGGCGTGGGCGCGACGATGTATGTCGACTCGGCCAGCGGCGCGGCCGTGGTGGCCCTCGACACGCCGACTGAGGAGCTTGAAGGCGCTGCCGCGATGGCGTTGCGCCAGGTCAACGTGGGTTTGAGCGGGTGCCGGATCGCGATCGGCGCCACAGGTTTCTTCCTGACGCGCGTCGAGGGCACCCTCACCCTGGCGAGCGGCCAGACCACGATCGATCTGGGCGTGACGGTCGCCAACGAGGGCGAGTTCGTGGAGGGCGATGCGGAGATGCACATGGGCTTCAACCCATGGCAGCTCGACTTCGCCGGCTCGATCACGCTCTTCTCGATCTTCAAGGCGGCCGAGCTCGACGCCACCATCAAGTCCGGGTACTTCTCGGCCGATCTGCGGCTGCGCCAGGTCTGGCCGCCGATCGAAGGGCAGGTCAGCGTCACGGCCTGGACCACCGACGGCAGCTTCCATCTCATCGGCCGCGCCACGGTAGCCCTGGTCTTCCGCAAGGGCTCGGTCTGGGAGGAATGCCTGCTCGGCCTGTGCGTCTCTGTGCCGCCCTTCGACCTCAAGCTGGCCGAGCTGGGCGCCGAGTTCGGTGAGTTCCGCAAAGACAACGGCAGCGTCTGGGGCCTGAAGGGCTGGGCGACCGTGCTGTCCTTCAACGTCGGGTTCTACGTCGACACGGATGGCGGCCTCGACGTCGGCAACGTCGACGGCTATCGCCTGATCTCGCCGCCTTCGGTGGCACAGGTCCGCGCCTGGCAGGCGCAGATCGACGACGGAGTCGCCCTGCGGCTCGACGCCGCCCAACGCGCGCTCTGGGGCTCTGTGCTGGCCGACGCCGATACGGTGACGATCAGCGAGCGCATCGGCGTCTCGACCGATCTCATGTTCGTCCTGGCGCGCCACGGCGCAGCCCCGACGTTCAGCCTGATCGACCCGAGCGGGCGCGTCATCACGCCCGAAGATCTGCCGGCCAACGTCAGCTTCCAGCAGAACGAGATCGTCAGCGGGACTGTGACCACGACGCAGGCGATCTACTCGGTCGGCGCCGCTGCAACCGGGACCTGGCAGGCTGTGCTCGAGGGCGCGACGCCCGAGGCCGACTACCTGTACCAGATGCTGGGCGCCGATCCCGCGCCGTTGCTGACCGGCCTCGCCGTCCACAATACCGGCCCGACAACGGCCAACGCCGCTTGGGCCCTGACCTCAGACGAGATCTCGACCACGCTCGATATCTTCGCCACGGTCGGACCGATCACCACGACCCACACGGTCACCACCACAGGCGGATTCACCCGCACCGTGGAGGTGCCGCTTTACACCGGGTTCCCGGTGGCCCAGGCCGTCGCCACGCCACGCGACGGCACGCCCTCCGGAACCGCGCTCGACCTGAGCGGGCTGGCCAGCGGCCAGTACTGGCTCTGGTTCAGCGCCGACGATGGGCGCAACCCGCCGACCCGCGGCTACGCGACGACGCCGATCGTGGTGACCCACGACTGGGCGTCGGAGTGGATCGCGAACCTGACAGCGACGCCGGGCTTCCGCAGCTTCGCCCTGCATTGGGGCGATCACGCCAACCCCGACGTCGACGCCTTCCGCATCGAAGTCGGCACTCAGCCGGGTCTTTTCGACGAGATCCACGAGGTCGGCGACCTGCGCGACCTCAGGCTCGACAACCTCACCCCGGGCCAGGCCTACTACATCACGCCCGTGGGCATCGACAGCGAAACCGGTCGGACCTCACGGGCCGAGACGATCGCGGTCGTCGCCCAGGGCGCGGCCTTCGACCTCAGCGCGCCGACGGCAGCGCTGACCGTCACCGCCGGCGCGACAGCCACTGTGGCGCTTGACCTCTCCACCACGAGCGACCCCTATCCGACCTCGGTCAGCGTCTACGTCGATCAGGTGCCGGATGGCGTGGCCGCGGATCTCGTAGTCGCCGATGTCATCACTCCGACAACGGGCGGCGTGAGCCTGCCCGTGGCCATCACAACGACGGCGACGATGGTCGGCGGGGTCTATGAGCTTGTCTTCAAGGCCGTCGGCGACGGGCTGCAAGACGAAGCGATCGTTCAACTGACCGTGCTCGAGCCGCGGCTGGCCGTCACGGCGACGCCGGATGCCGCGAGCCTGACGACGGTCGGCGGCGAAGCGTCGATCACGCTCTCAGCGGCCGCGCTCCACGGCGCGACACAGCCCGTCGAGCTCGACCTGCTCGACGCGCCGGTCGGCCTTGTGTACGCCTTCAACAACAACCTGCTTGGCCCAGGCGGCAGCGTCACGCTGGCCCTGACCGATACGGCTGCTTTGGCGAACGGCGTGTACACACTGAATGTGCGCGCCGAGGCCGGGCTGCGGCAGGATCTGATCCCGCTGACGCTGACCGTCCAGAAACCGGACTTCACGCTGGCGCCGACGCTCAATCGGATGGCCGTCATCGCGGGCGAGGAGGCCGTCTTCGCGGTCGGCCTCAGTGGCGCGAACCTCACCGAGCCGATCTCGTTCACGCTCGGCTCAGACTCGAGCCCGGTCCCGGCCGGCGTGGTCGGGTACGCCGAGACGGCGACCCGCGCGCCGCGGCCGACGCTCAGCCTGGCTGCGCCGGGAACCGCGTACTTCATCGTCGAGACCGATGCTGAGACGCCCGCCGGGCCATACCGGTTCGACGTCCTTGCCGCGGCCGACGGCGTCAGCAGGCGCGAGGTCTTCGAGGTGACCGTGCTCGCCGAGTCGGTCGAGGCCGATCTGGGCGTCGGGCAAACGCTGGCCCAAACCAACGTCGACGTCGGCGGATTGATCACGACCACGGTGCGCGTGGTGAACTACGGACCGCGCACGGCCACGACAGTCACGCTGACCGACACCCTACCGGCCGGCACCACGCTTGTTTCCGCAACGCCGAGCCGCGGCGTGTGCACCGGAGCGGTCGACGGCGCGGTCTGCGACCTATACGCGCTGCGCCGCGGCGCGGCCGCCGAGGTGACCATCATCGGGCGTGTCGCGGCGAGCATCGACCCGGGGGTGACGCTGACCAACCGAGCCAGCGTGACAGCCGATCAACTCGACAGCAGCGCAACCGACAACCTGAGCGTGGCCAGCGCGATCGCCACGGCGCAATCCGACCTGCGCGTCTCGGTCGCGGACAGCCCCGACCCGGTCATCGCCGGCGCCGACCTCACCTACAGCCTGGTCGTCGTCAATCAAGGCCCCTCGGAGGCGCCCGACGTTCGCCTGAACGCGGCACTACCTTCCGGGCTGACCGTGCGCTCGATCGTGCCCTCACAAGGCGACTGCGGCCTCTCGGCCGACGGGCGCGCGCTGACGTGCGACCTCGGTCGCCTCGGCGCCACCGCCAACGACAGACAGGCGGTCGTCGCGCTGCGTGTGCGCGTCGCGCCGTCGGTGCGCGGCACGCTGACCCTGCCTGTCTCGGCGCGTTCGGATGCGGCGGACGCGATCCCGACCAATAACCTCGTCACGGCCACCACGCGGGTCGGTGTGGACGTGGCGCTGCGGATCACGCACCAGGTGGTGGCCCCGACCGAGGCCGTGGCCGGTGAACCATTGACCTATCAGCTCGTCGTGACGAACACGGGCCGATCGGATGCGACCCAGGTGGTCGTCACGGATGCGTTGCCGGCCGCGCTGAGCACAATCGACTCAGCCAGCGCTTCGCAAGGCAGTTGCGCGGTTGCCAATCGCCAGGTCACCTGTCGGCTTGGCACGTTGCCACCGCAAACCGGAGCCACGATCACGCTGGTCGGCACGGTCGCCCCGGCGACGCGGGTAAGGCTCGACAACACGGCCAGCGTCGACGCCTCAGAGTCGGAGACGACGACAGGCGACAACGCGACCCGTGTGCTGGTCGATGTCGTCGCGCGCGCCGATCTGCGGCTGACGCTTGGCAGCTCGACGCCCGAGCACTACCTGTACATCATCGACAACGACGGCCCATCGACCGCGTCGGGCGTGGTGATGACCGGCACGGTGTCGGCGGACCTCACGGTGACCCAGATCCTGGCCTCGCAAGGCACGTGTGCGTTGTCGGGCAGCGACTTCACCTGCACGATCGGGGCGCTTGGCGCGGCGGGCCGCGCTGTCGTGACCGTGGTCGGTGATCTGCGCCAGGGTGTGTTCGCCAGCACGGCGAGCGGCGCCCTGCAAGGCATCGAGGTCGATCGAGACCCGGACAACAACCAGGCCGACCTGATCTCTTCGGGCCCAGTCTATCGAACCTACTTGATCGCTGTGGTGCGCTAATCGGCGCATCCGCACTGTGGAAGGAGTATCGGCCATGCACAAGCTATCTTTGCATCTGTTGGTCTTGCTCTCGCTGTTGGTGCCGGTCCAGGCGCCGCGACCGGCCCTGGCCAACGGGCTGCAGGCCGACCTGAGCGTCGTTGTGCTCGACACGCCCGATCCCGTCATCGCGGGCAACACGATCGAGTATCTGGTCACTGTGACGAATCTGGGCCCGGCCCAGGCCGTCAACGTCGTCGTCACCGACACGCTGCCCTCGGCGCTGACGTTTGTCTCGATCGCGCCGTCGACGGGGTGTGGCGCGGCCTCGGGCGTCGTGACCTGCACACTGGCGACGCTCGACTCGGGCGCGAGCGCGATCTACACCCTCACGGCGGATGTGTCGCCCGCGGCGCGCGGCGCGGCGGCAAACGCTGTCACTGTGTCGAGCGCGATCGCCGACCCGGACAATAACAACAACACCTACACGGCCACGACCACGCTCGAGCCCGAGGTCGACCTGCGGCTGACTGCCGGTGGGGCGACGCCGGCCACTGCGATCGCCGGCGCGACCCTGACCTACACATTCACAATCGAGAACCTCGGGAGGTCGCTGGCCACGGGCGTGGTGTTGACCGATACGCTGCCGGCCGGCGCCTTTGTGTCCTTTGTGGGCGCGACACCCGGATTTGGTTGCGGTGGGGATGGCGCCGTGGTCATCTGCTCGGTTGGGAACATCGCGCCGGCTGGTGTGAGCGCACCGGGATGGATCACAAGCGGTTCGGTGCTGACGATCTCGGTCACTTCGAGGTCGGATCTGGCGAGCGGCGTCCAGCTCTTCAACGCCATCACGATCGATGCGGACGAGCCCGAGCTTGCGGCCGGCAACAACACGGTCTTCACCGGCAACAGCGCGGTTCGCCAGAGCGATCTGGGGTTGCACCTGGCGGCCCCGGGCGGGCCCGTGCTCAGTGGCACGGCCCTGACCTACACACTGACCGTGACCAATACCGGGCCTTCGGTGGACGATGACGTCGTGGTGCTCGGCGACTACAGTGTCGTTGGCCTGAGCGATGTCGTCAGCGATGACCCGGCCTGTCAATCGGTCGATGGATCCATCGCCTGCGGGCTGGGTGGCCTGGCATCCGGTGAGGTTCGCGTGATCGGCTTCACGGCCCGACCCCTGACCAATGCGGATGCTGACTTCGCGCTCTCGTTCTCGGTCGTTGGCGAGAACGACGAACCGGGCGGCGCCACAGCGCCCAATGTCGGCTCGGCCACGATCAGCGTGGATCCCTACCGCATCCGGCTCCCGTGGATCGGGCATCCCTGACACGCGTCGGCCGCTGAGGCCGGAGCCTTGGCGCAGGAGGCCAATGCCTGCCAGCCTCATATCCGCACCGGCTTTAGCCGCCGCCCTCTTTCAGGTCGAAGCGGCCGCGGTGCGCAAACAGGTAGCCCCAGCCGTCCAGCTCGGGCAGCGCAACACCTAACGTGTTCAGATATGTGGTGATGTTGATACGATGCTCGATACCATGGATGATCGCCTGCATGAACAGCAGGCGCGCATGGTAATCCATGGTCAGATCGCCCTCCTCCTCATGGACGTTCTGGGTCGGGGCGACGCCCTCGACCACGTCGAGGAAGGCCTGGCCGACCTGCCCGGCGAAGGCCAGCAACAGCTCAAGGCTTGGCCCATCTTCCCAACGGAACGGCGGCTGCGGCTGCTGACCCGTGATCCGGCCGATGTAGTCGGCCTCGGCATACAACAGGTGCCCAAACGTCCGATGCACCGTGCCATAGGCGCCCGGGATCGGAGTCGAGACCTGCTCGGGCGTAAGACCCAGGCAGATCGTCAACAACGCCTGGTTGGCCCAGGTGTTGTAGCGCAGAAGTTCGAGCAGGGTCGATTCGGGTTCGTGTTTCATTAGTGACCTTGATGGCATTGAAGAGACCGTGGCATTGCCTCGGCACAGCGGATAGCCCCAGTATCGCCTGTAATCCGGTCTGAAGCCGCCCGGATTCTCAAAAGCTCTTCTTAACCCGCTCCGCCGTGCTCTGGGTCAAGCAAACATGCTTGAGGCTCGACGTCGCCGCGCCCGGCGGCCGGCAGGCGAGTCGGGGCCGCACGACGAATCTCCACTGAGGCGGCGCTGCGGGCTGTATCGAGGCGCACTCCGGCGCACCGCAACGGCTAGCCCGCCAGCTCCTCGTACGAGGACAGCGCCAACGGGTTCCCTTCCGAATCACGAACGTTGACGTACCGAACGCCATCTCCCATATCGACCAGAGGGGCACGGACCTCGCCCCCCAGGGCCACGATGCGTTCGAGGGCCGACTCGAGGTCGGCGTGCCGATCGAGATGGAAGTTCACAATCGGGCCGTCGCCTGGTCGATGGAGCGCAGACCGCACCAGCGAGACGCCGGGTGAACGGAACTCCTTCTCAGAAGGCAACAGCACAGCGATTCGCATGTCGGGCGGCTCGTCAACCAGTGGCGTGTCGACCAGGCCAAACACGGCGCGGTAAAACGCCAGCGCACGATCCATATCCGCAACCGGGATTTCGATCCAGGATGGGTACAACTTTGGCACGCAACCCTCCTTCAGGCGAGCGCGGACGGTCGCACGGCGAACGGCCCCGGCAGCAGCCGCTGCACCCGCGCAACGCCGTTCAATAACGAGTATACGCGAGGCGGCACTCACGAGCCCCGCGAAACAGCGTCAGACGCCGAAAAGGGCCTTGACTCCTGACACCATAGGATGTATGTTTATTCGTATCAGTTATACGTATAAATAATCAAAGAGGCAAGATGCCCCGAACTCGTGCAACCCAGACCGACATCGCGCGCCGCGCCGGCGTATCGCAGGCGATGGTGTCGTATGTGGTGAACGGGAACACACGGGTCTCGATCCCGGACGAGACGCGGCGGCGCATCGAGGCGGTCATGCAGGAACTGGGTTATGTGCCCAACGCCCTGGCTCGCGGCCTGCGTTCCGGGCAGACGCGGACGATCGGGCTCGTGGTGCCCGATAACACCAACCCGTTTTTCGCCGAGATCGCGCGTCACATCGAAAACCTCGGCTTCGAGAAGGGCTTCAGCGTCATTCTGTGCAATTCGGATTACGACCTGGTCAAGGAGAACGCGCACGTCGACGTGTTGCTCGCCAAACAGGTCGACGGCGTGATTTTCTGCGCGTCCGGGGGCGCGACTGAGGCTCGCGACAAACTGCGTGCGAGCAAGACGCCGGTTGTCACCATCGATCACGACATCTCAAACCTGCGCAATGAAACCGTGGTGATCGACTACAGGCTCGGCGGCTATCTGGCGACCCGGCACTTGCTCGACCAGGGGCATCGGCGCGTCGGCTGTATCACGGGCCCACGAACCTTATCGTCGAGCACCGAGCGCCTTGCCGGGTATCAAGACGCGTTGGCCGAGGCCGGCCTCAAAGTCGACACCGGGCTGATCGTCCCCGGCGACTTCCGAATCCAGGGCGGCGAAGCTGCGGCGCTGAGACTCCTTAACGGCCGGCGCAAACCCAGCGCGATCTTTGCTTTCAATGACCTCATGGCGATCGGGGCGATCCAAAGCGCTCGCATCCTTGAGTTGAAAGTGCCGGCCGATGTCTCAGTCATCGGGTTCGACGACATCCCTCTGGCGCAGGCGATCCACCCGGCCCTGACGACGATCGCGCAGCCGATCTCCGAGATCGCACGTCTCGCGATGGAAGTCTTTCTGAAGCAGACCCAGGCTGGAGGGACGGGCACCGCCACACCGACCGCCGTTCCGAGCCTGGTCTTGAAACCCACCCTGATCGTTCGCAGTTCAACGGCGCCCATCGCGCGCTGACGCGTCATCCGCCAAGCACCTGCCCTGACGCTCGGGGGCGAGAGGAGGACAGCGGCGAGGTCATTGCATCACCCCGCCGCGAAAGAGGACCCAGATCCGAAAACACGCCGACCCTACCCATAGCGGGCGTCGATTGACCGATCGCGACCAACCCACCGCGCCGCCGCGGCGGGCGGACGCCAGACGCTCATTCAAGGAGAGCAAGATGCGCACCCCAATCCGTTGGATCATCAGCCCGTTGCTCGCGGCGAGCCTGTTGCTCAGCGCCTGCGGCCCAACGGCGACCACTCAAGCGCCTGCGACACAGACACCGGTCGCCACGCAGGCGCCCGAGGCCACCCAGCCACCTGCGAGCGAGCCCACCACAGCGCCCGAGCCAGCCGAGGCGATCACGCTCACCTGGTTGATCCTGGAGTTCTGGAACCCCGACCAGACCATCGCGGCCTATCAGGCCGAGCACCCGAATGTCACGATCCAGGTTGAGAAGGTCGGCTTCGCGGATCTGTTCCAGCAGAACCAGATCCGCCTCGGTGCTGGCGATGGATCGCCCGACATCGTCAGCGTGGATGTCCCCCTGGTCGCCTCCTACGGCGCTCGCGGCTGGCTGTATCCGCTCGACGACGCGTTCACGACCGAAGACAAACAGGCCTGGGTGTCGGGCGCGCTTGAGGCCGGGAGTTTCGACGGCCAATTGCTTGCCGCGCCGCAACACACCTCGACCCAGCTTCTGTACTACAACAAGGGCCTGCTCGAAGCCGCCGGCATTACGCCGCCCGGCGAGGACGAGCGCTGGACGTGGGAGCAGTTGGCCGATGCGGCAAAGCAATTGACCCACGACGACGTGTACGGCTTCACTTGGGAGCAGACGACGGCTGCGTATCAACTGCTACCCTTGCCCCAGTCGTTGGGCGGGAAAGCTATCGGCGATGACGGGTTCACAGTCGAGGGCGTGATCAATTCGCCGGAATGGATCGAAGCCTTCACGTTCTATGGCGACGCGTTCAACCGCGAAGGCTACGCGCCAAAGGGCGATACGCCCGCTGCCGATATGTTCAAGGCGGGTCAGCTCGCGATGTTCGTGGGCGGCGAGTGGAACAACCTGGTGTTCTCGTGGGGTCCGCCGGAGTTTGAATGGGGTGTGTCACGCATGCCGTATTTCGAAGGCGGCGCTGTGGTCACGCCGACCGGCAGCTGGCATTTCGGGGTCAATGCCAAGAGCGCCCACGCGCAGGAGGCGGCCGAATTCATCAACTGGCTCAGCGTGGGCGAAGGGGCTTCGATCTGGTGGGGCAAGGATAGCTACGACATGCCCGCCCAGACGGCCATCATCGACACCTTCGACACCCTGCCCGCGTTCGACGCGCCGCCGCTGTACTACATGCGGGTCGCGGCGAAGGAGGCCCTGGTCAACCCGATCCCGCGGCCGGTGACGGTCGGCTATCTCGAGTATGAACAGCTCCTGAACGCGGCCTTTGCCGATATCCGAAACGGCGCCGATCCGACCGAAGCGCTGAACACCGCGGCGCAGCGGATCACCGAAGAGATGGCCAAGTACCAGCGATAGCGCGTACGGTGGGCGGGGCCGGTCNNCGGCTCAATGGCCCGGATGATGACCAAACGAGAGAACTGGATCCCCTACACGTTCCTGGCTCCGGCATTGCTGATCCTGCTGGCGTTCCGGCTCTGGCCGATCGTGATCGGGCTGAGCGAAAGCCTGTTTTCGGTTTCGTTCCTCAACGCCGGCGCCCGGATCTTCGTCGGCTTCGAAAACTATCTGAGGTTGTTGACCGACCGGGTGTTCCTTCAATCGCTCCAGGTCTCGCTGGCCTTCAACCTGATCGTCAATCCGCTCCAGGTGCTCCTGGCGCTCGGCCTGGCATTTCTCGTGAACCAGCGCGTGCCCGGCGTCGGCGCCTTCCGCAGCCTCTACCTGATTCCGATCGCGATCTCGATCAACGTCTCGGCGCTAATCTGGAAGCTGGTGCTCGATGAGAACGGGCTGCTCAACGGCCTGATCCGGACCGGGGGCGGCAGCCCGATCCCGTTTCTGACGTCGACCGAGTGGGCGCTAGGCTCGATCATCGGGATCGCATCGTGGATCGGCGTGCCGTTCTGGACCCTTTTCTTGCTGGCCGGGCTGCAGGGCATCTCGCCGCAGATCTACGAAGCGGCCGCGATCGATGGGGCCGGCGGCGTGAGCCGCTTACGCTTCATCACCCTGCCCCTGCTGCGACGTTCGATCGGGTTTGTGCTGATCGCCGACACGATCTCGAACTTTCTGTTGTTCGCGCCGGTGCTGCTCCTGACCGAGGGCGGGCCGCAGCTCTCGACCAATCTGGTGATGTTCGAAGCCTATCGGCGTGGACTTGTATATGGCGATTTCGGCATGTCGGCGGCGATAGTCAGTTTGCAGCTCATCCTGATCGTAAGCATCGTCCTGGCCCAGTTCTATCTCTTCCGCGAAAGGTAAACGCGTCGCGCGCATGTCATCGCCAATCCGCACTTCAGGTTCCGGTTCCGCATCCGGTTTCAGCCCACGCAGCCTTTGGGTCTATGCGTTGCTGACTGCGGTGTCGATCCTGATCGTCGCGCCCTTGCTCTGGGCGGTGTCGTCATCCTTCACCGCGAACGATCAGGTCTATCGCTACGTATACCCGTTTTCGCTCAAGGCCTTCATCCCACAGGCGTTTACGCTCTCGGCCTACCAGACGTTGTTCTTCGAGAAGGGCTTTGGCACAGCGATCCTCAATACGTCGCTCTTGACCATCGGCACCGTGCTGATCGGCGGCCTGATCAACCTGCTGGCCGGTTTCGCGTTTGGGGTGTTCGACTTCCGCGGCAAGAACCTGCTCTTTGGGATCGTGCTCTTCACGTTCATGGTGCCGATCGAGGTCACGATCATCCCGCAGTACATCCAGATGCGCGATCTGGGTTGGATCAACACCTGGCAGGGGCTCCTGGTGCCGGGCCTGGCGAATAGCCTGGTGATCTTCCTCTTCCGCCAGTTCTTTGCCGAGTTCCCACGCGATCTGCTTGACGCGGCCCGGGTCGATGGCGCATCGTGGAGCCGGATCCTGTTTTCGCTCGTGGTGCCCGCGTCGCGGCCCGTGCTCGTCGGCGCGGGGCTTGTGCTGTTCCTCTCGGCCTGGAACGCTTTCTTCTGGCCGCTTGTCGTGGCGCCCCGCCCAGAATTCCGCGTGATCCAGGTAGCGATCTCGCTCTCGGCCCAACAGGTACAGACGCTCTTCAACGAGATGTTCGCCGGCGCCTTGATCGCGGCGCTCGTGCCGATCATCTTGCTCCTGCCGCTCCAGCAATACTACGTGAGCAGCATCGCCGCGACAGGGATCAAAGAATGACCCATCACAGCGCACCGGCCCGGCAGCCGATCCCGGTCGTCCTCGACACCGACATCGGGACCGACATCGACGACACCTGGGCGCTCGCCTTCTTGCTGCGCTGCCCAGAGCTTGACGTCCGTCTGATCACCACGGCCACAGGCGATACGTTCGACAGGGCCCGGCTCGTCGCTCGCCTGCTCGAGATCGCCGGGCGCGCCGACATCCCGATCGGGATCGGGATCCCCCTGGAGCCCGCGCCGAACTACCAGCAAGGGTGGGTCGGAGACTATGCGCTGGCACGCTATCCCGGTCAGGTCTTTGAAGATGGCGTGGGCGCGCTGGCTGACACGATCCGTCAATCGGCCACGCCTGTGACCGTCATCGGGATCGGCCCGCTACCCAACATCGCCGCCCTGCTCCAGCGCGCGCCGGATGTCGCCGCTCTGGCCCGTTTCATTGGCATGTTTGGCAGTCTGCGGCGCGGCTACTTCGGTAGCACCGAGATCCCGGCCGAATACAACGTCAAACTCTATCCCTATGCCTGCCGGCATGTCTTTGCCGCGCCCTGGCCGATCACGATCTCGCCGCTCGACACATGCGGATCGGTGCAGCTCGCCGGGGAGCGTTATCAGACGTTTCGATCGAGCCCGGATCCGTTGGCGCGTGCTGTGATGGAGAATTACCTCTGCTGGACCCTGGCCAATCAGAATCCCTTGTACCGCGGGTTCGATCCAGACCGGGAGAGCTCGATCCTATTTGACCTGGTTCCGATCTATCTGGCCATGACCGAGGAGTGGGTGACGATCGAGGCGCTGCGCATCGACGTCACGGCCGAGGGGCGCACGCGCGAAGACCCGGCCGGGAACCTGATCCGCTGCGCTACAGATTGGGTTGACCGTTCGGCGTTCGAAGACTTCGTCCTCGCGCGGATCGTCGGTCGGACTTAACGCAGCTGCACGGTTGGGGCCCGAGCGTGCTGGGCACGTTCAATCGACGCCCCGACCCTCGCCGTGATGGGGCATAGAGGCGTGGATGAGCGACTTGAGGTGCTCGAGCGTTTCGGCATAGCCCAGGGCGCGCCCACCGTAGCCCCGGGTAAAGCGCCGGGCATCGTCGCGCGAGGAGAAGCTCAAAACGCTCGGGACGCAGCAGACGTTCACGGTGCTGCCGATGACGTAGTGAGCTTGCGTGGCCGAGACGATGTGACCGAAGAGGAAGTCCGTGGCCATGGCCTGCCCGGGCTCTTTCGCCATCATCAGCGCCATCAGGCCGCAGTGCGCGCAACAGGCACGGTGCTGCTCGCCGTTGTCACGCCGGATGACAAAGGCGGTTCGAACAGGCACGGGCTTGCCGCACATCAGACATCCCTCCTCGGCGTCGATCGGCCGTTTCGGGAGCCGGACCTCGCCCCGTGCTTTTTCGACGCTACCCTCGGACACAAGTTTGTTGAGGTCGCGATGGATCGTCATCAGCGACACCTCCAGCCGCTCGGCCAGGGCCTGGATCGAGACGACGCCGCGGCGGCGTACCTCGGTGAGGATGGCTTTTTCGCGAAGGGAGGGTCGTTGGGTCATGGGGCGTTGTTATATCTAACAGGATCGGATGGATCATAGCCATCGACGCGGGGCCTGTCAAGCAAGCTGGATGGGGCGCTTACTGACTGGCGCACGTTGATCCTGTTGGCTCACCCCAGTGCATCGGTTGCGCATCCCGGTTGCCGCTCGTCATCCCGGCTCGCGCCCGGTCGACGAGCGGCAACCGTCCATGTCAGGGCAAGACGCTGAACGTCGCGTTCAGGCGCCTTCCGTCAGGGTCGGCGAGCCCGTCGCCCGGGACCCACGCATCCAGACAGGCGCGATCCTTCACGCAAGGGTCGGTGAGCGCCTCGAGGAAGGCGACCAGATCGGCCACCTGGCCGTCGTCGAGGGCAAGCACGGTCACGGTCGGGTAGCCGAGATCGCGCAGACGCCGCCATTGACCGAGCGCACGTTGTGTGTTCTCAACCGCGTTGGTGACCCGGATCGACGGATCCAACTGGTCGAACGCATACGCCGCGACCGCGGCTTCTGGGTTGAGGTGATGACGCACGATCGCTTCGAGCGTGGCATACGCGCCGTCATGCCCGTAAGGGGCCGTGACCTCGACGTTGAGCAACGTGGGTGTGCGGAAGGCGTAGCGATCGTCATCGCGGTGCGTTTCGAGTGCGCGCCCCCAGTCGTCATCGCCGTACAGGCCGCTGTCTTTTCCGACCCCGATCTGCGGGACGGCCAGGACGTGGAACTGTTCATCGGTGAAGAAGTCGCCGCTGTGACAACTTGCGCAGTTGGCCCCGCCCTCAGCCGGCGTCTGGAAGAAGAGCAATGCGCCGCGCTTCGCCGCCTCGCCGAGCGCGTCGACATCGCCTTCGAAATACGCCTTCCAGGGCGTCTCGACAAACACCTGCGACCGTTCGTATTCGCCGATCGCGTAGGCGATGTTCTCGAACGTGATCAACGTCGCGGCATCGGCCTCGCTGGCGAAAGCGCGTTGAAACTCGGGCAGCCAATTTGCCGAAGGCGCGCCAGCGGCGATGATCTCGGCCAGGAGTTCACGCGTCAACGCGTTCCGCACCTCGTTGCCGTTGCCGTGCCCGTTTCCAAAGTCGAAGCCGCGCATCTCCTCCTCGGAGGTCACGGGGAAGCGGGCCTGAGCGACGACCAGGTTTGGGCCGGCGAGCACATCCGGGTAGCCCCACGGGCGATCGGGCGTGCGGATGCCGTACCCGTCGGCGCCGTTCGCCCCGGGGGTCTTCCCCAGGCTCTCGACCCGACCGTCATGAAACAGAAATCGATCCCATAACCCGGCGTTGAACGTCGTCGGCGCATTGCGCGGCACGAGCGGGCCTTCAGGGTGGGTTCGCCCCGGGCCGAGCAGCTCGGGCTGGTCGGCATCGACGCCGATTGAGAGCGGGATGGCGTCTCCGCCGCCGAGATACGGATGATGGCAGCTCACACAGGCGGCGTCCTGTTTGCCGCTGAGCGCCATCGTGAAGAACAGCTGCATCCCGAGTTGAGGCACGGGGTCGCTGATCTCCGGCAGATCCCGGCCGCGCGCGGGGTCACCGGTGAGCCCGGCGGTCTCGATCAGGTCGCGCAGCCGGGCATCCAGGCCCGACTCGACGACCGGTGTGGCGCACCCGGTGAGCAGGGCGAGCCCGACCACAAAGAGCGTGAGTCTCAACGCAATGCGGCGCATGGCAGGGTCTCCGCAGGCGTACTGGGCGCGTCGACTGGCGCGCCCAGTACGCCTGACAGCGTGCGCAATGATCAGTAGCTCAAGACGGTGACACCCTCGGCAAACATGGCCGTCCACGTGTACTCGGGCGTGCCGACGATCACGCCGGGGAGGATGTCGGTCTTGACCATGCCGCCGACGTTGACCATGCAGGTCGGGCAAACCAGCACCACCCCGCCCTCGTCCATGAACATCTGCAGCATCTGATGGACCGTCTTGCCGTTGCTGTGCGTGGCCTGCGGGATGTTGATATCCACAAGCCGCACGCCGTCGACGTTGAGGAAGATCGTGGCCGGTTTGTCGGTACCGGTCACGATCTTGGTGGCGAAGCCGATCGCCATCGCCGCGGTGTCGAGGTCGTCTGTGGCCAGGTTCACGAAGAGGCCGTTGGCCAGGTCAGCGGCGGGCCGCGGCGTGGGCGGCACGGGGGTCCGGGTGACCACAGCCGTACGGGTCGCGGTCCCCGCGAGGAGCGCGTCCGCCAGGGCTGGCCGGGCCGCGAAGGCCTGGAAGGCCAGGGCCACGGCGCCGTAGACTGCCAGCGCAGCGGTCAACAGACGCGCGAACTTCTCGAGGTTGGGTTTCATGCCTTCATCTCCTTGAATATGAGTTGCGCCTGTCGGGCGAGCCCGATCAAGCGCGGATCACGGTTGTGTGGTCAGGGCTTCGTATCCACCGGCGAACAGGCTCATCACAGCCGCCTCGTCCGGCGCGTCGTCGGCCACTGGCACGTACAGGGTCCATTCACCGGCGCGTTCGAACTTGAGGGTCAGCGGGTAGCTGGCGCCGGCCTCGAGCGGCTCGATCAGGTTTATCAACATGAGGTGGAGGCCGCCCGGCTCAAGGATCACCGTTTCGCCGGCCGGGATCTCGATCCGCCCGCCATCGACCATGCGCATGCGCATCACGCCGTTGGCGTCCTGCACATGGATGTGAAACTCGACCACCTCCGCGGCCGAGGTCTTGGCGGCGACCAGGGTCTCAACCCGGTCTGTGGTGTTGGTGATCGTCATGTACACGATCCCGGTGCCCGCCTCGATCTCGGCCGTCGAGCGCGACCAGGCCGCGGCGATCACGAGCGACTGCGCAGGCTCGGCCGCGGCCTCCGGCGTCGGCGTTTGGGGTGCGCTGCGTGCACAGGCCGACAGCGCCAATGCGCTCGTGATGGCGATCAAGTGGATGAGCTTGCGGATATTCATTTGTTGTGAGCGTCCCGGGTGAAGTACAGAGAGAAGTACACGCGGCGAGGACCCAGACGGCACGGTGTGTGAACCCGAAGTTGTATTCTGTTATTTATAACAGGATATATCAGATCATAACAGCCGCCAGTGCGTCTGTGAAGCGAGGCGAGTCAGGAGGCCCGGCGGTTGATCTGCATCCCGGGCCTGTACTATCTGTGCGAAGGACACGCGCTGCAATACACGACTTCCGGACAGGCCGAGGTCATCTCGGCCACCTTGCCGCTGATGATCGCGCTCGGGGCGAGGGTCTGGCTGGGCGAGCCCCTGACCCATCGCTCGCTCGTGGCGCTGGGTGTGTCGCTCGCGGGGTTGCGGCACTCTCAGTCGCCGGGCCGGTGCACGCAGCCGCGCCAAATCCGCTTCAGGGCAATGCGCTCGAGATCCTGGCGATGTTGGCCGCGGCCAGCTCGATGTTATCGATCAAACGCCTAAGCGCCCGGTACGATCCGTGGCTCCTGACGGGTCTGCAGACGTTCGCGGGCGCGATCCTGTTTCTACCGTTGGCTATGTTTTCGGATCCGTCTAGCTGGCTGGGTGCCGCGCTGTCGACCTGGCTGAGCCAGGGCTATCTCGGCATCGCGGTCGGGCTTGGTGCGTTTGGGCTGTACAACGCGCCGCTGGCGGCCTGGGCGGCGAGCCGCGCGGTGCAGGCGATCAACCTGGTGCCCGCCGTAGCGTTGGCCGCCGGGTGGGTCTGGCGCGGCGAGTCGCCGTCGCCGCTGCAGGTCGCGGCTTCACTGGTGATCGTCGCGCGGTGGTCGTTGCGAGCACTGCGCCCGTGCGGGTTGTGCGGACTGATTCCTCATCCTGACAGCGTCGTGCATCACGGTGGAGGCGCCCATCCGCTTCATCCGTTGATCCGTTGCACCATCCGTTGAAAGCATCCGCACGCGGTATCATGCAGCGTATGGCCAGGACCCAACCATGATCACGCAAATCTATGCAGTCAAAACGCTCGCCGACATTCGGCTGTGCATCGACGCCGGCCTCGATCGCTGGGGGCTCGAGGTCGGCCGCAATGGCACGATGCCCAACGAGCGCAGCTACGCCCAGACGCGCGAGCTCTTCGCCGCCACACCGGCGCCCTACCCCAAGATGGCGCTGTCGATCGAGACCGACCTCGACGTGCTGACCGAGCTGGTCGAGGCGACGCGCCCCGATCTGCTGCACCTGTGCGGCGACATCCGCCAGCTGCCGCCCGCAAGCGTGAATGCGCTCCGCGACCGCATCCCGGGCGTCGAGATCATCCAGGCGATACCGATGACCGGGCCAGAGTCGCTCGAGATCGCGCACGCCTACGCCGAGGTTGCCCACGCGCTGCTGCTCGACTCGGTCGCGCCGAACGTGGTCGGGATCGGGATCGCGGGGGTCACCCACGACTGGGCGCTCAGCCGCCGGGTCGTGGCCGAGGTCGGCGTGCCCTGCATCCTGGCCGGCGGGCTCTCCCCCGAAAACGTGGCCGAGGCGATCCGCGCCGTCCGGCCCTGGGCCGTCGACTCGAACACGCACACCTGCATCCCGGGGACATGGGACAAGGACTTCGAGCGGATGCGCCGGTTCGTGCTGGCCGCGAAGGCCGCGGCCGAGGAGTAACTGACCCGCATGATCTTGTGCTATGGCGGTATCGCGCTCGAAACCGTGATCGAGCTCCCCTATGACCCGATCCCGGGTGTGGCGCACATCATCTGCGAGGAGCGCAGCCGCCTCGGCGGTGGTTCCGGGCATGTGGCGGAGTGGCTGGCAAGCTGGGAGGTGCCGACCCGGCTTGCCGGCTACGTGCTCGGGGCCGATCCGGATGGCGATCGACTGGTGCGCTGGCTGAGCGCCTACCCCAGCCTGGATCTGCGTTTCCTTGAACGCTCCGATACGGCGCAGACGCTTGTCTCGCGAACTGTCCCGTTCGCGGACGGCAGCCGCTACCTGCTCTGCATCGGCTATGCCGACGTCACGGTCACGGCGCCACGGCCTGAGTTGCTCGATGGCGTCTCGATCCTGGAAGTCGCGTTCTATCACCGTCAGGAACGTGGCAACGCAGCCGCGGCGGAAATGACCCGGCTGGCATTGGCCCACGGGATCCGGGTCACGGCCATGGACGTGATCACGGGCGACGAGGTCGGCGCCCTGGCCGGGCTCGACCTGATCATTAATTCGGCGGCCTCGATCCGTGAGCAGTATTCGAATGCCGACCCATTCGAACACGCCCGCGCGCTGCAGGCACGGAGCGGCGGCATCGTGATCGTCACAAACGGCGCGCGCGAGACGCTGGCGATCGACGCCGACGGCTCGACCTATCGCGCTCAACCGCCTACCGTGCCCATCACCGACGCCACAGGCGCCGGCGACAGCTTCCGCGCCGGCATGATCTACGGTCTTCATCAGGGCTGGCACTTGCCCGAATGCCTCCGGTGGGCGACAGCGGTCGGCGCGCTTCAGGTGCAGCGCAGCCTGATCCAGGCGCCGCCGCCGGGGCTCGATCAAGTCGCGTCTCTGGCGCGCCAGATCGATGTGCACGCTCAGTAGCCCGGTACTCAATAGGATCCTTCTGCAATCTAGGGAGCGCCTGCCCCCAAAATAGGGCACCCCCCCGATGCGCCCCAGCCCGACCGGTCTTAGCCTGTACCCGTCAACGGGAGTCAGTCGAGCGATCCATCGCTTCGCACCGACGGCGGGATCAGGCACCTGGAACAGATCACGCCGCCGTCTGACCAGGCGACATCGGAGGTTCCAGCATGACATCCTATTTCAAGCACGCTGCCAGGCGTCTGGCCGCGGTTCTCATGGCGCACCAGGTTGACCGTGTTGCGCTCGCGATCGGCCCACCCCTCGTGCTCGCGAGCGCCCTGCTCTTCGGGTTGGGGCACTTGCGGACCGCGCATGCCCAGGCGACGTTTGGCGTCACGAACACGAATGACAGCGGCCCAGGCTCGCTGCGGCAGGCCATCCTCGATGCCAATGCCGCTCCGGGTTCAGACGTGATCACCATTACCGCCACCGGGACGGTCCAGCTGCAAAGCGCACTCCCAACGATCACGGATCCCGTGAACCTGCAGGGGCCGGGCGCGTCGTTGTTCCGCGTAGATGGACAGAATCTCTATCGCGTGTTCGACATCGTCGGCGCGACCGCCACGTTGGCGAACCTGACGGTGCAGCGCGGCAACGTGCTCGGCGCATCGGAGGACGGCGGAGGCATCCGCAGCAATCGGGCGTTGACGCTTACCACAATCCATGTGCTGAGTAACACGGCAGCGGGCGATGGCGGCGGCGTCTATGTGTCGGGCGACCTGACGCTGACCGACGGGATCCTCCAAAACAACCGGAGCACAGGCGGCGTGGGCGGCGCGCTGCGTAGCATCGGCGCGGTCGCCGTGACTGGGACACAGTTCCTGGACAACGTTTCACAGGGCGACGGCGGCGCGATGCACGCGTTGGTCTCAGCGACCCTGACCGAGGTCGTCTTCCAAAACAACCGGTGTCTGGCGGCCTCGTGCGACGGCGGCGCTCTCTATGCCTTCAGTCGGGCCGACATCAGCAGCGCCGACGTCATCAGCAACACGGCCGGCGATCAAGGGGGCGGCGTAGCGGCTGCCGGGAGCTTGGTGGTGACGAACACGGTCTTGCAGGACAACCTGACCGTGTCGGGCGTTGGCGGTGGATTGTTTGTTCAGGGCATCGCCGAGATCAATGACACCCTGTTCCTGAGCAACACTGCCCACAGCAACGGCGGCGGCCTCTATGCGCTCGCAGCTGTAACGCTGACGAACAGCCTGATCCAGGGGAATCAAAGCACGCTGGGCCGGGGCGGCGGGCTGGCGGCAGCCGGTGCCTTTGTGTTGAACAACGCGCGGTTCATCGAGAACAACGCCCTGGAGGGTGGCGGCCTCTATCACAGCCTCTTCGATGGCCGGATCGTCAACAGCCTGTTCGCGGACAATGGCGCATCGAGCGGCCGCGGTGCGGCGCTACAGCTCGCCTCGACGGGCGTTGTCGGCATCGTACACACCACGATCGCGGCCACGGCCGTCTCAAGCGGCTCCGCGATCGAAGTGGTCTCGGGAACGGCGGCCATCACGAACTCCCTGGTCGTCAGTCATGCCGTTGGCCTCGCCGTCAGCGGCGGTTCGACCATACAGGATTACAACCTGTTCTTCGGCAACGGCGCCGATACGCAGGGCCCAGTGCTCGGGGGCGCACAGAGCCTCGTCGGCGATCCGAGATTCGTGAACAACTCGAACGCCGCATGGCGCCTGGGTCCGGGCTCGGCCGCGATCGACGCCGGCACCGACGTTGGGGTGACGACCGATATCGACGGCGAGCCACGGCCGCAGGGCGTAGGCTTCGACATCGGGTTCGACGAGTACGCGCCCTTGAGGTTGCTGCTGCCGATCGTGCTGCGCTGAGACCTGCCGATACCAACCGCGAAGGCGCGGGGATCGCACAGTGATCTTTGCGATCCCGGCGTCTTCGCGGTTCGCTCCAATCACCGGATGATCGCCGGCAACCTCACTGTGAAAGCTGGTTGCACCTCGGCTCGCAACGGATGCGGATATGTGTAGGGCGTGTATCCGGGCCTGGGCGTCGATCCGTTGAGCACCACATCGACCTCGCCGTTAGGGTGCGCGCTGGTCGAAACGTAGGCCCGGGCCGCGGCCGACCCATCCCAGACGCTGATGCCGAACGCGCCACTGCAGGCGGCGCCCGTCCGGCAGCCGGCCTCGGCGCCGTTGTTCCACAGATAAAGCGGCGCAGAATCTTGCTTATCGCCGGCCAGGATCTGGTCGATCGTCTTGCCCGGGGCGCGCCCGATCTGGCCCAGGCAGGGCCAGCCAGGCGCGGCAGGATCGCCGGCATTGCCGTCCCAGGCCTTCGACCCATCGCAGGCGCCGAACTCGCCATCGTCCTCGTAAAAGCCGCGCCGCTCGTCGAGCACGGCGTACAGGTTGGCATAGCCCTGGACCGTGTTGTTGAAGATCACGCCGGTGCCGGCCTCGAGCCGGATCGGGTACAGGTCGAAGTTGGCATTGCCAATAAAGGTGTTGTTGTAGATCTCGTGCAGGATCCCGCCGACCTCGCGATTGCGGGTCCAGTGCGAATAATAGATCCCACCATTCACGGTGTTGTGCCGGAACACCGCCCGCGCGCCGCCGCTCGAGGTGTCGTAGGCGGCGACACCGCCCGGCGCAGTGCCGGTGAAGACGTTGTCCTCGATGTAGACCGCCTTGAACGAGCCGAGATCGAGCGGCTGCGAGAGCAGATACCCGCCCTGCGGATGCGTGGCCGAGCCCGGCCATTCGTCGCTCATCTGCCCGACGGCGATGATGGCGAGACCGCCGCCCATCTTGAAAACGCTGCTGTCGATCACGCCATAGGTCGCGCCGGCGACGAAGATGCCATAGCCGCTGCCGGCACCAGGGTAGTCGAGCTCGATGTGATCGATACGCCAGCCGTAATGCCAGCTGTCGACGTTGTCCCAGATCGTGATCACGATCCCGCCTGGCGCGGCGCCGCGAAACGTGAAGCCGCTGAGGCGCCAGCCCGAGTACGCGCTTGTCGGCGCAGTCGAGGTGATGCGCACGCATTCATCACAATCCACGATCGTCTGATCGATGCCCGCCCCCTGCAATCGAACGTTCTTGTTGGTCCAGGCCACGCCGTCGGCCCAGGCGCAGATCCCGGCCGGGACCCGAACTGTGTCGCCGTCGTCGGCGTCGTCGAGCGCCGCCTGGACGGCGCCCTGCGAGCAATCCACGGCGGCGATGACGCTCGTTGCGACGTCACCTGTCGAACGCGTGAACGACGTCGCACCAAGCGATGTCACGACGAGCGCCACAGAGAGAAACGCGGTTTTCAGTCGCGGCATGACCCACCTCCTGCAGCACATAGCAGCGCCACCTGCGAGGAGGGTACAGGTCTTCAAGGCACCCGTCACCCGCAAAATTGCGGGTGGGTCACAGCCCCTCGGCGACGCTCACCACGACCTTGCCGAACAGCCGCCCGGCGCCAAAGCACCGAAACGCATCGACCGCCTGGTCGAGCGTGAAGGTCCGGGCGATGACGGGCGCGACCCGGCCGGCGTCGATCAGCGCGCACAACGCGTCGAGGTCAACGCGCGTCGTCGTGGCGTAGAGGCTGCGGATCTTGTGCCCCGTCGGGCGCGACAGCAACGGGCCGAGCGCCAACGCCTCGATGATATGACGCATCCCGCCCCCCATCACCACGACTGTGCCGGTCGGCGTCAGCGCGCGGCGAAAGACTGCCAGCGGTCGATCGCTGTTGACCGCCAGGATCACGTCGAAGCGCTCGCCGGGTTGGCCAGTCGCGAAGTCGCGGCTGTCGACGACGGCGTCAGCGCCCAACGCCTGTGCCGCGATTCGGTGGTGCGCCCGCACAGCCGCTGTGACGTGCGCGCCCATAGCCCGCGCGATCTGAACCGCGTACGTGCCGACGCCGCCCGAAGCACCGTACACGGCCACGCGTTGCCCGCCCCGGATCTCGCCACAGCGCTGCGCGCCCTGCAGCGCCGTAGCGCCGGCCAACGGGATTGCCGCGGCCTGCTCGAACGTCAGCGTCTCGGGCTTGCGGGCCATCAATCGGGCCGGGGCAGCGACGTACTCGGCGAGCCCGCCAAAACCGGCCTCGGAGAGATCGCCATAGACTTCGTCGCCGACGTTGAGATCGGTCACGGCCCGACCGACCGACACGACCTCGCCGGCCACGTCCGCGCCGAGGATGCGATGGCGCGGGCGCATCAGGCCGAAGCCGACGAAGCGCAGCGCGCCGTTCATGATCCGCCAGTCGGCCGAGTTGAGGGCGACGGCTTTTACGCGAATCAGGACCTCATCCTCCTTCGGTGTCGGGCGCGGCACATCCGAGAGGGCCAGCACATCCGGCGGGCCGTAACGATCACAGAGCAGGGCTTTCATGGTCTCCTCGCAGCCCGGTCGGGGATGCGGGCACCGGGGTGCGCCCGCCGTCACGTCGACGACCGGGGTGTTCGCCAAAGACCTTACTGCGGCGTGACGAACAGGCCAAGAAACTTAAGTATCGACGGCGGTATTGTTCCGGCTACAGCCCCCCGAGCCGGTGCGTGAGCGCCACAGACTCGGGGTTGCCGGTTTGGCCTGGCTCGAAGCGTTGCCGGCCGCGGCGCTTGAAACACACCCGGCGCTTTGGGTGATCTGGGCCTCGGCCGACCTTTTCACAGGCCGACTGGAGGGGATCGAGCCCAAATTGCGTGTGGCCGAGAGCCGATTCACCGAACACGATCCGGACCCGCAGGTGCGGGATCTGATCGGCCACATCGCGTCGATCCGCGCCACCCTCGCGGTGTCGCGACACGACAGCGCCGAGATCCTGGCGCAAGCGGAGCGCGCCCTGAGCTTCCTCGACCGCCACAACTTGCCGGTGCTCGCGGCGACCTGCTGGGTGGATCTTCGAGAAGCTCCACGCCAAACGCCGCACCGAGGCCATCGCCCGGGCGCGCGAGCTCGGCCTCCTCCCGTAGCCGTCCACCCGCAGCCGGGCTTAAGGAGTTGCCCCGGACGCCCGCGCCAGGATCAGCGTATGCCCGCCGTCGCCTTCGGGCACGAATTGAGACCACTCCACACTGAATCCGGCGGAAGTCAGCCACGCCGTGTACGTTGCCGCATCCGCATGGCTCCAATACATGGCGGCGCCGGCGACGTCGAGCCAGTTCTCCTCAGTGCCTGTCCACGCCGTCGCTCCGACGATGATCAAGAGGATGCCGCCAGGCTTCAGCCACGCCCGGATCTTTCGCAACAGGCCCGGTTGCTCGGCGACCGGGACGTGGATGATGGCGTAGAGCGACACGATGGCCGAGAACCGTTTCTCGGCGAACTGCAGTTGCGTCATGTCGGCGCACTCGAATTCGGCAGCCGGCACAAGCTGGCGCGCGCGCTCGATCTGAACCGGGGAGATATCGACGCCTGTGACGCGATACCCCGCTTCGATCAGGAGCCGGGCGGTCGGCACGCCGTTGCCGCAGCCGAGCTCGAGCACGTCGCCGGGCGGCCCGATGCGCTCGATGAGGGCGTCGATCCAGGCCGCGTATTTCGCGGCCTCCTCCGCATTCACCTCATCGCCGCGATAGGCGCGCGAGACCCTGTCGTATCCGCTGCGAACGATGTCCTTGGGATCCATGGTGGGAATTGTCGCACCCTCTTCGGCGAGCCGGACCCTACTTTGGTAGCTTGGCGTCCGGCGTGCGAGGCCGCATACTACTTGTATCCTGTGAACGCGAGGTCCCGTATGAAGGCTGCCGTCTATCGAACCTATGGCCCGCCCGAGGTCGTCACGTGTGAAGACATCCCGGCGCCCGTGTTACGCCCGGAGGATAGCAAGCGGATGTTGATCCGGGTCCACGCGGCTTCAATGAATCCCTTCGACGTGCTCTACCGCTCAGGCTTCCTGCCGATCCGGTTCGACCAGGGCTGGTTCAGGCCGAAGGCGCCCGTGCTTGGGATCGACGTCGCCGGGACCGTGCTCGCGGCCGGGCCTGAGGTGACGCGTTTCAAGGTCGGCGATGCCGTTTACGGCGGCTGCTTCGGCGCGCACGCCGAGGTGGTCAGAGCCGGCGAAGGTGCGCTGGCGCCGCTCCCACAGGGGCTGTCGTACGAGGAGGCCGCGGCGCTGCCGACCGTCGCGCTGACCGCGCTGCAAGGCCTGCGCGATTTGGCCGGGCTGCGCCCCGGTCAGACCGTGCTGGTCAATGGCGCGGCCGGAGGCGTTGGGCATATGGCCGTGCAGATCGCTAAAGCGCTCGGGGCCGAGGTCACGGCCGTGTGCAGCGGCCCGAACCTCGGCTGGGTGCAGGCGCTCGGCGCCGATCACGTGATCGACTACACGCGCGACGACTTCACCCGCGCGGGTAAGCGCTACGACGTGATTTACGACGCCGTCGGCAAGCGTGCCTATCTCGAGAGCACGCGCGCCTTGAAACCCAACGGCGTTATCGTGCTCGAGAACCCGTTGAAAGTCAGGAGCCAGTTGCTCCAGTTGGGCTGGAGCGCCCTGCGCGGCGACAACCGGGCGAAGATGCATCTGGCGAACGCCAACGCAAACGACCTCGCCGCGATCAGCAACCTGTGTGAGACGGGCCAGCTGCGGCCCGTGATCGATAAGGTCTACCCGCTCGATCACACGTCCGACGCGCACCGACATGTGGAGCGCGGGCACACGAAGGGCAAGGTCGTGATCGGAGTGCAGGCCTGAGCCGCATGGTCTACGAGATCAAGGTCGAGGGATACCTCGACGATGCCTGGGCGTCGGCGTTCCACGGCATGGCGATCACGCGCCTGACCGACGGCGAGACCTCGATCGGTGGCCCGGTGCCCGACCAGGCCGCGCTAAATGCCCTGCTGCGCAACGTGCGTGACCTCGGGCTGAGGCTGGCGTCGGTGTTTCAGATCCGCGTGAGCCGCGTGCTGGGGAGCAGCTCGCATCGGTGACGCGTTCACGTCTCAGGGGTCAAACACCTGGACAGGCTCTTGAGGGTCTGGGAAGCTGCAACGCACACCCGGGACCTCAGCCCTGCGTGGCGCGCAGATAGACGTCGAGGTCGAGTTCTCCAGGCGAGTGCCCCATCCCGGTCAGGATCGCAGCCGCTTCGCTGCGGTGTTGGGCGCTGTGGAAGAGCACGTGCATGATCGTCTGCCAGACCCGCGGGCCGTCATCGGGCCGCTCGCCATAGCCGTCGGCGAGACGCTCCGGCGTCAGTGCCGCCGCGAAGCGCGCCCAGGCCGCATGCTCCTCGGCCCACCGTGTGCGCAACGTCGCCACATCCGGGAAGTCGATCTCCTCGAGCACACCCGAATCCGACTCGCCCTCGAGCACAGTGCGCCAGCCATATTCGGCATCGAGCGCATGCACAAGGAGCCCGCGCAGGCTACCCCAGCCGGGGTCCGGCGTCACCGGCTGCGCAAACGCCTCCGGCGTGAGCGGCTCACAGGTTGCGAGGATCCGGTCCGTCGCCCAGGCGCTGTAGGCCACAAGCTGGTTGAACTCCGTGGGTCCCATGACTCCTCCGTGAACGCTGATCCCGCCTAAAGATATCGCTGAATCAACCAGCGCTCGAAACGCGCCGCGAGCGCGAACGCCGACGGGAAGCTGAGCGCGGTCAGAGCCAGGCCGAGCAGGGCCCAGAGCGCAAGCTGCCCGTGCGGCAGGGTCGTCGTCGCCAGGAACGTGGACAATGCATAGGCGCAATACGGCAGCGCCAGCCACGACGTGATGATCACGGGCACATAGCGCCCAAAGATCAGCCATTGACCGATGTGCACAAGCAGATGCGCCGCGAACGCGAAGCATGCCCCGAACCACAGGCCGGGCAGATCGAGCGCCAGCGCCAGATAGGTCACGGCCGCGATCAAGGCGAACTCGTGGAGCACGGCCACGGTCAACGCCGCCTGCGACAGGCCATCGTGCGTGCGCGCGAGCAGCCGGTCGACGGCCGGAAAACGTTCACGGATCTCGGCCCGATGCTTCGCCAGCCAGGGCCTGAACAGGATCAGCTCCTCGAAGTCGTGGAGCATGAAGACCACGGGCAGCAATGAGAAGATGCTTGATTCACTCATGGATCACCACCACGTCATTGGGCCGCCGAAGCGCCGCGGGTCGTAAGCTGAACCCAGTTCACGACGACATCGAGCACCAAACTGAGGTTGCCGACCTGACAGTGGTTCTGGGCCGATTCGTGCGCTGTGAAGATGCGGGCCGTGATCGAGCGCGCCCGTGTCAATCGCCCGATCTGCTCGTGCAACTGGCCGACGGACACGTAGTGATCGTCGGCGCCTGCCAACAGGAGACAGTCCTGGGTGATCTGTCGCGATGCCGAGCGCGTATTGAACCGACGCGCGGCGGCAAAGAAGGCATAGGGACTCCTGACGCCAAAGACGTGCATGCCCTGCCGGACGCCCCAGTCGATCACTCGGCTGCGGCGCATGACGGCGCGCACCAGCATATCCACCACGCCCGCTGCCTTCAGGTGGAGCAGGAGCTTCACGCCGGCGCGCACGATCGGGCTCGCTTGCCGGAGCACCACCTCGAGAAAATCGGCCAGGATGTCGACCGCCACGACGCGACGAACCCGCGGCTCGCCGGCCGCCGCCTTGACCACAAGCCCGCCGCCCAACGACAGGCCGATCAGCGTCACGTCGTCCACCTGAAAGTGATCCAGCACGGCGCGTACCGGCCGATCCCAGGCCTCGGTCATCGCCAGTCGCTCATCCTCCAGAACCGCACCCTGACCAGGTCCTTCGAAAGCGATCACGTCGTAACCGGCGTCGCGCAGCCATTCGAACATCGGAAACCACTCTTCGAGATAGCTGTCGAAGCCGCCAAAGATCACGAGCGTGCCGAGCGCGCGTTGCGCCGTGAAACGATAGGCCCAGAGCCGAGCCTTTTGATAGGGGATCCCGATCCGGTCCGATGCCCGGATACCGTAGGACGCGCGGACGAGATCGAGAAAGCGTTGGCGCACCGTTCCCTTGGCAGGGTCCTCAGCAAAGATGAAGAACTCGGCCAGCCGCAGATAGTAGGCGCCGGCGAGGGTCCGTCCGGCCGCCAGTGCCTGCTCGGCCAGGGCCAGGACCTCGTGCCGCAGGTCTTCGTACGTGTCGATCCGACCGGCGGCTGCGCGGAGTTCCTCCAGCATGAGCGGCTCGCCAACCCAGTTGTAGAACCGGTTCATCTGGAAATTGATACTGACATCCGGGTGCAGCGTGTGGTAGCCCACCGGAAACGCCGCGGCACGATGGTGTGTCATTTACCCTCCTAAAGCAAAATACTTTGCTTTTCTTAGGATACTTGACATCTTGCTCTAATGCAATAGGATTTGCCTTAAACATTCAAGGAACGGAGCGAGGGCATGAAGCCAGCGATCAAGCCCGAAAAACGCGCCAGCACGGGCCGCCAGCGGCGGCCCGGCGGGCGCAGCCAACGCGTCTGGGAGGCCGTGGCCGCGGCCACAGAATCGATTCTGATCGAGAAAGGGCTGGATGACATCGGGGTGGTGGAGATCGCGCGGTTGGCCGGCGTTAACCCGACGACGATCTATAGGCGCTGGGGCGACCGCGACACGCTCTTGATGGAGGTGCTGATGACGCACGCGGAAGCCGCGCTGCCGCTGCCCGATACGGGGACGCTGCGCGGCGATCTGCGCGCCTATCTCGGCGAAGCCGCGAGCCTGCTTCAATCGTCCTTCGGCAGCGCCCTGCTCCAGCTCGGCGCGTTGGCGCTGCGGCGGCCGCAGTTGCAGGTTCAGCGCAAGGCCTATTGGGAGGCCCGTCTCAAGACGTTCGACGAGCTCATCGCCCGGGCGATCAAGCGGCGCGAGATCGCGCCGGGTCTCGACCCCGGGCGCCTTCTCGAAGCCCTCGGCGGGCCGCTGTATGCGCGGCTGCTCTTCACCGGGGACGCGATCGACAGTGCGCTGATCGACGCCACAATCGAGCGAGCGCTGTGCGGGCTTGCCGGTGCTCGGGTCCGACAGCGACGGCGTAAACCTGAGCCCACACCCAAACGGCGTCCGCGACGGTCGGGTCGTGCGTGACCCAGCCCGCATCTCGCAGCGCGGAGGTCCAACGCACAAGCCTATGCTGACCCAGTTTCCGACCAAGCTCCAGCCGCCCGGGTCGCCGGCTCAACGCACCGCTGCGCGCCGCCCTGATGCAATATGCTGTGGTTCCGATCGTCGGCCTCAGCGGTCTCGTGTTGTGGCTACAGCCCGCAATCCTCAAGTTCCTCAACCGCGGCCGCACGCCTGAGTCCGCGAAGAAGGCCTGACCGCCGGCGCCACGTGCCCTGCGGGCGGCCCGGCCAGAGCAGCAGCCCCCTCAGCCGCCGAACACCGTCAGGGCCTCAAGAGCGGCCGACGGCGCCACGACCCGCACGAGCTCGAGGATATCGTGCAGGTGCGCGTCGACGGCCTGAGCCCCGATGCCGGCCGGAGCGTACACAGCGAACAACACGTGCGTGGTGGATGCCTGGATCGGGGTGCGCTGATCCGGCCCGAAGAGGATGCTCGAGATCACGCCCTCTTCATCGGCCATGAACATGTCGCCGGGCTTGAGCATCTGCGGCTGGCCGCGCAAGCTCATATAGCGCTCGTCGCCGGCCGCGACGTCGACGCGAACCGGGCCGCGCAACGCAGCCGCATCGTGGCCGGCGGTCAGCAGCAGGTTCTTGAGCTCGGCCATGAACATCGCCTCGACCAGCGCCGCGACGCTCGGCAACGCCCTGCCCTTCAGCACCACCGACTCGAGTTGGGCCTGGACGTGGTAGGTCTTCTGGAAGGCCTTGTAGTAGGCGGCGTAGGCCGGCAGGACCGCATGCTGAGCCAGAGCCTTGCGCTCCAGCCGGCCGAGTCGCTCGCGCAACTCGGTCTCGAGCGCGCGCTTACGCGCCTCGAGCCCGGCGTGCTCAGCCGGGTTACGCACATCGGAGACCTCGAGGAACCCGACAGCCGCGCCAGGATGACGCCCGCGCCAGGCCTCGGAGGCTTCGACCGCAATCATGGGCGGGGGGCACTCAACAGCGCGCGGACGTCGTCCCCACGGATCGACGTCGCCTGCGCAAAGCCGCCGATCAGCCGCGCGTTCTCGGGCGCGATGTGAAATAGCGAGAAGTCGGCGAAACCGAACATCAGCGCGCTATCCGGGAACCGTGCCAGATAGGCGGCGCGCGCCTCGGCATAGCCGGCGTCGCCAAGCGCCAGCGGCGATGCGGCACCGCGCACCGTCACGCGTGGCAGGGCCTGCGGGCGCACATCGGGTGTCAGCGGCGCCGTGATCAGCAGGCTGATCGTCGGGTGGCCGAGCATGTCCTTGGTGTGGGTTGCCAGTGTGCTGACGTGGATCAGGAGGCCGCCCGTCGCCGCATGGACGGCGAACGGGACCATCGACACGCTTGGCTCGCCGTTGTGCAGCGTGCCCAACGCAGCGACCACTTGCGTGGAGAGGATCGCGTTGAGGTTGCGGGCGTCGTCGTCGTTCATGGCGCGAGTATATCCGCGAATAGGCAATCTATCTGGCCTGCTTAGCCACGGTGTGCGCGGGCAACCGGATGCCACGCACATCCGGCGGTGTCACCCCGGATTCGGGCCGCGAATTGCGCGAATGGAGACCCTCACAGCCAGTCGGATCAACTCGAGCTCGCGCTCCAGCCATGGTCGTCTGTGCGCACGATTACGGCTCCGCAGCGCCCGGATGGTTCTCGTTGGAGGTCGCCTCGAAGTAAATCGGGTTCGAGAGCAGCGCCGGCAGCGGCGGCACGCCAGGGATGAAGACGCGCAGGATCTCGATGCGCGCAAAGCCGGGCGCCTCGACGAGATAATCGAGCGCGACATCACCCGCCTCGGGCGCCGTGAAGAGCGCCGTCGCGCCGACTGCCGTGACCACACGCACGACGTCGCCGCTTGCCAGCCCGCCGGCCACGATCCGTAGGGTCTTCACCCGCGGCCAGGGCGCGACCTCGCCCAGACCGGCATCGCCGGCGCTTAGCGCCACGGTCGGGCCGTTCGGCGCAAAGGTGAGGAAGCTGCGCCCGGCGCGCACCGCGGCCAGGATATCGGCCTCGCCCTCCGAGTCAGCGTACACGCCCGTGGTCGGGCCGCCCAGGAAGATGAAGGGCGTGTCGCGGTGATAGTCGCTGCCCCCGACGATGGGAACCCGTCGACCCGCGCTGAGCCACTGCTGCCACAACCCGACCGCGCGCAGGTTGGCCTCGCGCATCGGTCCGTTCCAGACCTCGAGCGCGTCGAACGACAAGGTCGCGAGATCGAACGTGAACGGGCAGCTCTCGTCGAGCGGATGGTTGACGACAATCAACGCGCCGCGCTCGCGTGCCGAGGCGAAGCGGGCCTGGACATCAGAAAGAGCCTGCGTCGCGAACACGCCGTCGTACGGCCGCTCGGAGCCGAGGAAGTTCGCGTGCCCGGCGTAGTGCGTCCATTCGATCCCGGGGATCAGGGTAACGCCGTCGACCTGGGGCAGCGCGGCGCGCGCGATCGTCTGGTTGTGATCGGTGATGGCCACGAAATCGAGGCCGTGCCGGCGCGCCTTGATCGCCAGCTCGTGAGCCGTATGCACGCCATCGGAGGCCAGGGTGTGCGTGTGCAGATCGCCAAGGAACAGGCGGCGCTGTTTGACCGTAAATACGATTTCGTACTTAATAGTCACACCTTCAGGCGCGACCTTGTAGGCGCCGACCAGGATGCGCCACTCACCGGCGACGATCGGCGTTGGGCGATAGCCCGGCGTCGCCCGCGTCGCGCTGACCGTGATCTCGGTCTTGTCGGAGCCCGAGGCGCCGACCTGCGAGCCGTCGGGCGCGATCAGGCCGAGATCGATGACGTTGACCTCGGGGCGCGCCGTGAACACGCCGCCCGATGTCGGGGTGAGCACGGCCGGCCGGCGTTCGTAGCGATACCGAAGCGTCAGCGTCGCGACGCCCTCGGGCACCTGGAACGGCACGGTGAAGTAGGTGCGGGCCTGTTTGGGCGCGACCTCCACGGTCAGGGATAACGTCGTCACTACGAATTCCTCAGGCCGGGCGCAGGATGACGCTCACACGGGCCTCACCCTGCGTCTCGACAGCGGTGAAGGGCTAAAGCACGTGATCAAGGAAGCGCTGGATCTGTCGATCCCAAAACGGCCAGACATGCCCGCCGTCCTCGTCGTGCGCGTCGACGGTCAGCCCCTGGGCCTGGCACAACGCCAGGAAGTGCCGGTGGAGCGGGTACAGGTCGTCTTGACGGCCGCAGGTGACATACAACTTGGGCAATGAAACGCCACGCTTTGCTGCGTCAGCCACCCAGGCCGCCGGGTCGTGCGCGCTGCCGCCCAGCTTCGAGAGATCGCCAAAGATGTGCGCGAACTCAGCCTGGCGCGGGTCGCCGGGCAGCGCGTTGAAGACCTCAAGCGAGAGCACGCCCGAGAGGCTGGCTGCCGCAGCAAAGCGCTCCGGGAAGGCGAAGGCGGTCTTGAAGGCGCCGTAGCCGCCCATCGAGACGCCGGCGATCAGCGTATCCTCGCGCCGCGTCGACAGGCCGAAGACGTCGCTGAGATAGCGCGGCAACTCGTCGGTGAGGTACGAGAAATACAGCTGGCCGTTCGGCTGATCGACGTAGAAGCTCCGCCCGACCGACGGCATCACCACGACCAGGCCCCGCGCCATCGCGACACTCTCGATCGTCGAATAGCGTAGCCAGGCGCTGGCGTCATCGCTCAAGCCGTGCAACAGATACAGCACCTTGCGCTCGCGCAGCGGCTGTGCGCGCAGCGCCGCCGGCTCCGGCACGATGACCGTGAGCGGCAGGTTCATCTTTACGGTCATGGGGACGTGGTCGATGTAGAGAAGGGCCATGGGATTGGTGATTGCTGATTGGTGATTGCTGATTGCAGATTGCTGATTGTTGACCGCTGATGGCTGACCGCTCAATGCTCGACCGACGGAGGCCTCTCCTCTTGGAAGTTGATCAGAAACGAGAAGCCAAAGCTGATCACCATCAGCACAGGCGGCGCGACGGTCAGCAGGAAGCGCGCGGCCTGGTCGGGCTGGGCGCCGGGGTTGTCGCCGCTCTCGAAGCCGAAGAGCACGAAGACCAGATAGAACGCAGCGCTGGTGAACAGGCCGTTGAGCCGGTTCATGAAGCCGAGGGCGTTCGAGATGATGCCCTCCCGCCTGACGTTGTGGCGGCGCGTGTCCTCATCCATCACCTTGGCGCCGATCAGGTCCATGGTGGTGATTGCGCCCGCAAAGCCAAAGCCGACCAGCGCGCTGCCGATCGCGGCCGTCGCGAGCGAGTTGGCGAAGTAGAGTGGGATGTAGGCCAGCGCGAGCGCCGCGAGCGCCGTGCGCCAGACCGTGATCAGGCCAAAGCGTCTGACAAGCCGCGCCCAGATCGCCACACACGCGATCGCGATCAGCAGCACGGCCGCGAACAGGATCGTCGACTGGCTGTTCGGGATCTGCAACGTGTACTTGACGAAGAACGGCAGCGCGACAAGCACAAGCGACATCGCGGCGCTGTAGAAGGCGTTGGCGATGCCAACCAGCCAGAACTTGCGATTGACGGCCAGGTCGCGCAGACTGCCGAGCAGGCTCGGAGTCGGCTCGTCGGCCGCGATGCCGACCTCGCGCGAACTGAGCGCCATGTAGAGGATGACGGCGCCGCCGAGCACGCCGTAGACGATGGCGGTCGTGGTGTAGCCGAGCGCATCGGTGACCACGGGAGTCAGCGCGATGCTGATGATCATGGCCACCAGCTGGAAGGCCTGGCGGAGGGCATTGGTCGCGGCCCGGCTGGCATCGGTGCGGAAGAGCTCGGGGAAGAGCGCGCCATAATTGGCGTTGATCACCGAGTCGAGCGTACCGGCCAGGATGTAGAGCAACAAGGCGTAGCCAAACAGGCCATCCCCTGACAGGAAGGCCGGCGGCGCGTAGAACGCGATGAAGCACAGGATCAGAAGCGGCGTGCCGATCACTAGCCAGGGCCGGCGTCGACCCCAACGCGTCCGAGTCCGATCAGAGAGGAAACCATAGACCGGGTTATCGATCGCGTCGACGAAGGTGTAGATAAGCAGGATCGTCGCCAGCTGGACCGTGGTCAGCCCGAGCCCATCGACGTAGAAGATCGCGGCGTACGTCTTGAGCATGTTGATCGGGATCGACGTGCCGAACATGCCGACGGCGTAGTTGAACGATTTGAGACGATCAGTCATCGGGATCTCCTCCCCGGGCGTCACCGGTCGATTGCTCCATTATCCCCGACGCGCCGATAGAGTGATCAAACCCGCCCCATCGTACGCCCCGCTCACGGCTGCTGTCGGCACGTGGGTTTCTGCGGAGCGCACAACGGTGCGCCCGGGTTGACGTCGGCGTTGAGTGGTGGCACGATCGACGCGAACTACACCGCCCACCGCTGGAGAATGACAAACGTGCCCGCTCTGATCATCCGAAAACTCGAGCCGAATGGAAGCGAGGTCTTTCGCTACCCCGTCGCTCGCGTGCTAGAGCGCACCGAGACCTCGATCACGGTCGAGGCGATCTTCACCCGCTTCGAGCGGCTCGAGCTCGGCTACACCACGTTCGAGCGCGGCGATCGGTTCATCGAGCACTTCTACAGCGACCGCTGGTACAACGTCTTCGAGGTCCGGGCCGTCGGCGACGACCGTTTGCGGGGCTGGTACTGCAACATCGCCAGGCCGGCCGAGATCACGACCGACGAGGTCGCGCAGGTCGATCTGGCGCTTGACATCTGGGTGGCGCCGGATGGAGCCATTACGGTGCTCGACGAGGATGAGTTCGCGGCCCTGAGTCTCGCTCCCGACGAGAGGCTGGCGGCCCAGGCCGCTGTGGAGGCGATTCGCGCCCTGGTTGCAGGGCGTTTGTACCCTTTTGATGCGCTCGCCACTCATCTCCGGACGAGATGAACACCCTGGTTGGCACGGTCCGCGACAGCGCACAGTCGTTGGCCGCTCTGGCGCGCGCGCTCCAGAGCGACGTCGCGCGCTTCAAACTCGGGGCCCAACAGGCCCTAACCCGACGCCGACGTTTCCGTCGACCGCCGTGCCGGTGAGAGTCGGCCAACGGCTCTCTCTGAACTGAACCGATGCCGGGGTCTGGCCCCGATTGTTGGGTCGAGGGCCCGGTTCATGGTTCGAACCGGGCCCTCTGGTCTTTTCTGAGCTCTGAACGGCCAATCTGACCGATCGGGCCGATGGTCAACTGTTCCCAACCGATTCCGACGCTCCTGACGGGGTTGGCAGCCTAGACTGGATCGGTCGACAGCCTGATCGTCGCCACGGACCCCCGGGCCCGTTTATTTTTGACGGTTTCAAGGATAGATTTGATGGACCTCGCCCTGCTTCGGCGCGTATTCGTTGCGCACAATGGTCACCGAGCCCAACCTGATTCGCTGTCGGCCGACGCGATCAAACAGAGGCTGACGGCCCGCCTCAGCCTGACCGAAATGGCCGGGTTGACGCTTGCGCTTACGGCCCTGGCGTGGTTCGCGACAAACGATCTGGGCTGGACACCGGCCTGCGATTACCACAACCTGTATCTCGCCGGAAGCGGCGCGATGCTGCGCAACATGTATTACGTGTACTGGATCATGCCCCTGCTCCAGGGCCTCGCGCTACTGCCCTATCCTGTCGCGTACGCCCTCTGGGGCGTGCTGAACATCGCCGGCTTTGCATTTGCCGTTCGCGTCTTTGGCGGTCGACCGGGTCTGGCTTACTTCTCGTTTCAGTTGCTCGCGCTTGTCTTTGCGGGTCAGATCAGCGGAATCCTGACCGGCGGGCTGGCGCTGTTCTGGTACGGGATCGCGCGCCGCGATTGGCGGATGGCCGGCATCGGTCTGACCGTGATCCTGACCAAATACCAGTTCGGGCTGCTGGGCCTTGCGGCCATCGTGCTGAGCGTCCGGTTGACACGCCGCGAGTGGGCGACCGTTGCCCTGACGCCGGCGCTCGCCGGCCTGACTTCGCTGATCCTTTACCCGCAATGGCCGGCCGATCTGATCGTGCGTTTCGCGACCAACCCACCGATCACGAACTTCAGCGTATCGCTCTGGCGCTGGGTCGGGCCGTGGGGTGCGCTCGCGCTGCTCCCGATCCTGTGGGTGCCGCGCCGCGTCGATGCGCAACTCATCGGCTGGTACGCTGTCGGCGCGCTCGGGCTGCCGTACTTCCAGCAGATCGATCTGCTCGTACTGATGGTGTTGCCCGTCGGTCCGGCTGCCGCGATCGGGCTGATCAACTTCGCGCAGGTGGCGCTGGGCGTGAACGTCGTGGCGATCACGTGGCTCATCCCGACCACGATCCTGGCCGCGCTTGCGCTGCGCGAGGTAAAGGCTGCGACTTCGACCGCCGGCCGCGCGAGCCGACAGACGGCAAGCGGCGGCACCCAAAGCAGCGCGTAAAGCCAAATCTCGGACCACCCGACGATCTCGTCCTGCGCACACGAACCCACAACCCCCACTTTGGGGGCACATACGTGACATTCATCACCACCTCGGCAGGCCGATTGGGGGGGGTCATCGCCTCCGCCGCTCCGTAGAATGGACAGTCACCAGCCAGACTGTCGGCGACGAAGTCGGTGTTGTGCTACGGCGGAGGCGTTTGCGAGCCGCCGAGGTCAGCTCAGGGAGAGACAGTTATGAACGGAACTGTGGTGGTGATGGTCACGGGGTCCGTGCTCGCGAACGGACAGGGGTCGCACATCTCGGATCAGCGACGCAACGCCGAAGCCCTGGCCGACGGTCTAACACAACTATTCGTCAGTGGGCGCAAGGCCATCGTGTTGCATGGGAACAAGCCGCAGGTCGGTTTTGTGCTCTTCAGGTCGGAGCTGGCCAGCCATGTGCTTCACCCCATCCCGCTCGATGTCTGCGGCGCAGATACGCAGGGCGCCACGGGCTACATGTTGTCGATGGCCTTTGGGAACACGCTGCACGATCATGGGATCGCCCGGCGTGTGATGTGCGTCGTCACGCAGACCCGTGTCGAGCCCGACACGCCCGACCACCAGATACGCATGCGTTCGATCGGCCCATTCTTCGATCGCGAGAAAGCCGAGCAATATCGACAGACCCGCGGCTGGACGATCGCCGAGGAGCCGGGCCGCGGTTATCGGCGCGCCGTGCCCTGTTTGCAGCCGCTCGAGATCATCGAGATGGACGGCATCCGCCAGATGGTGGGCGCTGGGGATCTCGTAATCGCCAGCGGCGGCGGCGGCATCCCCGTGATCCGCAACGAAAAAGGTCGGCTCGAGGGGCTCGAGGCCGTCGTCGAGACCGAACAGGTCGCCTGTCTGATCGGACGCGAGCTCGACGCCCAGGAACTGCTGATGGTCGTCGATCGCGACGACGCTTTCATCGTCTCGGGCCTGGCCGTCGAGGGCCGCAACGAGTTGACGGTCGACGAGCTCGAGACGTTCCTGGCCCAACCGGCGACCCTGCCGATCTCGGCTGAGAGCAAGCTCCGCGCAGCCGCGCAGTTCTTGCGCCAGGGGGGCGCGCGCGTGGTCGTCACGACCTTGCGCAGGCTCTCTGAGGCCCTGACCGGCCAGGGCGGGCTGCGCATCCACGCCGCCGCCGGGCGAACGGCCGGAGAATGACGAGCCAACGTCAGGAACCGAGCATGCTACCGGAAAAACCCACTCCGACGTCGGAATCGTTGGCCGAACTCGCCGCCGCTCACGCCGCTTTGCAGCGCGAAGTCGACGAGTTGAAGGCCGCGCGGCGCGCGCTTGGCGGGATCCTTGTGACGCTCAGCCGCGGGTTGCAGAGCTCGACGGCCTCGATCAAGGCTGCCGTGTCGAGCCTGTTGAACCACGACATCTTTTGGGATCCGGCCAATCAGCACGAGTTCCTTCAAGCGATCGACAACAGCGTCGGGCAGATGGCGCAACTGGCCTACCTGCTGGCTGTGACCTCGCGGATCGATGCCGAGGCGCTCGATCTGCGGCCTGAGGAGTACGCATTGCAGGAGATCGTCATGGTCGCGCGTGCGCGAACCCTGACGCGTTGGCCGCAGTTGACGCTCGATGTCAACCTTGCCGATGGCGGGCGCCCGATCCGCGCTGATTTCGAGTACCTGACGCTGGCGCTCAGCCTGCTGCTTGAAGTGGCGGCCGGACGGCCGAATTGCCGGGGGGTCAGCGTCGACGCGCACGAGCAGCCGGATGGCTGGCGTCTGGCATTGAACGATGTCGATGCCGCGGCCAGCCAGGAGGTCGTCACCTACCTCGCCGCGCCGGGGGCCGGAGCGCCGATCGGTTCGGGGCTGCCGGCGCAAAGTACGTTGCAGCTGTACATTGTTCGCGAGATCTTGAGTCGGCACTCGGTCACAGTCAGCCTGCAGACCGACGTTTCCGGCAAAGCCAGCCTGGGCCTGCGCTTCAGCAGCGGGCCGGAGTTGCGATGACCCAGGTCGCTCCCCTTCGCCCGAACGACGACAAGGATATCGTCCGCATCTTGTTGATCGGCGACGAGCCCAACCTGTTGCGCACGTTGCGCCGCAACCTGCTTGGCCGCGGCTATGATGTCTTGATCGCGCTCGACGACGTTGAGGCCTACGAGACCTCTGAGAGCCAGGCGCCCGACCTTTTCGTGTTGAACCTGGACTTCACATCGGTGAACGTCGACGGGCTGCAGATCTGCGCCGAGCTCCGGCGCAAGAGCCAGTCACCGATCATCGTGCTGTCGGCCGTGGGCTCCGAGGGCATCAAGATCCGGGCCTTCGATCTTGGCGCCGACGACTACGTCGTGATGCCCTTTGGCATGGACGAGTTTCTGGCGCGTGTCAGGTCGACGCTGCGGCGTTGGAGCGCCTACAAGGCGGGCGTGGTGAACCACGCCCACGTCATCCTGAGCGGCGACCTGTTGATCAACACCGACTCGCGGCAGGTCACTGTGCGCGGCGATGTGGTTCGCCTGACCCCACACGAATACAGCGTGCTGTTGTATCTGGCACAACACGCCGGCAAGGTCGTCACCCATCGCGAGCTCCTCAAGGCAGTCTGGGGAGACCAGTACGGCGACGAGCGCGAGTACCTGCGTGTGTTCGTGTCGCAGGTACGACGTAAAATCGAAGAGGACCCACTTCGCCCCAGTTACATCCTCACCGAGCCCGGCGTCGGTTATCGGTTCGCACAGGGTCAATCGTCCTGATCGCGACAGCAGATCCGACAATACGACATCGCCTCGTACTCGACGTCCCTGATCGAACCTGTCCCATTCGGTCTTTACAGGTTCCTTACACCACCCTTATTCGATCCTGATTGCATCTGTGCAGAATCACACAATTAGGTGAGAGTGGCCATCAGCCGGCATTCCCTCTTGGGTGTATCCGTGCACGTGGTTCCGCCCAAGGCCAGCCTGTCAAACACCTGCATATCCGCTTGCTGCGTGTTCTGCATAGGAGGTGACGCTCCATTGTTGCCCAGAAAACCGTCCGAACTCTTTCGTTCACCAATGCAAGGAATCCTCATCAGGAGAGGAAGACCATGAAGCGTCTGAATCAGTTCATGGCATGGCTGACCGTCATCGCGACGGTGACTGCTGGTTGTGCCACTCCGACTGCTGCGCCCGAAAGCCCGACTGCCGCTCCCGCGGCGACGAGTGGCGGCGCGGTGCAGACCATCAAAGTAGGTGCTCTTTATCCGCTCACCGGCCCCGATGCCGGATGGGCCGGCGACCCGTATATCAAGGCGCATCAACTCGCCATCGACGAGATCAACGCGGCCGGCGGCATCAAATGCCTCGACGGCGCGCAGCTCGAGCTCGTCAAGGGCGACACGCAGGGCAAGGCCGAAGTCGGCAACTCCGAAATGGAACGCCTGATCACGCAAGAAGGCGTGGTCGCGGTCATGGGCTCGGCCCTGAGCGGCACGACCCTGCCGGCTTCCGAAATCTCCGAGCGCTATGGTGTTCCATACATCGTCCCGAACGCGCTCGACGGCACCATCTCGGATCGCGGCCTGAAGACCGTGTTCCAGACCGTTTCGACGCTGCAGCAATGGGGCGCCGACGACGCGCTGTGGGCCAAGGAAAACGGCGCCAAGACGGCCGTGATCACTGTCCCTAACTTCACGTTCGGCACGGAAGTCGCCGACACGTGGACCAAGGGCGCCGAGGAGAACGGGCTCGAGCTTTTGGGCAGCGTCGTCTATGACGGCGCCGCGCAAGACTTCACCGATACGATCCTCAAGGTCCGCGACCTGAACCCAGATGTGTGGTTCCTGCTCGGCAACAACCAGGCTCCGCTGCTGATCAAGCAGGCCAAGGAGCAGGGCTACTGGCCGACGATGGGCATCATCACCCTCGGGTCGGGCTTCGCCACCTCGTTCTTCCTTGCTGAAGCCGGCGCCGAGCTGGCCGACGGCATCATCGTGACGTCGGACTTTGCGCCCGTCAGCAGCCTGAACGTCGACGAGGCCTTCAAGGCCAAGTTCGCCGAGTACACGGGCCAGGACCTGGGCGGCACGTACAACACCACGTACGCCTCCACCTGGCTGCTGGCCGATGCGCTCGAGAAGTCGTGCTCGACCGATGCTGCGAAGCTGGCCGAGACGCTGCGCACCGAGACCTTCACGGGCGGCAAGTGGAACTTCATGTGGCCCGAGGTCTCCTTCGACGAGAAGGGGCGGCTCGAGCAGGCCGCGTCCGTGATCGCGCAGTGGCAGGGCGGCCAGCAGGTCGCCGTGTGGCCCGCGGCCTTCGCGGCTGCCGAAGCCGTCTGGCCGGTTCCCGGGTGGGATGCGCGCGACGGTTTGACCGTGCCGCCGACCCAGGCGGCCGTTGATCCGGCGCTCGACTCCGACTACTCGCGGGCCTTGCTGGCGGACGCCGCCAAGGTCGTCGACACGTCGGTTTACCAGAAGGATGGCCCGTACACGATCGCCGTTTCGCAGCAAGACGCGAGCAACGGCTGGGGCAACACCTACAACATCACCATGGACGCCTACGGTGATGAACTGCTGGCCAATGGCACGCTGGCCGGCCCGCTGCTTGTCGCCGTGACAAACGACGCCAATCAGCAGATCACGGACATCGAGAACTTCATCGAGCAGCAGCCCGACGCGATCGTCGTCGAGCCGCTCGGCCGTGCGGCGAGCACGACGGTCATCCGCCGCGCGATCGACGCCGGGATCCCGGTCGTGCTGTGCGCGAACGGCATCGAAGGCGAAGACTTCACCGCGCGCGTCGACGTCGACTTCTATGAAGTCGCCTACAAATCCGGCGACGGCATGGCGAAGCTCATGGGCGGCAAGGGCAATGTCGTGATCTTCAACGGCATCGCCGGCGTCGACTCGACCGAGACCTGGCAGGCTGCGGCTCTGGATGCCCTGAAGAACTATCCGGACATCAAGATCATCGCGACCGAGTACGCGCAGTGGAACATCGCCACGGCCAAGCAGAAGATGGAAGCGCTGATGGCCGCCAACCCGCAGATCGACGCGGTGTGGGCGGGCGGCGGCGAGATGGCGCTTGGCGCAGCCCTGGCCTTCCAGGATGCCGGGGTCGACTTCCCGGTGTTCGGCATGGTCAACGTGCCAAATGGCTTCCTGCGCCTGGCGCTCGAGCACGACCTGAAGTTCGTCGGGTCGCCCGATCCGCCGTCGATGGCGCGCTACTGCCTGCAGACGGCGATCGACATCCTGCAGGGCAAGCCGGTCACCAAGTTCATCAGCCTGCGCACGCTGATGGATGGCGCCGACCCGTACGACTACACGGACTTCGAGCAGTGGTACGTGCCGGAGCTGAACGATGACTTCATCCCGCCGGCGACTGTGGACGTCCAGAAGTACATCGACGGGGGCTTCCAGCGCAAGTAACGCCTCGGGTAAGTCTCTTATCGGTCAATCGCAGGTCTGCCGCGTCAGGGTGGCGCGGCAGACCTGCCCACAACCTCGGTGGAGAAGCCTTTCAGCGGAGGCGGAAGGCTGGACAACATGACAGAGCAAACCTCCCTGAGCACGGCTTCGAGCACGGCTCCGCCTGTGCTTCTTTACCTGAACGGCATCTTCAAGACGTTTGGCGGCATCCATGCCCTTTCGGGCGTGACGTTCGACCTGCGCGCCGGTGAAGTGCACGCACTGGTCGGCGAGAACGGCGCCGGCAAGTCGACGCTGATCAAGGTCATCACCGGGGCCTACACCCCGGACGCCGGGGTCATCGAGATCGGGGGCGAGCGGTATGCCGGGTTGGATCCCGAACTCGCCCGGAGCCTCGGCGTCGGCGCCGTCTATCAGGAGTTCAACCTGCTGCCCGAGCTCTCGGTCGCCGAGAACATCCTGCTGGCAAAGCCGCCGCTGGGCCGTTTCGGCCTGATCGACACGGCCGAACGCGCGCGTCAGGCTGTGCAACTGCTCGAGCGCCTCGGCGCCGCAGGCCAGATCGACCCATACCAGCTGGTCAAGAACCTGACCGTCGGCGAGCAGCAAATCGTCGAGATCGCCAAGGCGTTGGCGCTGCGGGCGCACATCTTGATCATGGATGAGCCCTCGGCCGTGCTCCCCAGCCGCGACCTCGATCGGCTTTTCGCGGTCATCCGTACGCTGCGCGCCGAAGGCCATGGCATCATCTATATCTCGCATCGTCTGAACGAGATCTTCGAGTTGGCCGACAGGGTCACGGTTCTCAAAGACGGGCACACCATGGCGACGGCGCAGGTGGCCGAGACCAACACCCCTGACCTCGTCAAATTGATGGTCGGTCGGTCGCTCACCGACCTGTATCCGCCGCATGATGCCGCTCGGGGCGACGTTCTGCTCGAAACCCGCGGCCTGAACGTCGAGGACACGGTCTTCGATGTCAGCCTCCAGGTGCATCGCGGCGAAGTGCTCGGCCTCGCCGGGCTCGGCGGCAGCGGCCGCACGACAGTCTGTCGGGCGCTCGTCGGGCTTGGGCGGATTCGCGGCGGTTCAGTGACGTATCTCGACAAGGCCGCGCCGCGGTCGCCGGCAGCCGCCGCGCATGAGGGCATCGTGCTGATCCCCGAAGACCGCAAGGCCTACGGCCTGATCCTGAACCAGACGATGCGGTTCAACCTGTCGTTGCCCAACCTGGATCATCTCCAGCATTTCGGCGTGCTCTATCCGAACGAAGAACGCGACGCCGTGAAGCAGGCGATCACGGACATCCAGATTCGACCGGCGGCGCCCGAGATCACGGCCGAGAATTTGAGCGGCGGCAACCAGCAGAAGATCGTGGTCGGCAAATGGCTACTGACGCATCCAAAGCTCGTCATCTTCGATGAGCCGACGCGCGGCATCGACGTCGGCGCGAAGGCCGAGATCTACTTGCGCATCCGCGAACTCACTCGGCAGGGCGTCGGCGTGATCATGGCCTCGTCTGAGTTGCCCGAGCTGATCGGCATGAGCGATCGCATCCTGGTCTTCCATGAGGGCCGAATCGTCGGCGAGTTGAGCCGCGAGCAGTTCTCGGAGGAAGCCATCATGCAGTTGGCGACGGCCACAAAGGCCGACATCGCCAGCGGCACGCCCATCCCTGCCGCCCCGTCGGCGTAAGTCTCAAAGGTCATTTATGACGACGATCGGTACCCCAGTCACAGCGCCGCCGCCGCCCCGGTGGGCGACGCTGATCCGCAACAACGCCTCGATCCTGTTGATCTATGGCCTGATCTTGCTTGTCGCCGGCACGGCGGCGATCATGGCGCCGAACTTCCGGACGCCCACCAATCTGGTCAACATCCTGCGTCAATCGATCATCCTCGGATTGATCGCGATCGGCCAGAGCATGGTGATCATGACCGGCGGCATCGATATGTCGATGGCCATGGTGGCCCGGATCGTGGCGCTGACCGTCGCCACGCTCTTCCTGGCCGGCGGCAGCGACCCTGCCCTGATCGTGCCGCTTGTCGTGGTTGGCCTGATCGTCGGCGCGGCGTTCGGGTTGCTCAACGGCCTGCTGATCACGCGGACGCATGCCAGCCCCTTCATCATCACCTTTGGCATCGCCAGCATCCTGCGCGGCGTCAATCTGGCGATCTCGACCACCCCGATCCGGGGCATCCCGGAGGAGTACCTGCTCGTCTATGATGCCAAGATCGGCATCGTGCCGATCAACGTGCTGGTCATGGGCCTGCTGTGGTATCTGGTCTGGCTGTTCTCGACGCGGGCGCGCACCGGTCGGGCGCTCTTCGCAGTCGGCGGATCCGAACGCGTGGCGCGGCTCTCGGCGATCAACGTCGATCGCACGCTTGTGATCGCCTATGTCTTCAGCGCGGTCTGTGCGGCGATCGCCGGGTTGTTCATCCTGTCGCGGACCGGTGTGGGCGACCCGGGCACAGCCGAAGGCATGGACTTCCAGTCGGTGGTCGCCGTGGCTTTGGGCGGGATCAGCATGTATGGCGGCAAGGGTTCGCTCATCGGCACCCTGGGCGGCGTGTTGCTCATCGCGATGCTCTCGAACGTCTTCAACCTCCTGCAAGTCGACATCTACTACCAGCAGCTCCTGCTTGGTCTGGTGGTCTTGATCGCGGTTGCGGCCTACAAATCGCCGAGGTCGGCATGAGCACACAGACTGCCTCACGTTCACCCGTGGCACGGTTCCGGGGCCTGCGTTTCTCGCCGCGTGTCGTGCGCGCCGTCGATCTGGCCGGCCAACTGGCGGCCCCGATCGCTGTCGTGATCACGCTGATCGTGGCCCTGTTCGTGGCGCCCGCGTTCTACAACCCGACGAACTTGAAAACGGTCGGCATCCAGATCGCCGTGTTGGGGATCGTGGCGATCGGCCAGACCCTTGTGCTGCTCGTCCGTTCGATCGATCTTTCGGTCAGCGCGGTCCTCGCTTTGGGCGCCGTCATCGTGGTCCANNCATTCGCCATCGCGGCGGCGGTCGGGCTGGCAAATGGGCTGTTGGTGACCAAGCGCCAGGTGCCCCCCTTCATCGCGACCTATGGCATGTTGGTCTTCATCCAGGGCGCGCGGATGGCCTATACGCGCGGGCAGGCCAGCGGCACAGTGCCCGAGTTGCTGCGCGCGATCAGCATCGCGCCGGTCGGGCCGATCCCGGCGGCGCTCGTGGTCTGGCTTGTCGTGAACGCCATCGTGCTGTTCTTCTTGCTGTCGACGCGCTATGGGCGCTGGCTGTATGCCGTGGGCGGGAACCCGCCGGCCGCGCGCTACGCGGGCATCCGCACCGACAGCGTGGTAATCGCGGCCCACGTCTTGTGCGCTGTGCTGGCTATGCTGGCCGGGCTTGTGCTGAGCGGATACATCGGCTACGTTGATCTTCGCCTGGGCGCCGACTACAACCTCAACTCGATTGCAGCTGCAATCGTGGGCGGCACGACGTTCACGGGCGGGCGCGGCAACCTGTGGGGGACGGCCGCCGGCGTGGCGCTCTTGATCATCCTGCTCAATCTTGTCGTCGTCATCGGCCTACCGATCCACTGGCAATACGCTATGCAGGGCGCGGTTCTCGTGGCCGCAACGGCGCTGCAAGGTTTTCGTCAGTACCTGTTGAGCCGCTGAAGCGGGCGCCAAAGGGAGAACGCTTGTGCAACTCGACACGTTTCTACAAACGCTGGTCAACGGCCTGTTCATCGGCGGGGTCTATGGGCTTNNGCCTGACGCTGATCTACGGCGTGATGTTGATCCTCAATTTCGCCCATGGCGAGTTCATGATGCTCGGCATGTATGTCGCGTTCTGGGCGTTCACGCTTGGCGGGCTCGATCCGTATGTATCGGTGGTCATCGCCGCGGCGCTGATCTTCCTGCTGGGCGCCGCGATCCAGCGCGGGCTGATCCAGCGCGTGCTCACGGCGCACCCGCTCAATCAGATCGTGCTTCTACTTGGCGTATCGACGCTGCTGATCGGGCTTGTGCAGTTCTTCTGGACGGCCGACCCCAGGGCCATCCACGTGCCCTACGAAACTGAAGTCATACAGGTGGGCTTCCTCAGGCTGAGCATCCCGCGGATGGTCGCGTTTTTTGCGTCGCTCGTGACCTCGGTCGCCCTGTATCTGTTCCTGCAATACACCAAGACGGGTAAAGCCATCCGCGCCGTGTCGCAGAACCGGGACGCCGCGTTGTTGATGGGCATCGACGTCAAGTACATCTACATGCTGACCTTCGGCCTGGGCGCGGCCGTGACTGCGGCGGCCGGCGTGTTTCTGACGCCGACGTTCCGGATCCTGCCGACCATCGGCCAGTCTTTCTCGGTAACGGCATTCGTCGTCGTCGTGCTCGGGACGATGGGCAACTTCATCGGCGCCTTCGTCGGCGGGTTGATCATCGGCGTGGTCGAGGTGTTCGCGGGCTACTACCTCGGCGGCGACGTCAAGATCATCGCCAGCATGACGGTTTTCATCCTCGTGCTGCTGTTCAGGCCGGCCGGTTTGTTTGGGAGGAAACGCGCATGAGCGCAGTCAAGAAATCGGCAAGCAGCCTGGCGCCAACCGCTGGGCCGCTTGGACGTCTGTGGCACGCGATCTGGGCGGATTGGGACCTGATGCAGCTGGCGATCAGCGTGCTGCTCGTCGTCGCCATCGGTTTCGCGCCTCTTGTGATCAGGTCACCGTACTACCTGGGCATCTTGATCCTGGCTGTGCTCTACGCCTATGTCGGGATCTCATGGAACATCGTGGCCGGCTTCGCCGGACAGCTGTTGATCGCGCACATCATCTTCATCGCGCTTGGGGCGTACACCACTGTCGTGTTGTATACGCGCTTCGACGTCATGCCCTGGATCGGGATCCCGGCCTCGGGTGTTGTGGCGGCCGGGCTCGGCCTTGTGATCGCGTTGATCACGCTTCGCTATGGGCTGAAGGCCGATTACTTCGCGCTCTTCACGATCGCGCTGATGGTCGCGCTCAAGACCCTGTTTCTCAAGTGGGAGTTCGTCGGCGCCGCCGTGGGAATGGGGCTGCGACTGAACGAACCGAGCTGGGAGAAGATGATTTTCTCGACAAAGGAGCCCTATCTCTACATCGGGCTGGCGCTCCTGCTCGCTGGGATCCTCGTCCAGTTCTGGATCTATCGCTCCAAACTCGGCAAGTACTTCCTGGCGCTACGCGAAGACGAGGCTGCAGCGGCGGCGCTTGGCGTCAACACATCGCTCTACAAAACGTTGGCGCTACTGATTGGGTCGGCTATGGGCGGCATCGGCGGCGGGTATTACATGATGTACGTGACCTTTGTCGAGCCGCCGCAGGTCTTCGATCTCGGCCTCAACGTCGAGCTCGTGCTGGCTGCGCCGATCATCGGCGGGCTGGGCAGCCTGCTCGGCCCAGTGCTCGGCGCGCTCATCAATAAGCCATTGGCCGAGTTGATCCGCGGCACATTGACTGCCGGTCGCAGCGGCACGACCCTAATCGTCTATGGCGCATTCCTCGTGATCTCGATCCTGTTCATGCCGCGCGGGATCACGGGGCTGATCCAGGACGGCTACCAGCGCCTCAAGCGGCGTCGGGCCCCTGAGCGCGACGAGGAGGTGCGGCGTGGCAATGCTTGAAGTGCAGGGCATCGTCAAACAGTTCGGCGGCCTGACCGCCGTCAACGACTTCAGCCTGTCGTTGGATCGAGGCGACATCGTCGGCCTGATCGGGCCGAACGGGGCCGGCAAGACGACGGCCTTCAACGTTATCGCCGGGTTCTATCGGCCGAACGCCGGGCGCGTACATTTTGGTGGGCGCGATATCACCGGGCTCCGCCCCGATCAGATCTGCAAACTCGGGCTGGCCCGCACCTTCCAGGTCGTGCGACCCTTCGGCGCGCTGAGCGTGCTTGAAAACGTCATGATCGGCGCCTATGCGCGCACGAATGACAAAGCCACCGCAAAGGCGAAGGCCGAGGAGGCGCTCGAAGCGCTTGGCATGACCGATCTCGCTGAGAGAGCGGCCCGCGATCTGCCGATCGCCGGCCGCAAACGGCTTGAGATCGCGCGGGCGTTGGCCACCGAGCCGCAACTACTCTTGCTTGACGAGACCATGGCCGGCTTGCGCTCGGCCGAGACCGATGAGGTCATCGAGATGGTGCGCAAGCTCAGCCAACGTGGGATCGCCATTCTTCTCGTCGAGCATGTCATGAAGGTCGTGATGTCGCTTGCCCAGCGCATCGTCGTGTTGCACCACGGCGAAAAGATCGCCGAGGGCCAGCCCAGCGAGATCGTCCGTGACCGTCAGGTGATCGACGCCTATCTCGGAGAGGTGGAGAGCGATGCTGCACGTTGAAAACCTGGACGTTCTCTTTGGCGACGTGCAGGTGCTCAAGGACGTCTCGCTTGAGGTTCATCCTGGGGAACTGGTCGCCGTCATCGGCGGCAATGGCGCCGGCAAGACGACGTTGATCCGGACCATCTCCGGGCTATTCCGACCGAAGCGCGGGTCAGTCACTTTTGGCGGCAAGCGCATCAGCGGGCTCGACGCCAATCGGGTTGTCGGCCATGGGATCGTGCAGGTGCCTGAAGGGCGGCTGCTCTTTCCGGATATGACAGTCCGCGAGAACCTCGAACTCGGTGCGTTCACGATCAAGGACAAGCGGACCGTGATGGCCAAGATGAGCGAGGTCCACGAGCTCCTGCCTCTGCTCAAGGAGCGCGACGGCCAGCAGGCCGGCACGCTTTCGGGCGGCGAACAGCAGATGTTGGCCATCGGCCGGGCGTTGATGGCCTCTCCGAAGCTCATCATGTTCGACGAGCCAAGCCTGGGATTGGCGCCCAAGCTCGTCCAGAATGTCTTCGAAATCGTGGTGAACATCAATCGGAACCTCGGCGTGGCGGTGCTGCTTGTCGAGCAAAACGTCCAGCACTGCTGCCGGATTGCCCATCGCGCCTATGTGTTGGAGAACGGCCACGTCGTGCTGTCGGGCACCGGGCAGGAGATGCTCAACAACGAACACGTCCATCGGGCGTACCTGGGTCTGTAGGGAAGCCTTTACACAATCCTTACGGCCCACTTATTCGATCCTGACTGCCCTTGTGCTAGATCTCAATATGAGGTCTGCGTTGATACTCGGCTGACCTGGTTTGTTGTGCAAAACGATCGCCCCGATGGCGGGAGGCGTCATGCCGACCCGAAGCTTTGCTGTGCCGACTGCCCGGCCGTCAGGGACGTGTGACTGTCCAAAGGAGACGCATGTCATGAACAATGGAAACCAGATCCGGACGCTCCGATCACTGGTGAACTCGATCGGTTTCGAGGGCCACAGCCTGCTCTCGATCAACGATTTGAGCAACGACCAGATCTACGGATTGTTCGAACTCGCCCGGGCGCTCGAGCCCTGGAATCGGTCGGCGATCCCGTTGGCGGCCGGCTCGGTCATGTCGACGCTGTTCTTCCAGCCCAGCACCCGAACGCGCATGAGCTTCGAGACGGCCATGCACCGGCTGGGCGGCGCCGTGATCAGCGAGGCCAACCCGCTCGTGACCTCCTCGGCGGCCAAGGAGGAGAGCCTGTCGGACATGCTCAAGGTGGTGTCGAAGTACGCGAACGTCATCGTCCTGCGGCACTTCGACGACGCCGGCGCGCGCGAGGCGATCCCGCTCTCTGAGGCGCCAGTGATCAACGGCGGCCTTGGCCACTGGGAGCACCCGACGCAGGCGCTGCTCGATCTGTACACGCTCTGGCGCCAGTACGGGCGCATCGAGGGCCTGAAGGTGTGCGTCGCCAGCCCAGACCTGATCGAGGCTCGCACCGGGCACTCGATGGCGCAGGGCCTGGCGCGTCTCGGCGCCAAGGTCACGCTTGCCAGCACGAGCGCCAAGCGCATCCCGGATGAGGTCATGCACAAGATCAAGGCCTTCGGCGTCGCCGTCGAGGAGAGTTTTGATCACACACAAGACAGCTTCAACGAGCTCATCAGCGACATGCATCTCGTGTATCTGCCGGGCTGCAGCGCGCCGAAGGGGCCCGAGGCCGAGAAGTTCAAGGTCCTGATGGATCAATACTTCGTCCGGCATGAGACGCTCGACGCCGTGCGCGAGAAGGAAGGCCGAAACATCTACGTCACGCACACCCTGCCGCGCCGCGCCGGCGAGATGGATCTGTGCATCGACAATTCGCCGAGCCAGCTGTACTTCGAGGCGATCGCCTACAGCGTGTCGATCCGCATGGCGCTTGTCGCCGCGGTCCTGGGCGTCTGAACGGCGCGTTCAACAACCACTCATCGAGCAATTTTGGAGAAACCCATGGAATCCAAGGGCGTCGCCGTCATCGCGATCGGCGGAAATTCATTAGTGAACAAGGGCAAAGAGTCCATCCAGGATCAGCTGGCCGCCGTTCGCGAGACCTGCAAGCACATCGCCGACCTCATCGAGCAAGGCTGGACGGTTGCGGTCGGCCACGGTAACGGACCGCAGGTCGGCTTCGTGCTCCGCCGGTCGGAAGTCGCACACCGCGTCGAGGGCATCCACGAGGTGCCGCTGGATGTCTGCGGGGCCGATACCCAGGGCGCGACCGGTTATATGCTGCAGCAGAGCCTGAGCAACGAGTTCCTGAGCCGCGGCATCCAGAAAGACGTGGCCACGGTCGTCACGCAGATGCAGGTCGACCTGAAGGACCCGGCCTTCCAGAGCCCGTCGAAGCCGATCGGCACCTTCATGGAGAAGGAGCAGGCCCTCGAGAAGAAGGAAAAAGAGGGTTGGTCGGTCGTCGAGGACGCCGGGCGTGGATGGCGCCGGGTCGTGCCTTCGCCACTCCCGATGCGCGTCGTCGAGGAAGCGGCTGTCAAAGGCCTGATCGAGATGGGCATTTGCGTCATCACGGTCGGCGGCGGCGGCATCCCTGTCGTGGCTGACGAGGCCGGCAAGCTGAGCGGCATCGCGGCCGTGATCGACAAGGACTACGCCTCATCGCTTCTCGGCAATCGCATCGGCGCGAAGCTGTTCATCATCAGCACGGCAGTCGAAAAGGTCGCGCTCAACTTCGGCAAGCCCGATCAGGTGCTGCTCGACAAGATGACCGTGGCCGAGGCCAAGGCCTACCTGGCCGAGGGCAAGCACTTTGCCAAGGGCAGCATGGCGCCCAAGGTGCAGGCCGCAATCTGGTTCATCGAACGCGGCGGCGAACGCGCCGTGATCACCAACCCTGAGAACATCGGCCGCGCCCTCAAGGGCGAGACCGGGACGTGGATTGTTGCCTAATTGAGAGCGGACCGCAGACCTCCGGGCCCAGTTCTCGACTGAGGCCCATGAGATCCGCGGTCCACCGTATCCCGACCATGGCCAGCGACCTCTACCTCAAGAACGCGCGCGTCGTCCTCGAAGATGCCGTCATCGACGGCGGCGTTCTCGTCTCGGGCGAGACGATCGCCGACGTGGTGGTGGGCACGCCGCAGATCGACGCCGAGCGCACGGTTGACCTGGGCGGTCAGGCCCTGCTCCCGGGCGTGGTGGACGCGCACGTGCATTTCAACCAGCCGGGGCGCGATCACTGGGAGGGCTACCGCACCGGCACGATGGCCGCGGCGGCCGGCGGCGTCACGACCATCCTGGAGATGCCGCTCAATGCCACGCCACCGACGATCACGGCTGCCGAGTTCGATCGGAAACGCGAATCGGTCAGGGGCGATGCGGTCGTCGACTACGGCCTGTGGGGCGGCCTCGTGGACAACAACTTGAGCGACCTTGCCGATCTGAACGAGCGCGGCGTGATCGGCTTCAAGGGCTTTATGAGCAACAGCGGCGTCGACTTCGCCCGGGTCGACGACGACCTGATCTACGCGGGCCTGCTCGAGTCGAGGCAGCTGGGCAACCTTGTCGGGCTGCACGCCGAGAACGAGTACGTCACCGACTACCTCGGCAAAGGCCTACGGGAATCCGGGCGCACCGATCGAGCGAGCTGGCACCAGTCTCGCCCGCCGGCGACCGAACTCGAGGCCGTGCAACGCGCCTGCTACTGGGCCGGGGTCACGGGCGGCAATCTGCACATCGTCCACGTCTCGATCGCCCAGGGCGTGCAACACATCGCCCAGGCCAGGCGCAACGGCGTGCACGTCACGGCCGAGACCTGTCCGCACTATCTCTGCCTCGACGAAGACGATTTCGAGCGACTCGGCCCGGCGGCCAAGTGCGCGCCGCCGCTGCGCTCGCGCGAGAACGTCGAGGCGCTCTGGGGCTGTGTGCTTGCCGGCCAGGTCGACACGCTCGGCTCGGATCATTCACCCTGCCCCTGGGAAGACAAGGCGCCGGGGATGGAGAACATCTGGAAGGCGTGGGGCGGGATCCAGGGCCTGCAGACCATGCTGCCCGCGCTGCTGACCGAAGGCTTTCACGCGCGCGGCCTGAGCCTGCCGGCGCTGATGAAGATGCTGGCGGCGAACCCGGCGCGGCTCTTCGGGCTCGCGCCGCGCAAGGGCGTCATCGCCATCGGCGCCGACGCCGACCTGGTGGCCGTCGATCTCGATCGCACCTGGACGATCTCGGCCGATCAGCTGCTCTACAAAAACCAACACAGCGCCTATGTCGGACGCACTTTCCGCGGCCGGGTCGAGAAGACCTGGGTGCGCGGCCAGATCGTTTACGAAGACGGGCATGTCAAGGCCAAACCCGGCTATGGCCAGTGGCTGCGGCGTGGAATGCGGTACGCCTACTGAAGATGAAGTTGGGCGCGAGAGGCGGTGTGCTCCGGAGGCCGGGG
>DKKP01000196.1:9181-9331 GCA_002455335.1 Anaerolineales bacterium UBA6663 | reverse complement strand
CAGGCCCGATGACCCATCCGCTTCTCGCTTCTGTCTTGACCCACCTGGTGATCGTTATCGGGATACAATAGGTCGGCGCGGGAGATCCTCTCTCGCGCTTATGTTGTCAGGTTATGGACGCTTCACGGATTCGCAATTTCTGCATCATCG
>DKKP01000196.1:0-9094 GCA_002455335.1 Anaerolineales bacterium UBA6663 | reverse complement strand
TGCTCGACACCATGGACCTCGAACGCGAGAAAGGCGTGACGATCAAGGCCTCGGCGGTGCGCATGCGTCACACGGCTGCCGATGGGGTCGAGTACGAGCTCAATCTGATCGACACGCCCGGGCACGTCGANNTCAACAAGATCGACCTGCCCTCGGCCCGGCCCGATGAGGTCGCCGACGAGGTCATCGCCCTGCTCGGCGGCACGCACGACGACGTCATCCCGATCTCGGCCAAGGACGGAACGAACGTCGCGGCCATCCTCGAGGCCGTGGTGCGCAAGGTGCCGGCGCCGAAGGCTTCGCGCGCCGAGCCACTGCGGGCCCTGATCTTCGATTCGCACTACGACTCCTACAAAGGCGTGGTCGCCTATGTGCGCGTGGTCGACGGCGCGATCTCGATGAGCGACACCTTTCAGCTCATGGCGTCGGATGCCAAGGGTGGGCCGATCGAGATCGGCGTGTTCTCACCGCGCATGTCCCCAACGGGCGTGCTCGAGGCGGGCGAAGTCGGCTATGTGGCCACAGGGCTCAAAACGATCCAGGAGTGCCGGGTCGGCGACACGTTGACGCTGGCCACGCGCCCGGCCGCCGCGCCGTTGCCCGGCTATCTACGCGCCAAGCCCATGGTCTTCGCCGGGATGTACCCGGTCGAGGGCGAAGACTATGCCAATCTCAAAGAAGCGCTCGAGCGCCTGCAGCTCAACGACGCCTCGCTGACCTATGAACCCGAGTCGTCGCAGGCCCTCAATTTCGGCTTTCGCTGCGGCTTTCTGGGTCTGTTCCACATGGACATCATCCAGGAGCGGCTCGAGCGCGAGTACGACCTGAACCTGATCGCCACGGCGCCGTCTGTGGAGTACGAGGTCGTGCTGACCAACGGCGAGACGATCCGGATCGATAGCCCGGCCGACCTGCCCGACCCGAGCAAGATCGAGCGCATCGGCGAGCCGTGGATGCGCATCGAGGTCTTCACGCCCGAGACCTACTACGGCACTGTGATGGAGCTCGTGACGCGCAAGCGCGGGCAGTTCGTCGAACAGGAATACCCGGCGCCCGGGCGCGTGCTGCTCAAGTTCGACCTGCCGTTGGCTGAGTTGATCATCGACTTCTACGATCAACTCAAGTCGCGGACGCGCGGCTACGCGTCGCTCGACTACCACTTCCATGCTTATCGCGAGCAGCCGCTGGTCAAGCTCGATGTGCTGGTCAACGACGACCCGGTCGACGCGCTCGCCATGATCGTGCACAAGGACGAAGCCTACGCCAAGGGTCAACTGCTGGTGAGCAAGCTCAAGGAGCTCATCCCGGCGCAGCAATTTGCCGTGCCGATCCAGGCCGCGGCCGGCGGGCGGATCATCAGCCGCGCCAACGTCCGTGCGATCCGCAAAGACGTGCTCGCCAAATGCTACGGCGGCGACATCTCGCGCAAGAAGAAGCTGCTCGAGAAGCAGAAGAAGGGCAAGCGCCGGATGAAGATGGTCGGCGCCGTCGAGATCCCGCAGGAAGCGTTCATGGCGGTGCTCAAGCTCGGGGATTGACGGAGCGGACCGGGGTTCCTGGACGAAGAACGAATGACGAAGGACGAAGGGCGAGGGGCGCAGAGCGAAAACGATCCGACGAGTCGGGTGGGCGCCGACGGCCTGACGTCGGAAGGCATTGCGTCGGCATTCGTCAATCGTCCTTCGTCTGAGGTGAAGCCTGCCGAGGCTGCCGCGGTCAACGGTCAACGGTCGACTGTCCTCCAGTGGGGCATCGGTCTGGCCATCAGCGTGGCCGCCCTGGCGCTTGTGTTTTGGAACGTCAACCTCAATGAGTTGGTGACGATCCTGCGCCAGGCCAACTACTGGTATCTGCCGCCGGCGCTGGCATTGATCCTGCTTGGCCAGGTCGGGCGGGCGCGTAGCTGGCAGAACATCCTCGGCCCGGGTCTTTCCTTCCTGCGCGTGCTTTCGGCGCTCAATATCGGCTATCTCGTCAACAACCTGTTGCCGCTGCGGCTGGGCGAAGTGGGTCGGGCGTTGCTCGTGGCGCGGGCTCAGAACAGCCGCCCGCTGGCTGTGCTCTCGACTGTCGCTGTCGAGCGCATGATCGATCTCTGTCTGCTGGTCGGGATGGCTGCTGCGTTTTTGCCGTTGGTGTTGGGGTTCGACTGGGCACAGCGCGCTGTGCTGGTCTTTTTTGGAGTCGCTACGGTCGGGCTGGGCGGGCTGTTCTTCGTGGCGCGCAGCCAGGCGTTGCTGACCCGGCTGGCGCATGCGCTGTTCGGTCGGTTCGGGTCGTTGGGCGCCCTGATCGAGCGCCGGATCGATGAGGTGATCACGGGCCTGGCCGTGCTGCGCGATCCGCGCCGGTTCCTGACGGCCGTGTTCTGGTCGGGCCTGGCCTGGGTCAGCGCCGGGCTGAGCGCCTGGCTGTTGCTGCGGGCCTTCAGGCCGGAGGCCACGCCGTACGAAGGGTTCTTTGTGCTTGTGGTCTCCGGGCTTGGCATCGCCATCCCCGCGGCGCCGGGCAGCATCGGCGTCTGGCAGGCCGCCGTGGTGCTGGCGCTCAGTGTCTTCAAGGTCAACGGCGAGGTCGCCCTCAGCTTCGCGGTGGTCCATCACTTCTCGAATTACGCTCTGATGATGGCTCTTGGCGCGCTCTCGCTTGGCTTCGAGGGCGAGACGCTTGGGCACGTCATCGGCCAGGCGCGGGCCTTCATGACGGCGCGCGAGACGGCTTGAGGGGCGTGGGCGCACATCCCGCGGGTGCATTACAATAACCGGCTGGTCCGGACGTGAACTGGGCCAAAATCCTTGAGCAAAACCGGCTTTGGCCGTGTACAACGCATGCTATGAAGATCCTGGTCGCCCTGACCTACTACCGCCCGCACGTCTCCGGGCTGACGATCTACGTCGAACGGCTGTGCCGGGCGCTGGCCGCGCGCGGGCATGGCGTCACCGTGCTGACGGCGCAATACGACGGGAAGCTGCCGCGCGAGGAACACCTCCACGGCGTCGACGTCGTGCGAGTGCCTGTGGCGGCACGGATTAGCAAAGGCGTGGTGATGCCCACGATCGGGTGGATGGCCAACAAGCTTGTGCCCGCCCACGACGTGCTCAGCCTGCACCTGCCGCAGCTCGACGCCGCCGGCCTGGCCGTGCGCGGCCGGCTGTGGAAGAAGCCGACCACCCTGACCTACCACTCCGACCTGATCCTGCCGCCGTCGTTGATCAACGCGGTCGCGGATACGGCCGTGATGTCGATCAACCATATCGCGGCGAGCTTCTCCGATCGTTTGATCGCGTACACCGATGACTTCGCGCGACACTCGCGGTTTCTGTCGAAGCATCTCAATCAGGTCGACGTGATCGCCCCGCCTGTGGAGATGCCCGAGCCGGGTGAGGCGGCGCTGGCCGCATTCCGCGCCCAACACGGCCTGGCGACGCGTCGGCCGATCATCGGCCTGGCGGTGCGTCTGGCCGCCGAGAAGGGCGTCGAGCATCTGTTCGAGGCGCTGCCGGCCGTGCTCGAGCGGTACCCGGAGGCCTTGATCCTGCACGCCGGGCCGCGTGAGGCGATCGGCGAGGCCGAGTATCTGCGGAAGATCGAGCCCCTTGTCGAACGCTACCGGGCGCATTACTTGCACCTCGGAACGCTCAGCCCTGAGCAGATGGCCCTGTTTTTCGGCGTGTGCGATGTGCATGTGCTGCCAAGCGTCAACAGCACCGAGACCTTTGGGCTTGTGCAGATCGAGGCCGCGCTGTGCGGCACGCCGTCTGTGGCCAGCGCGCTGCCGGGCGTGCGGATGCCGAGCCGGATGACCGGTATGGGCCTGACTGTGCCCCCAGGCGACTCGCGCGCGCTGGGCGAGGCGTTGCTCGAGGTCATCACGCATCGGCCCAAATACGTCAGGCCCCGGGCGCCGATTGCGGCGCAGTTCAGCCCGGATACGACGGCGGCGCATTACGAGGCGTTGTTTGAGCGGCTTATGAAGCGTCTGGCGTCGGGCGTCAGGCGTCAGAAAGGCGACGAGCGAGGAGCGAAGGGCGAAACGCAGGGGGGCGACGTTGAAGCCTGAGGCGCCCACAAGGGAAGTGCCTGCTGACGCCTGACACCTTTTCTATGACCACTCCCGATCTCCTGACCCGCAACCTCCTCGACCTGCCGGCCTTCCGTGGGCTGCTGCGGGCCGTCGAGGCGCGGTTTTACCAAGACATCGAACTCCCCGGCCCCGTGATCGACCTGGGCAGCGGCGACGCGCATTTCGCCGAAGTGACCTTCTCGCGCCCGCTTGATGTGGGCGTCGACCCGTGGACCCCGCCGCTGCGCGAGGCGCGACGGCTGCGGCCGCAGGTCTATCGCGGCATCGTGCAGGGCAGCGGCGCGGCGTTGCCGTTCCCGAGCGACCACTTCGGCAGCGCGCTCAGTAACTCGGTGCTCGAGCACATCCCGGATCTGGATCCGGTGCTGGCCGACCTGAACCGCGTGCTCAAGCCGGGGGCGCGCTTCGTCTTCTGTACGCCGAGCGAATACTTCCTCGACTTCCTGTCGATTTCGTCGGGGCTCGACCGGGTCGGCCTGCGCCCGCTGGGCGATGCTTATCGCGGCTTCTTTAACACGATCTCGCGGCACCATCACTGCGACAGCCCCGTGGTCTGGCGCGAGCGGCTGGCGCGCGCCGGCTTCGCGATCGATCGCTACTGGTATTACTTCTCGATCAACGCGCTGCGCGCGCTCGAGTGGGGCCACTACCTCGGCCTGCCTTCGGTCGTGGCGCATGCCCTGACCGGGCGCTGGCTGTTCTGGCGCGATCCCGCCAACCTGGTGCTCACCGATCGGCTTGTGCGGCGCTTCTACGACGAGCCGCTGCCCGAGCGGGGCGCTTATTTGTTCTTTATCACGCACAAGGTCGGCGATCCGACGGGGTAGCCGACCGGATGGTTTGAGGTTGGATGGAGCCACTCAACGCCTCAACGCTTTCGCTGCTCGGAGTTCTCGACGCCTACTGGCGCGCGCCGTTGATCCAGCGCTTGATCCGCGGCGGCCTCGGCGTGTTGCTGCTCGCCGGCGGGGCGCTGCAGCGATTTGTTGGGCAGGATAGCCTTGGTTATCTGCCGTTGGCTCTGGGCATGCTGCTGCTCGCGCTGGCGTTATTGGTTCGCGGCGGCAATGCGCTGCCCGCGCTCACGCTGACGGCTCAGCCCATCGCGCCCGAGACCGGTGTTACGCTCGAGCCGATCGGGTCTGTCGAGCAGCCGGCTCAGATCAACCCGGCGCCGAGCACGGTGCTGGCGGCGCTGCGCTGGCCGGCGACGCTCCTGGTGGCCTTTGGCGCCCAGATCCTGTTGAGCTCGAGCGTCGAGAACCCGTGGCCCGGGTTGATCGGCTATGCGGTGGCGCTTGTGCTGCTCGTGGTGCTCGCCCGACGTGAGCACTGGCTGGCGACCCGCTCCGACCCTGAGGTGGCGGCGCAGCCGCTGACCGTGCGCTGGCCGCTGGCCGTCATCGCCTTCGCCCTGACCGCCGCCGCCGCGCTCTTCTTCACGCGCAATCGCTTCAACGCCCCCGGCCTGATCGCCTGGCTCGGCGCCGTGGCGCTTTGGCTTGGCGCGTTCTGGCAGGGCTCGCTGCGCGGCGCGCTTGCCGATGCGCGCGAGCGGCTTGGCGCGCTTTGGGCGAACGGCGCCCTGGTGCGCGTCGATCGCGTCGTGGTGTTGCTGACGCTGGCGCTCATCGTGNNTCATCGTCGGCGCGACGTTTCGGCTGGCAGCGATCGACCAGATCCCGGTCGAGATGACGTCGGATCATGTCGAGAAACTGCTCGACGTCGGCGATCTGGTGATCGGCGGCCAGGCCAAGATCTTCTTCGAGCGCAACACGGGCCGCGAGCCGTTGCAGTTCTACTGGACGGCACTTGTGGATGCGGTGCTGGGCACCGGCGTCACCTTCCTCTCGCTGAAGATCGGCACGGCGCTGTTCGGCTTTCTGATGCTGCCCTCGGTCTATCTGCTTGGGCGCGAGCTCGAGGATGAGACGCTTGGTTTGCTGGCGGTCTTCCTGGCGGCGATCAGCTTCTGGGCCGTGGCGATCGCGCGGGTGGGCTTGCGTTTCCCGCTCTCGCCGCTCTTCATCGCGCCGGCGCTCTTCCTTGTGCTGCGCGGGCTGCGAACCGGGCGACGCAACGACTTCCTGATCGCGGGCGTTGTGCTTGGGATCGGCCTGTACGGCTACAGCCCGATCCGCGTGCTGCCGATCGCGCTGGCCGTGGTCGTCGGGCTCTTCCTGCTCTGGCCCGCGGCGCGCGGCCGCCGCGCCGAGACGATCGCGCACCTTGTGCTGCTGTTCGCCACGGCCCTGGTCGTGTTCACGCCGCTGCTGCGCTACATGTTCGACCAGGGCGACGAGTTTTGGTATCGCGCGGCGACGCGGCTGACCAGCAGTGAGAGCCCGATCGTGGGCGACCCGCTGCAGATCTTCCTGCAGAACAACTGGAACGCGCTGCTGATGTTCAACTATCGCGGCGATTCGGTCTGGGTCAATACCCTGCCCGGGCGCCCGGTGCTCGACCTGTTCACGGGCGCGCTCTTTGTGCTTGGGGCCGGTTTCGCCCTGCTGCGCCTGATTCTCAAGCGCGATTGGCGCGCGGCTGTGCTGCTGGTTCTGGTCCCTGTATTGCTGCTGCCTTCGACGCTCTCGCTGGCGTACCCGCAGGAGAACCCGTCTGTGGTGCGCGCGGGTGGCGCGATCCCGGTTGTGGCCGTGCTGGCGGCCTACCCGCTTTGGCTGCTGATCCGGCGACTGAGGACGATCGAGCTTGGCGCGCCCGGGCGCTGGGTGGCTGGCGGGGCGCTGGCCGTTGTGCTCGGCGCGGCGACGTTGCTCAACCAGAGCATGTACTTCAACGAGTATCCGCGGCAGTACATGCTCGCCGCGCAGAACGCATCGGAGATCGGCGAGGTCATCCATGACTTCGCCAACACGTTTGGCTCGTACGACACGGCCTATGTGCGGCCGTACCCGTTCTGGGTCGACACCCGGGCCGTCGGCATGTACGCGGGCGCGTTGGAACGCGATTACGCCATCCAGTACGATCAGCTGGCGGCGACGGCCGAGGATCCGCGACCCAAGCTCTTCATCCTGCATCGCGACGACGTCGCCGACGCCATTCGGCCGCGCGGCGATGAGGCCCCGCAAACTCTGCCCGAGCTGCAGCGCCTCTTTCCTGAGGGCGTGCTCTCGGTCTACAGTTCGGCGCGGCCGGATCATGACTTCCTTGTGTATTACGTGCCTGGGCGTTGAGTTGCCGAACGCGGCAGCTCAACGCCGGGCGATCGTGGTGAATTGATGCGTCCTTCTTTGCTCAGCCGTTTGGGCGGTCTGGTCTTCGATTTGTTGCTCGTCGGCGCGATCGCGCTCGGCATGTTCTTTCGTTTTAGTTGGACCAACTGGAACCAGAACACCGATCTGCACCCGGATGAGTACGGCCTGACCAGCACGTTGACCCGGCTTGAGATCCCGCAGACGGTCGAGGACTACTTCAACACGCGAATCTCGCCGATCAGCCCGTATGCGCGGTACGACGAGGCCGGCAACAAGATCGGCGACGGCCCTGACAATGTCATGCGTTGGGGGCAGTGGCCGATCATCCTGCTCAAGTGGAGCGCGACGCTCACCGAGAACACCGGTTACACCGAGCAGCGCCTGTTTGGTCGGCAGATGTCGGCGCTGGCCGATTCGATCGGCGTCTTTGTGATCGTGATCATCGGCTGGCGGCTGTACAGCCTGCGGCATGGTCTGCTCGCGGGCGCGCTCAGCGCGCTGGCCGTGATGCAGATCCAGCAATCGCACTTCATGACGTCCGACACGATCGCCGTGGCCTTTACGGCGTTGACGATGTGGATGGCCGTGGAGGTGTCGTTGGCCGTGGGGGCGGGGCGTTGGGGTGAGACGGGGAATGCCCGCGGTGATGAGACGGGGCAGGCCCCGTCTCTACGGGGGCGGGCGTGGGGCTTTGCGGTGTTGTTCGGCGTGTTCGGCGCGATGGCGCTGGCCTCGCGCGTCAATCTGGCGCCGCTGCTCGGGCTGATCGGTGTGGCGGCCTATGTCGCTGCAGCGCGCCTGCGCCGTGGGGCTGGGCCTGTCGCGCCGGGGCTGGCCGGCCTGCTGGATATCGACTGGCGGCCCGTGATCGCACTGTCGGCTGTCGCGGCAATCGCCACGCTGCTGACCTATCGGCTGGNNCGTGGCTGGTGCACCCGATGTCGTTCCGGGCGCCGACCGGCGACACCACGCTCTTCACGCTGAACCCCAACCCCGACTGGCTCAACGCCCTGTCTGTCTCGGCGGCCGAGTCGAGCCTCAAGGGCGGCGGCCCGCCGGCCGAACAATGGACCGGGCGGACGCCGATCCTCTTCCCGTGGCTCAACATGGTGCTCTGGGGCATGGGCCTGCCACTTGGCCTGACGGCCTGGGCCGGTTTGGTCTGGATGGCCTGGAGGTCGTTGGCGGGCGGCGGGGAGTGGGGAGCGAAGGGCGAGGAGCGAGGGGCGGCCGCTGCAGTGCTGGTGGAGGATGGTGGTAGCGCCGACGTATCCCTCGTAGGGGCGGCGCATGCATCGTCCATGCCAAGTGATGCCCCCGCCGCTGACGATCGTGCGAACGCCGATGTGGGCGTAACGCAACCGATGGACGTTGATGGCGGTGTGGACACCCCGGTTGCGGCGAACGCGTCGCCCATGCCCGGTGACGGCGTGGCGGCGGATCAAGACGCGCCGATGGATGGATTGTCGGCTGACGCTTCGAAAGCCGAACGCATCATCGACGCCGAGGCCGCCAACAGCATCCGCTTTGAAGCATCCGAAACGGATGCCGCGCTCGCCGCTCTCGAGACCGCTGCCTCAGACGCCGGCGTTGCCGCGGACGCCGCCCTTGAGACCTCCGCAGCAGATACCGGCTCGGCCGTGAACGACAGCGTTGAGTCGGCGCACGCATCGCCGCCCCTGATCGACCCCGAATGGATGCGCCATGCGTTGCCCGTGATCTGGGCCGCCGGCATGTTCCTGTTCATGGGCACCCGCGCGGTCATGTCGGTGCGCTACTTCCTGCCGATCTA
>DKKP01000195.1 GCA_002455335.1 Anaerolineales bacterium UBA6663 | reverse complement strand
ATCTATCACATCGCGCCCAACGTCCATCCCGATGAAGTTGCGATCGGCCAGAACATCATCGGGGCCGCGCAGACGGCCGGGGCGGCGCGCGTGGTCTACCACTCCGTGCTGCATCCGGCGGCCGAGAAGATGCCGCATCACTGGGCGAAGCTGCGTGTCGAGGAAGCGTTGTACGAGTCTGGGCTGCCGTACACGATCCTTCAGCCCGCGCCCTACATGCAGAACCTGCTGCCAAGCTGGCCGGCGATCACGCGCGACGGCGTCTTCCGTGTGCCCTACCCGACTGGCACGCGGTTGAGCCTGATCGATCTGGCCGACCTGGCCGAGGTCGCCGCGCGGGTGCTCACCGAGACCGGGCACCTGGGCGCGACATACGAGCTTTGCGGCACGGCCGGCCTGAGCCAGACCGAGGTGGCCGGCGTGCTCAGCGAGCGACTGATCACGAAGGTGCGCGCCGTCGCGATCCGCGCCGGCGAATGGGAGCGTCAGGCGCGCGCCAATGGCTTGAGCGACCACGCCGTGACGGCGCTGCTCGCGATGTTCGAGTACTACCGGAAGCACGGCCTATCCGGGAATCCAAACGTGCTACGCTGGCTGCTCGGCCGTGAGCCGGGCACGCTTGCGGCGTTCGTCGATCGCACGATCCGTAACGCGTAGTGCGCGGCGCGTCGTGCGCGACGCGTGGCGCGCGGGCTGGTTGGAGCCCGGCGCGCCAAGGGCTGCCTGCATGAGACCCGCTCAGCGCGACGGCACGAACGCCACACACGCCGCCTGGGGCATATCGAGCCGGGCCACCGGCGCGCCAAGCCACGGCGTCCCCTGAAGCACGGGCAAAACGCTGACATCGCCGCTGTACTGATTGGCCACAAGCAAAAACCGACCATCCGGCGCGACCGCGAAGTTCCGGGGCCAGTCGCCGCCGCAGTGTGCGTGACCGAGCGGCGTCACGGCACCGTCGCCCGCGACCTCAAAGACCGCCAGGCTGTTATGGCCTCGATTGGAGACGTAAAGCCGGTTCGCGTCTGGGCTGAGATGGATGTCGGCGACCAGGCCTTCGCCGACGCCGGCGGGCACGGTCGGCTCGACCTGGATCTCGTCGAACCGGCCCGCGCCGTAGGCATAGACGCTGAGCGTGCGGTCGAGCTCGTTGGCGACGTAGGCCAGTTGCCCTGAAGGATGGAAGACCATGTGACGCGGGCCGGCGCCGGGCCGGGCCCGCACGGGCTCGTGCGCCGTCAGCCGTCCGGTGACCGGGTCGAAGGCATAGACCACGAGCGCGTCGATCCCAAGATCCGACACGACGACGAAACCATCCGGGGCGAGCGTCGTCGAATGCGCGTGCGGCCCCTCCTGTCGTTCGAGATCCTGGCCGACGCCCTGATGCTGGACATACGCGCCGCGTTGACAGAGCGCGCCATCGCTGAGGATCGGCAACACGCTCATGTTGCCTGAGCCGTAATTGGCCACGAACAGCCAGCGTCCGCCCGGATCGATCGCGAGGTGACAGGGCCAGTCGCCGCCCGAGGGTTGACGGTTGAGGGCGCTGAGGCGCGCATCGCCGGCGGCGCTCTCGAGGCGGCCCGCCCAGACATGCCCCGGCCCGTCCTGGCTGGCAACGCCCGTCTCACTGACGGCGTAGAACCAGGGCGCTGTCGGGTGCAGCGCCACGAACGAGGGGTTGACGATCCCGCCCAGTTCGTCGCTCGGGGTCAGCGCGCCGGTTGCGGGGTTGAAGCCCGCGAGGCGGAGGGCGGGAGCTGTGTCGGAGCCATAGCTGCCGATCAGGATCTGCGGAACACGCATCATGACCTCCTGCCGCGGAATGGCATCAGGAGGTCATGATAACTGATTGTCAGGCCGGGCGCTGTCGCACCCCAGACTCCTTGATCAGGCGCGGCACGATCGACTCCCAGCCCACGGCCATGATGTGCAGGCCATGCACGCCGGGCAGGCGCTTCAGCCGCTCGATCAACTCGAGCGTGATCTGGACGCCCTCCTCTTTCGGATCGCTTGCCTGCTCCATGCGCGACAGCAGCGCGGCCGGCATGGTTACGCCCGGCACTTGCGCGATCATCTGCGCCGCCTTGAACGAGCGCATCGGCATCAGACCGGCGAGGACGTGGACGCGCGCGAGCACGCCCAGGCGATCGAGGTTCTCGAGATAGCGCTCAAATCGCTCGACGTCATAGATCAGGTTGGTCTGGAAGAATTGCGCGCCAGCGTTGACCTTTTTCTCCTCGCGCATCGCCTGGAAGCGTTCGTTCGACGAAAACGGCGAACCGGCGGCGCCCAGGAAGAGCGGCGGCGGGGTTTTGATCTCGCGGCCGTCGAGGAAGTGGCCCTCGTCGCGCATCCGGCGCAGGATCCAGAGCATCTGGATCGAGTCGATATCCCAGATATCCATGCGGCCATGCGGCGACGGACCGAGGCGTGGGTGGTCGCCGGTGAGGCAGAGCACATTGCGGATGCCAAGCGCCGTGGCGCCCAGCACCGTGCTCTGCAGGCCCATGCGCGTGCGTTCGCGGGCCGCGATCTGCATCACGGGCTCGACACCGTGCTTGATCGCGATCGAGGCGCAGACCAGCGACGACATCCGCGGGGTGGCCGAGGGGTTATCGGTGAAATTCGCGGCGTCGATGTGGCCGCGCAGCAGATCGAGTTTCTTGACCACGTCGTCAGGCGTCGAGGCCAGCGGCGGCGAGACCTCGGCCGTGACCACGAACTCACCCGCGGTCAGCTTGGCCTCGAGCGTCGAAGCCGGCTCATGCGCGGGGGCCGGGTGCGGCTTGTCGTCACCGCCCCACCAGGCCGGCTGGCGGATCTCATAGAAGAACTTCTCCCAGGCCTCTTCGCGCTCGGCCTTGGGCATGCGCAGCGCCTTCCAGGTCGCCTTGAATCCGCCGACCTCGGCCCAGTGACGGATGACGTCGGCCCACGAGTCGGTGCCGACCTTTTCCCAATCGAGCGGCGGAAGCACCTCGCGCAGGCGGTCGGTGCGGCCCATCTTCTCGGCGCGTTCGTAGATCTTGAACCAGATGCAGGGGCGTTCTGGGTCGACGTAGCAGTGCTCGGGGGTCGAGCCGCCGCACGGCCCGTTTCGCAGGCCCTTGGGGCATTCCATCGGACAGATGAAGGCCGTCTCCTGCAGGAGGCAGTTGCCGCACATCCGACAGCCGAAGAGCGGGCCCTTGACGGACCGCTCGACGAAGCCGATCACGCGGTCAAGCGGCTTCTCGGCGTGAAAGGCGTAATACGCGGGCTGCCAGCGTCGGCCAGGGGTAAAACCGGGCATTCGGCCTTCCTTTTGTGATGGACGGGAGCCGCCATCCGGTGAACGGGCACCGCGCTTGATTGCGCTGGGTTGAATGCAGCATACGGGCGCATCACCCATCCTTACCAGTGGATGCGGTCATACGTCCGGGGTGACAGGCTTCCCTATAGAAGTAAGAATGCGCAACGTCATATAGGACTCGTCCTATATGACGTCCGGCGGGGCGTCGGGGCGGTAGGCCCCAATGCGGCGTCGGCGGCGGGCGGGTCGTTGGGCGCGGGGGCGATGGCCCCATGCGGCGTCGGCGGCCGGCGGGTCGTTGGGCGTGGGGGCGATGGGCCAAAGGGGCGATGCCGCCCCACCTACGGCCCTACGGCCCGCTGTGCGTGAAGACCATCAGGTCTCCACCGTTGCCCTCGACCACGATCAGCGCGCCTGAGACATACGTGTAACGCGGTCCCAACCCCTCGCTGTACGCGTTCGCGGCCGAGGTTGGCGTCGGCGGATCCCAGGCGTTCCAGTAGGTCCAAAAACCGGGCGCCTGCCAATAGCGGGTTTCGCCATACAACGTCATGCCGCAGCTCGTGGCATGCGTCGCCGCATTGAAGCCCGAACACGCCTGCATCCGGCGCACCACGGGCGGCAACGCCGTCGTCGTGATCGGGTTGGCATAGCTGCCCCCGCGACCGCTCGAGCGATCGAGGATCGTCACGCCCTCGCTCGCGCCCCAATGCGCATGCAGGATCGCATTGCCTGCCATCGTCAACGGGTTCTGCTCATCGGCCACATGAATATACGACCGTGAGTCCCGCCCCATGCGCACGAACCGCAGATCGCCGGCGACCATGCCGCTGACCGTCGCGTCGTTCAACACCATCTCGCCCAGATGCGAGTTCCAGCGCGCATCGCTTGTGTTCCCCTGATTGTTGCGGAACGGGATGTAGGCCACCTCCGTCCCGTCCGGCCAGACCTTGATAACGGGCGCAGGCCCTGTCGTGAGATACGGGCAACTCGCCGCGGCACAGGTATTGGCGCCGGCCACCGTGTCTTCGGTGCCGCCATAACCGACCGCAGGGATGAATTTCTTGGAACCGTCATCGAGGTTGAGCGCGAACAGATTTTGGTGCGCGGGGTTGGCGACCAGGTGCTGACGCGCCGCGGCGTTGCTTGTGACGGTCGGGAAATCCCACAGGCCGGCGTTGTGATCGATCCGCATCCGGATGAAGACCAGACCGTTGCGTTCGGCGACGACCGGCCAGTAATGCAGGAACTGATTCGGGAATCCAGCCGGGTTCGGGCTGGGCTTGACGCGCCACTTTCGGACGCCGTCGACATCGCGCACGGCGTGCACGTAGAGGTCGTTCGTGCCGAAGATGATCACGTCCCGCGACGCCGAATACGCCAGCCCCGTGCCCTCCGTGGCAGAGGCGCCGGCCGCATAGACCCATTGCCGTGTCAGCGAGCTCAGCGCGACCTTGTGCAGCTCGCCATTGTCTGCCAGCGCAAAGGCCGCCCCGTCGGCGATCAGGATGCCGCGGTTGAGCGGGCTACCCGCCGTGTAGGTGGTCGTCGCACCCGTGGCGGCGTCGACCTTGAACAACCGTCCGTCGGCGCTCCCGGCGTACACAAAGCCTCCGGAATAAGCGGGCGTCGCATTGAACGTCACGCCGGTCACCCGCCACAGCACGGCCCCGGTGCCCGCGTTGAGCGCGTACAGGCCGTTGGCGCCCGCCGGAACATACACGGCGTCGCCGCCGACCACGGTATGCGCACCCTCGGGCGCGTTGTAGCAATGGCCGCGCGTCGGATCGCCGCCAGGGCAACTCGCGCCGCCTGACGAATCCGAGGCGTTGAAGGTCCAGAGCAGCGTCCAGGGCGTCTTGGGCTCGACCGCGACAAAGCCGGTGCGCTGTGCGTCGTGGGCCTCCTGGCTCCAATCGCCGGCGCCAAGCGCCGAGAGCGCGCTGGGTCGATAGGTGCGCGCCACGTTTGGAATGTACAGCGTCGAGCCCGCCTGCGCGCGGGTCAACGCCGGGGTCGTGCCCAGGATGATCGCCAGGCCAAGGCCCAGACGACCCAGAGACCGATGTACGCTCATAGCGTCCTTTCGCTAACCGCCTGCCCTAAAGGTTATCTTCGCGCAGGCGGCGCGTCGACCTCAACCCAGCAGAGGTGGAGATCGGTCTCGGTAGAATTGGGGAGCAGAACCAGGGGAAACACAGTGCGCGCGCAAGTCACTCCGAGTGGTTGGCCACGCTTGTCGCACCGCCACGGCGGGCCAGTAACGCCTCAAAAGCCCGCACGACGCCGGGGTCGAAGTGCTGGCCGGCCTGCGATCGCAGGTAGCCAAGCGCCCGCTCTGCGGGCCAGGCACCTCGATACGGCCGGCTCGAGGTCAAGGCATCCCACACGTCGACCACCGCGAAGATCCGCGCGCTGAGCGGGATGGCCTCGCGCTCGAGGCCGCGCGGGTAACCTGTGCCGTTCCACTTTTCGTGATGGCAGTACGGGATCTCGAGCGACGGCTTCAAGAAGTCGATCGGGGCAAGCATCTCGTTGGCATGGCCTGGGTGCTCGCGCATGATCGCCCACTCCTCGGCGTCAAGCGGACCGGGCTTGAGCAGGATCGAATCGGGGATGCCCATCTTCCCGATGTCATGAAGCAACGCGCCGCGGCGGATGTGAGTCAGCGCGGGCTCGCGCAGGCCCATCGACTGGGCAAGCTCGACGGTGAGCTCGGCCACGCGCGCTGTGTGTTGCTCGGTGCTGCGGTCTCGCAAGTCGAGGGCGCGGGCCCAGCCGCGCAGCGTGGCATCGTAGCTGGCTTCGAGCGACTGGTTGGCGGCTTCGATCCGGGTGAAGTCCTGGCGCACAAGCTGGTGAAGCAGCAATGTGGTCAGCAGGATGTAGCCCCAACCCTTGACGGTCTGCAGCCACGTGATCGACTCCGGGTCGACGACAAGCCACGCGACGACCTGATCCGACAGGGAGATCCACAATCCCCCAAAGATCAGGTAGATCACTGTGATCCGAACCGGTGCGGAAAGCCGCATCGAGCCTCCAAACAACGCAGATCCTGCGAAGGTTAAGGGCATTCTAACTCAGAACGAATTGCGGGCCGAGCTTGCATGGATGAAATCCGCATGCAAAGCGATCGGGCTACAATCGACGCATGCGCGACATGCCGGGCGCAACTCTAGTGATCGATCACCTGACGCCGCGAGCGGCCGACTGGCTCAGGGGCACCGGCCCGACGCGGGCGCGGAGCGTTCACGCCGGCGTGATCTACCTGGAGCGTGCGGTCGGCCTGGTCGCGCTGACGATGGCCGACATCCCGTTGAGCCCACTCAGCCTGCGGTTGTGCATTGATCAGCGGCTGCCCGAGGCGCTCGTCGCAGGCGAGATCGCGGATCTGGCGTTCGACCTGGGCGCCGCCGTGGTCTGGCAGCCGCGCCCCTTCTGGGCCACTGGCGTGGCGCGTCAACTCCCCACCGAGCTTGTCGCGGCGCGCCAGCAGATCGAGGCCATCCTCAAGGCATTCGCTCCAGTCGTCCTGGCGCCGGCCGCAACCGGGCCCCTGCCCCTGGCACTCGTCGGCCTTGGGCCGGGCCTCACACCAGCCGGCGACGACGTCCTTATCGGGCGGCTGCTCGCCCACCATGCGGGCTGGCTACAACTGGCGAGCGGCGACATCGACGATGTGCTGACTGCGGCCCGGTCGCGTACCACTCGGATTTCGCAGGCATTTCTGGCCGCCGCGGCCGCCGGTGAATGCGGCAAGCCCTGGCATGACCTTTGGGCCAGATCTGGCCGCTCGCGCTCAGAGGCGATTCGCGTTATCCTGGGGGCTGGTCACACATCTGGAGCGGCGACGCTCTGGGGGTTCCTGACCGCGACCGAGGCTCAGAATCACCATGCACCCGACCGATACCATCCTGGTCCTTCAGATCGATGATGCCCCCCTGACCCTGGGTAGCCGCCACGAAATGGTCGATGGCGCCTGGGAGCTCGTGCTCGAATGCGTCGAGCGCGATCCGGATGCCGGCACGGCCCGGCTGCAGATCGTCGAGCGCCGGGTGCGACCCGAGCTGATGGCCGGCCCCGAGATCTGGCACGCCTACCGCACGCCGTCGGCGAACTGACCAACCCAAGGCGAACCGCAAAGACGCGAAGACCGCAGAGCTCAACTGTGCGGTCTTCGCGTCTTTGCGGT
>DKKP01000088.1 GCA_002455335.1 Anaerolineales bacterium UBA6663 | reverse complement strand
GATGTCGGCGTTCCGCCGACATCGGGACACTCCCGCTCGATCCTCGGCGGTACAATCCTTTGATCCCCCATGACCGCCCTGCGCAAGCTCTTTCCATTCATCTTTCCCTATCGCGCCGCCGCCCTGATCGCCCTGGCGCTCCTGCTGACTCAGACCTTCACCGATCTCGCGATCCCGCGTTTGATCCAACGCATCGTCGATGAGGGCATTCGTCAAAACAACCTGGCGGTCGTGCTCGAGACCGCTGCGCTGATGCTCGGCGCCACGGCGCTGAGCACGATCTTCGCGTTGGGCAACAATCGCTCGTCGGTCTTGGTCGGCGAGGGCATGGCCCGCGATCTGCGCGACGCCTTGTTCGTCAAGACCCAGGCCTTTGCCTACGGCGACCTCGACACGTTCACGACCGGCAACCTTCTCGTGCGCCTGGCCAGCGACACGACCGCCGTGCAACGCGTCTTCCAGATCTCGCTCCGCATCGGCACGCGTGCGCCGCTGATGATGCTCGGTAGTCTGGCGTTGATGTTCATGACGAGCCGCGAGCTCTCGCTGACGCTGCTGCCGCTCCTGATCGTCACAAGCGCCGTGATCGTTTTCTTCAGCGCGCGCATGGAGCCGCTCTTCTGGAGCGTGCAACTCAAGCTCGACCGGCTCAACACAGTCCTTCAGGAGAACCTGGCCGGCGCGCGTTTGGTCAAGGCTTTCGTGCGCGACACGCACGAAAGCCGTCGTTTTGCGATAGCCAATGCCGATTACACGCAGCGCAACGTCGAGGTGATGCAGTTCCTGTCGATGTTGCCGCCTGTGCTCACGCTGTTCGTCAACATCGGTATGGTGGTCGTGGTTTACTTCGGCGGTCTGCGCGGGATCGCGGGTGAGTTGACGGTCGGCCAGATCATGGCCTTCTATAACTACCTGCTCAATACGCTTAACCCGCTCATCCTCACCGGGTTGCTGGCCAACACCTGGGCAAACGGCATTGCCTCAGCCCGGCGCATCAATGAGGTGCTCGACCACATTCCAGAGGTGCAGGATCGACCAGGCGCCGGCGACCTGCCCGAGCCGGTCCGTGGGCGTGTGACGTTTTCGGGCGTGGCCTTCCGCTATCGGTCGGCCGACGCCGACGTCGATGAGCAGGATGTGCTCAGCGACATCTCGCTCGACGTCGTTCCGGGTCAGACCCTGGCGATCCTGGGCGCGACAGGCGCCGGCAAGACGTCGCTCATCAACCTGATCCCGCGTTTTTACGATGTCACCGCCGGCAGCGTGTCGGTCGATGGCGTCGACGTCCGTGACGTGCGCCAGGCCGCACTCGTCGCTCACGTCGCTTTGGTTCCGCAGGAGGCCATCCTCTTCACTGGCACGGTGCGCGACAACATCCGCTTCGCCCGGCCCACGGCCTCCGACGCCGAGGTCGAGGCGGCGGCGCGCGCCGCCCAGGCCCAGGATTTCATCCTCAAGCTCCCCGCCGGATACGACACCTCGGTGGCCGAGCGCGGGGTCAATCTCTCGGGCGGGCAAAAGCAACGCATCGCCATCGCCAGGGCCTTCCTGGCGGACTCGGCCATCCTGATCCTCGACGACAGCACAAGCGCAGTCGATGTCGAGACCGAGGGCCGCATCCAGGCCGCGCTGCGCGAGCGGCGCGCTGGGCGCACGACCGTCATCGTTGCCCAACGCATCAGCTCGGCCCTGTCCGCGGATCAGATCGTGGTGCTCGACAGAGGCCGCCTCGCCGCGCAGGGATCGCACGCCGATTTGCTCGAGCGCAGCCCGATCTATCAGGAGATCTACGAGTCGCAGCTGGGCGCCGGCGTGCGTGAAGTGCTAGATGCCGAGGATGGAGGCCGCCCATGACGGCGGCCCGCGCCCGCGCCCCGCGCCCCAACATCGGCCCGGCGCCGGCTCAGCCGGGCAAGTTCGAGAGCGCCGGCGATCCGAACCGCGCACTGCACCGCCTGCTACCTTATCTGCGCCCGTACGCTCTGATCCTGGCTGTCGTGCTCGTCCTTGTGCTGATCACCACAGGGCTCGGGCTGCTTGGGCCTTATCTGCTTGGCCGGGCCATCGACGTCGACATCGCAAGCGCCGACGCGGCAGGGCTGCTGAGCACGGCCCTGCAGATGCTCGGCGTGTATGTGGGGTACAACATCCTGCAGGCGATCTCGTCCTGGGTCATGGCGCGCATCTCGCAGCGCGCGCTCCGCGACCTTCGGCAGGATCTGTTCGCGCATCTGCAGGCGTTGTCGATCGGCTTCTTCGACGCGCAGCCGGCCGGCGAGTTGATGAGCCGACTGACCAACGACATCGACGCCATCAATCAGGCTGTGTCGCAAAACGTGATCGCGCTCGTCGCCAGCGTGCTGACCATGGTCGGCATCCTTGTCACGATGTTCGTGCTCGATCCCTGGCTGGCGTTGGCGACCGTGCTCGTCGTGCCGATCATGTTCTGGTTCGCGGATTTCGTCGCGCGCTATACGCGACGCGGTTTTCGCGTGCTGCAGAAGGAACTGGGCGGTCTGAACGCCGTGATGGAGGAGACGCTCAGCGGCCAAAAGGTCGTCAAGGCCTTTCAGCGCAGCGACGCCGCCATCAGCGAATTCCGGGCGCATAACCAGACGGTCTACAGCGCCGCGGTTTCGGCCAACACCTATGCCCTGATGCTCATGCCGCTGACCAACGTCCTCGGCAACTTCTTCGTTATCGTCCTGGCCAGCCTGGGCGGTTGGCTGGCGCTGCAAGACCTGGTCACTGTCGGCTTGATCGCGACCTTCATCGCTTACGGCCAGGCCTTCATCCAGCCGCTGCGCCAGCTGGCCACGCTGTACAACTCGATCCAGGCCGCGCTGGCCGGGGCCGAGCGCGTGTTCGAGATCATCGACACGGCGCCCGAGACGCACGACCCCGCTGACGCCGCGCCGCTCGCCGACGTCCGGGGCCATGTCGAATTCCAGGACGTGAGCTTTGGCTATCACGCCGACCGACCGGTGCTCGCGCACATGACGCTCGAAGCGCAGCCCGGCCAGGTCGTGGCTCTGGTCGGCCCGACCGGCGCCGGAAAGACCACGGTCATCAACCTGCTCACGCGCTTCTACGAGATCCAGGGTGGCCGGATCCTGCTCGACGGCCGCGACCTGCGCGAAATCCGCAAGGCCGATCTCCGTCGTCACCTGGGAATCGTGCTGCAAGACACGTTCATGTTCGCCGATACCGTGCTCGAGAACATCCGCTACGGCCGGCTCGAGGCCACCGATGCCGAGGTTATGCGCGCCGCCGAGCTGGCCGACGCCGATCACTTCATCCATCAGCTTCCGCACGGCTATCACACGGTGCTGACCGAGCGCGCGGGCAACCTGAGCCAGGGCCAGCGCCAGTTGCTGGCAATCGCGCGCGCGATCCTGGCGGACCCGGCCATCCTGATCCTCGACGAGGCCACCTCGAGCGTCGACACGCGCACCGAGGCGCGGATCCAGCGCAGCCTGCTGCGGTTGATGCATGGGCGCACCAGCTTCGTCATTGCCCACCGCCTGAGCACCATCCGCGACGCCGACAACGTGGTCGTGATCGATCGCGGCCAGATTGTCGAACAGGGCTCACACGTCCAACTGATGGGGAAACGCGGCTTCTACTACCAGCTCCACCTCAGCCAGTACAAGGGCCTCGAGATCTAGGCAGGCCTTGCGATGGCGGATCTAGCCGGATGTCGTTCGACATCCGACAAGATCTGGCCATTCCCGCAAGCGGCGCCACTCCCCCTCAGTTGGCCCTTGTTTCAGGGCGACAAAATCAGATACACTCTGGCGAAATTCTGGCCGTTGCTGCGTCGCTTCGCGTTATGTAATTAAAAGAGATCCTGTTGTTGTTGTCGAAATCGCGCTATCTCGGGCGTCGGTAGGGTAAGCGGAACAATCAGAGCCGCGTTCACACAGGGAGACGACGTCATGCAATACATCATGTTAATCTACGGCAACGAGCAGGCGGATGCAGCCATGTCCAAGGCCGAGCAGGATGCCTGGATGGGCGAATGGTTCGCGTACACCGAGGAGCTTCGCAAAGCCGGCATCAGCTCCGCCGGCGACCCGCTTCATCCCACCTCGACGGCCACGACGGTGCGCTCCAAGGACGGCAAGATCGTCACCACCCACGGCCCCTTCGCCGAGACCAAGGAGCAGCTCGGCGGCTATTACGTGCTCAACTGCAAGGACCTCGACGAGGCCATCGCGTGGGCGTCGAAATGCCCGGGCGCGCGCACCGGCTCGCTCGAATTGCGCCCGATCGTCGACTTCAGCCAGATGGGCTGAGCATCAGCGATGACGGCGTCGCGTGCAAAGCAGGCTCCGGCCCGTCGTCCGGGCAAGAGGGTGTGGCGCAAGCCGCCGGCCGATCTGGTCGAACGTTTCAACGCCGCGCTGCCCGTCCACCCCGAGGCGAAGCCGCGCAAGATGTTTGGCTACCCGGCCTGTTTCGTCAACGGGTATTTCTTCGTCGGCCTGCACAACGAAAACGTCATCGTGCGCCTGCCCGGCGAGCTCAAAGACAGGCGTCCAGAGCTCGCTGGGGCCGCGCGCTTCGATCCGATGGGCACGGGCAAGGGTCTGAAGGACTGGTGGCTCATCCCGGAGTCCATCGCAGAGAACGGGCAACGGCTGACGGCGTTCTTTGCGGCGACGTTCAGCGACGTGCGCGCGTTGCCGCCCAAGGCGCCCAAATCACGAGCATCCTCGCGAAAGCCACAGGCGAACCCATGACCGACATCGAGAAGGGCGAGGTAGACCGCGAATTGATAGGTTGGAATAAGACGGCTTTTGATAGCGCCGGGTCCTGATCGAGGCCCGGATCACTATTTTTCTGGGAGACTCTTCATGCCGACCAAACCCGCCACAAAGATCGCCAAACCCACCAAGGCCAGGCCGACACGCAGCCCTGTGAAGGCCACGGCTGCGAAGGCCGGCAAGCCTGCGCCGAAGGCCGTCGCACCCAAGGCAGCCCCGCCAAAGGCGGCCGCCTCAAAAGGCGAAGCCGGCACGCGTGAAGCCCCCTGGAAGTTGACGACCGCCAACGGCGGTTCCGAGTACGTCATGTTCCGCGACGAAACGCTCGATCCGCCGGCGCTGGTCTGCAAGGTCGGCAGCACCGAGCTGCGCTACCACCTGCGCTGCATCGAGGATCTGCACGCCATGTTGAAGAAGCACGGCGACTGGATGCCGCTCGGAGCAGCCGACGAGCAGAAGCCCGCCGCCGAGGGGACCGTCGAGGCCTGGGGCCGCTCCACCAAGAACCCCGTTGGCGGCTGGTACGGCCTGCGCAAAGGCTACCGCGGCCGGTTTGGCATGTACGTGCCGCCGCTGCTCGAGAAGCTCGGCCTGGTCGAGCTCGAGCACAACCCGAAGAACAACCGCGTCCGCGCGCGCTAGGAGCTACGGTATGGCGACTGCTTCAGTCACCAAGCAAACGTTTCGAATGGAATACGCGATCAGCGGCGCCATCCATGCGACGCCAGAGCGGATCTGGGCTCTTCTCACGAACGCCGCCGACTTCCCGCGTTGGAACTCGACGGTTACGCGCATCGATGGTCGCATCGCGGCGGGCGAGAAGATCGCGCTCAAGGCCCGCATCGCGGCCGACAGGGTCTTCAACCTCAAGGTCACCGACGTTGAGCCCAACCGCTCGATGGTCTGGCGCGACGGCGCCGCGCCGATGTTCACGGGCGTGCGGACCTTCACGCTCGCGCCGGCAACCGACGGCGCCACGACCTTCGCCATGTCCGAGGTCTTCAGCGGCATCATGCTGCCGATGATCGCCGGTTCGCTGCCGGACTTTCGCCAGACGTTCGAGCAGTACTTTGCCGACCTCAAGCGCGAGGCCGAGAACGGCGGCTGATCGCCGCGGCTTCAAGGCGAAGCGCCGACACGAACCGCAAAGACGCGGAGGGCGCGAGGGAACGGGGTGTTTTGTTCCTTCGCATCCTCAGCGTCTTTGCCGTTCCCTTGACGTGCGATCTCGTTATACTCCACTGATATGAACGCCTCGGTGACCGTTGCCGTCGAGCGCGCCCACCGTCTGGAGTACGGACAGATTCTGGCCACGCTCATCGGCTGGCTCGGCGACATCGACCTGGCCGAGGAGGCGCTGCAAGATGCGTTTCTCGCCGCGCTCGAGCACTGGGATCGACAGGGCGTGCCCGATCGGCCGGGCGCCTGGCTGACCACCACGGCGCGACGCAAGGCGCTCGATCGCCTCCGCCGCACGAAGGCCTCGCCGCTCGAGCCGGAAGCGCTTGAGGCGCTCCCGATCTACGACGACGAAGACGCGGTCGGCGAGATCCCGGACGAGCGCCTCAAGCTGATCTTCACCTGCTGCCATCCCGCGCTGCCGCCTGAAGGTCAGGTCGCGCTGACCCTGCACACGCTCGGCGGCCTGAGCACCGAGGAGATCGCCGCGGCCTTTCTGCTGCCGACCCCGACGCTGGCTCAGCGCCTCGTCCGCGCCAAACGCAAGATCAAGGCCGCCGGGATCCCTTACGACGTGCCGCCGGCCAATCTCCTGGCGGAACGACTGGAAGCCGTGTTGGCGGTGCTGTACCTGATCTTCACCGAAGGCTATGCGGCCACCTCTGGGGATGCTTTGATCCGCCATGGGCTCTGCGACGACGCCATCCGCCTGACGCGGGTGCTGGCCCTGCTGATCCGCCGGACGCCGACGGATGTGCCGTCTGCGCAACAGGCGGAGGTGCTGGGACTGCTGGCGCTGATGCTCCTGCACCACTCACGGCGCGAGGCGCGGGTCGGAACGGACGGCGCTTTGATCGTATTGGAGGAGCAGGACCGAGCGCGATGGGACAAGCGCGCGATTCGCGAGGGCCTGGCGCTGGTCGAATCCAGCTTGCAGATCAAGCAACCGGGTCCGTACCAGATCCAGGCCGCGATCAGCGCCCTGCACGCCCGTGCCTCCAGCGCCGGCGATACCGATTGGCGTCAGATCGTCCTGCTCTACGGTCAGCTGCGGCGCTTCACCGACACGCCGGTCGTCCGCCTCAACCAGGCCGTGGCGGCGTCGCTCGCTTTCGGCCCAGGCATCGGCCTGCGTCTGACCGACCTGCTCGCAGACGAACTTGGCGATTTCGCCCCGTTCCACCTTGCCCGCGCCGACATGTTCCGGAGGCTTGAACAGAACGAGCCGGCCCGCATCGCCTACGCCCGCGCGCTCGCGCTGACCCACAACCAGATCGAGCGCGCCCACATCGAGCGCCGATCCGCTGAACTCGACACCTGAGCGGCTTCGCCCCTGCGCGCCCGGCTCCAGCGCGGCCACCCGACGCGCAGAGGGTTGAACACGCCTCTCGCCCTCCGCCTGGGCTCAGATGAATCGCGCCGTGATGCTGCGTCCGCAGCCCTTCAACGCCGCCGGAGGGCCGGCGAAGAGCACCTCGCCGCCGCCGCTGCCGCCCTCCGGGCCAAGATCGATGATCCAATCCGCCTGACGGATCACGTCGAGGTGGTGCTCGATCAAGATCACGGTGTTGCCCGCATCGACCAACCGGTTGAGGATGCTCATCAGCTGGCCGATGTCCGACAGGTGCAGGCCGGTCGTCGGCTCATCGAGCACATAGACGCTCCCGCGTTCGTGTAACTCGGTAGCCAGCTTAAGCCGCTGGCCTTCGCCGCCCGAGACCGTGCTCAGCGGCTGACCGAGCTTGAGATACCCGAGCCCGACGTCGTTCATGGCCTTGAGCACGGGCCGGATCTTCTTCTCGGTGAAGTAGTCGAGCGCCTCCTCGGCCGTCATCTCGAGCACATCGCTGATCGTCTTGCCGCGTAACGTGTACGTCAACACCTCGGCCTTGAAGCGCTTGCCCTCGCACAGCTCGCACGTCGACGTGAACCCCTCCATAAACGCCAGATCGGCATAGGTCACACCCAGCCCGTTGCAGCTTGGGCAGCTGCCCTCCGAGTTGAAGCTGAACAGCGAGGCGCTCACGTCGTTGGCCTTGGCGAAGGCCTTGCGGATCTCGTCCATGATGCCCGTGTAGGTCACAGGCGCCGAGCGACTGTTGGCGACCACGCGTGATTGATCGATCACCACGGCATCCGGGTGTTGCTCGAGAAAGATATCGTTGATCAACGTGCTCTTGCCCGACCCGGCCACGCCCGTGATCACCGTCATCACCCCGGTCGGGATGTCGACCGAGACGTCCTTCAGGTTGTGCAGCGTCGCCCCGCGGATCGGCAGATAGCCGCCCGGCTCGCGCACGACGGCCTTGAGCGGCAGGTGCTGCTTGAGGTGCCGGCCAGTCAGTGTGTCGGCGCCGAGTAACGCCTCGTACGAGCCCTCGAAGACCACGTGCCCACCGTGTGCGCCGGCCGCCGGCCCGAGGTCCACGACGTGGTCGGCGATCGCGATCACATCGGGATCATGCTCGACCACCAGCACTGTGTTGCCCTTGTCGCGCAGCTTCTGCAGCAAACCCGTCAGTCGGCCGACGTCGCGGGCGTGCAGCCCGACGCTCGGCTCGTCGAGGACGTAGAGCATCTCGGTCAACCCGTTGCCCAGATGCCGGATCATCTTGATCCGTTGCGACTCGCCGCCCGAGAGCGTGGCCGTCTCGCGGCTCAGGCTGAGGTATCCCAGCCCGATGTCGACCAGGTGCTGCAGCCGCTCGACCAGCTTGCCCGCGAGCCGGGCGGCGACGGGGTCGGTATATCCCCTCAGCACCTCGATCAGCTCGGTGGCCTCCAGGTCGGCCAGCTCGGCGATGTTGCGCCCGGCGATGCGACAGTTCAGCACGGCCTGGTTGAGCCGCGCCCCATGGCAGACCGGGCAGACCCGGGTCGTCGTGAACCGCTCGAACACCGCGCGGTTGCGATCCGACATCGTCGCAGAGTCTTTCTTGATGTAACTGCGCGTGAACCGCTCGACCAGCCCCTCGTAGGTGAGGTTGAACTCGCCGAACGACACCTTGAGGTCGGCGCCGTGAAGCAGCTTCTGCAGCTCGTCGGGGCTGTAGTCGACGATCGGTTTGTCGTTGTCGAACAGCCCTGACCTCGCGTATGACTTCCAGATCCAGCTCCCGACTTTGAAGTCGGGGTGCTGAACGGCGCCGTCGTTCAACGACTTCGACCGATCCAGGAAGCGATCGAGGTCGAGCTGGATCGTGCGCCCGATCCCCTCGCATTCGGGGCACATCCCCTGCGGCGTGTTGAACGAGAACATGAAGGCCGGGCCGACTGTCGGCTGCCCGACGCGTGAGAAGAACAGCCGCAGCACGGCGGCGATGTCGGTGTAGGTGCCGACCGTCGAGCGCGAGCCGCCCCCGACCCGCTTCTGATCGATGATGATCGGGGCGTTCAGGTAATCGATGTGATCCACCTCGGGTTGGCCGTAGTGCGGCAGATAGCCCTGCACAAAGGCCGTGAAGGTCTCGTTGAGTTGTCGCTGGGCTTCGGCCGCGATGGTGTCGAACACCAGCGACGACTTCCCCGAGCCCGACACCCCCGTAAAGACCGTCACCTTGCGCTTGGGGATGTCGAGCGACACGTTCTGCAGGTTGTTTTCGCGCGCACCGCGCACTTCGATATGAGGGTGTTCCATCCGCTTTCTCCTCAGTGGTTGAATAGGCCGCCGCCTTGTCGCCAGGTTCAGTTGGAAGGCGGGGGCGGGGCAAAGGCCCGCCCCCGTCTCCCAACTGAACCTTCAGGCTATCGTTCCCATTGTAGAATTCGGATGCAAGCCGAGCGAGTTTTTCGCGAGGTTCCTTGAATATACGCGCAAAACTGGATAGAAGTCTCTACACCAACTTGAGGCTTTCAGGTGATAGTCTGATGGCATCGATCCGCACAAGCGACCTGGCCCGGGCGGCCGGTATCAGCGTCCAGCAGGTCCGCAATTACGAGGCGCAGGGGCTCCTGCCGCGTGTCGCCCGACGACCCTCCGGTTATCGCCACTACACCCCGCAGCACCTCGCCGCCGTTCGTGTCACCCGGTTGCTGATGCGCGCCTATGGCGGCGGACGGGCCCTGAGGCTGTTGCGGGCCGTTCATCAGGGGCGCCTGGCTGAGGGGTTGGCCGTCATCGACGAGCAGCACGCCGAGCTCGACCGACTGCGTCAGCGGCTCGAGCACACGCTTGCGGCCCTGCGGTCACTGGCGGCCGTTATGCCCGAGGATGACGTCTGGCGCCGACCGACGCGCTTACGGGTTGGCGCAGCCGCCCGCCTCGTGAACGAGCGGGTCTCGGCGCTGCGCTTCTGGGAACAGCTGGGGCTGCTGCAGCCCGACCGCGAACCCGGCAGCCGGTACCGCGTCTACGATGCCCACCAGCTCCGCCGACTGCGCGTCCTTGTGCTGCTGCGTCGGGCCGGTCACGACTTCGCCTCGGTCCGTGCCGTCCTCGACGAGCTCGAGGCCGGCCAACCGCAACAAGCCGTGGCCATGATCGAGAAGCAGCGCGAGGCGCTCGATTTCCGCGCCTGGCTCTGCCTCGAGGCCGCCGCGGCCCTGCACGCGTATGTCACCGAGTTCGGCCCACCGCCGCCCGCCAATCCACAATCACAGATCACAGATCAGCAATGAAATGAATCGCACAGATCGTCTCCTCGCCCTGATCCTCGAATTGCAGCGCGGCGGCCCGCGCACCGCGGCTGCTCTGGCCGCGCGTTTCGAGACCAGCAAACGCACGATCTACCGTGACCTCGACGCGCTGGGTGAAGCCGGTGTGCCGCTCATCAGCACGCCCGGGCGCGGTTATGAGCTGGATCCAGATTACTTCCTGCCGCCGCTGCGCTTCACGCCCGACGAGGCCACGCTGCTTCTGCTTGGCGCCGACGTCATGGCCCAGAGCTTCGACGCCCACTACAAGGCGGCGGCGCAGGCCGCCGGCGCCAAGATCGAAGCCGTGCTGCCGCAAGGGGTGCGCGCCGAAGTCGAGTACCTGCGCGAGAACATCCGCTTCATCACCCATGAGGGCCCGGACGATGACGATCAGCGTCAGCCCCTTCACGATCGACTGCGTGTGTTGCGGCGCGCGATCATCGGTCGGCATCGCGTGCGCTTCCGCTACTTCGCGCGCCAGTCGCGGAGCAGCCAGCCCGGCGGATGGCGCGAGGCCGACCCGTATAGCCTGGCGAATGTCAGCGGATCCTGGTACCTGGTGGCGCTTGACCACGCCCGACGCGACCTGCGCCACTTTCGGCTCGAGCGGATCGAGGCGCTCATCGTGCTGGCCCACACCTTCAATCGCCCAAAACGCTTTCGCGTGGCGCAGGCTCAACCCGACGATCGGCACCTTGTCGTTCGCGTGCGCTTCGCGCCGGCCGTCGCGCGCTACGCCCAGGAGTCCCGACCGTTCTTCTGGGTCGCCGATCAGGTCGAGGTCGATCATCTGGTGATGACCCTGCGCGTCCGCGGCATCGACGACCTGATCGGCTGGGTATTGAGCTGGGGCGATCAGGCTGAGGTGCTCGAGCCGGTTGAGTTGCGCGAGCGGTTGTGCGCGATAGCGCGGGGGCTCTCATCGCGTTACGGAGCAGGATGACGTAAGGCCGCGCGGGTGTGCGTTAAGTCAGGCACACATCGGCCCGGCAGAGCGTGTCCGTCGGGCCACTGGAGAGATCCCCATGGCACCGCGACGCCCGCACCCCAAACGCATCCTCAACTGTCTGCCGTCGACCGATATCGCGCAAGACTGGACCTTTGCCACTGCCCGCGCCGCCGATGTGCTGGCCGCCTCCGGCCCGCTCCCGGCCAGCGTCGATCTGCGCGAGCCATGGTGGTCGATCGGCGACCAGGGCTCGACCGGCTCTTGCGTCGGCTGGGCGACAGCCGATTCGGTGCTGCGCTGGCACTTCGTCAAGACCGGCGCGGTCGGCAAGGCAGACAGGCTCTCGGTGCGTTTCATCTGGATGGCGGCCAAGGAGACGGATGTTTTCGTCAACCGGCCGACCACGTTCATCGAGAGCGACGGCACAAGTCTCAAGGCCGCGCTCGACATCGCCCGTAAGTACGGGGTCGTGCTCGATAAGACCCTGCCGTTCAGGTCGCGCCGGCTGTATGCGGGTAGCGCCGATGCCTTCTACGCCATCGCCGCCCAGCTGCGGATCGCCAGCTACTTCAATCTCGGGCGCGATCTCACGCAGTGGCGAATCTGGCTGGCAAACAACGGCCCGATCCTGACCCGCCTGAACGTCGATGCGACCTGGGATGGCGCTCGGGCGTCGGCCGGCAACCTCGACACCTATCAGCCGCTGACGACCCGCGGCGGCCATGCGGTCGCGCTCGTAGGCTACACGGCCGATCGCTTTATCGTGCGCAACAGCTGGGGCACGCAAGCCTGGGGCGACAAGGGCTTCGGGTACGCGTCGGTGTCGTACGCCCAGGAGGCCTTCACCGAGGCCTACGGCGTCTCCCTCTAGTCGAAAGCCAGGAGCGTGGGTGGTAGCGCGTCACTGCAGTGACGCGC
>DKKP01000261.1 GCA_002455335.1 Anaerolineales bacterium UBA6663 | reverse complement strand
AGGCCGGGGCGACGCCCCGACCACCGGAGCACACCGCCTCTCGCCCTCACTTCCCAATCGAGGAGAAGCGATGAAGTTCAATCAGGTCCAGACCCAGAAACTGATCGTCAACGACGCCGACATCACGTCGCGCTGCCGTTGCATCAATGTCCCGGGCAGCTACATGATCTTCCCGCGTTCGAGCCGGGTTGAGCACCAGCTGCCGCACTTCGAAGGTGTGCTGGCACAGGTGTTGGCGACGCCGCAGAACGGCGCGGCGTTCGTCCAGCATGAACTCCTGGTCGAGGCCAACGGCCGCACGGCGCGCACGCGCGACGATGACTACGAGAGTTTCTTCTACGTGCTCGAGGGCGAGATCGAGATGACTGTGGGCGGGAAGGCCAGGAAGCTTCCTGAGGGTGGTTTCGCCTGGCTGCCGCCGCACGAAGCCTACGACTTCCAGAACAAGGGCGATGATCGCAGCCGCGTGGTCTGGATCAAGCGCCGCTATGTCCAGGTCGACGGCATCGCCATCCCGGCCGCGATCGTGGCACACCAGAGCGACGTGCGCGCCGATCCGACCGACACTTACATGGAGCAGCACCTGACGCCTTACGAGCAGATGGGCTTCGACATGGGCATCAACCTGCAGGTGTTCGACCCGGGCGTGTACTTCAGCTTCGTCGAGGCGCACGTCATGGAGCACGGGCTGTACATGGTGGCCGGGCGCGGTCTGTACTGGCTCAACCACGACCTGATCGAGGTGCAGAAGGACGATTTCATCTACATGGCGCCGTACTGCCCGCAGTTCTACTACGCGACGGGCTGGGAGAAATCGGCGTACCTGCTCTACAAGGACGTCAATCGCGATTACGAACTGCCGTAGCTGGCAGCTTGCGGCTCGCGAAACGCCAACGCAATCAAGAACAAGAGGAGTCTGAAATGATCACTGAGGGTTTGAAGGGGCGAGATTTCATCACCCTGCGCGATTTCACGAAGGAAGAGATCGACACGATGCTGGATGTGGCCTTGAACCTCAAGGCCGATATGGCGATCAAGCGCCATCACAATGACATCCTGCCGATGCGCACGCTGCACATGATGTTCTTCAATCCGTCGCTGCGCACGCGCAACAGCTTCGAGGCCGGCATCTTCCAGCTCGGCGGCCACGGCCACTTCCTGCAGCCCGATGCCACCCGTTTGCCCACGCTCGAGGGCGAGGACCAGGGCTACGGGTCGGAGCGCATCTCGGATGTCGCGCGCGTGCTCTCGAGCATGGGCGACTGCCTGGCGATCCGCATCCTTGGCGACAAAGTCGGCTGGGAGTACGAGAAGAGCCTGAAGATCATCCGCGAGTTCGCCAAGTGGGCGACCGTCCCGGTGATCAACATGGAAGACAACATCTATCACCCGTGCCAGGGCATGGCCGACGTAATGACGTTGCGCGAACTGTACGGCCGCGACCTGCGCGGGCGCAAGCTCGGCGTCACCTGGACCTGGGGCTCGAGCCCGAAGAAGCCGATCGCGCCGCACCATGACTTCATGTACGCCTCGAGCTTCTACGGCGCCGACATCGTCTTTGCGCGACCGCCGGAGATGCACATCGATCCCGAGATCGAGGCCGCGATCAAGGCCAACGTCGAGTTGAACGGCGGCTCGTATACCGTGACCGACAAGATGGAAGACGCCTGTGAGGGCGCCGACATCGTCTACGCCAAGAACTACGTCTGCCTCGACCTGCTCCCGCCCGTCACCAAGAAGCCCGAGCAGGATGAGATGGTCAAGCTCTTCGACAAGTACAAGGGTTGGATCGCCGACTCGAAGCGCATGAAGATGGCCAAGCCGACCGCGCAGTACATGCACTGTCTGCCGTGCGAGCGCGGCGCCGAAGTCACCGACGAAGTGCTCGATAGCGCCTGGGGCAAGGCCTGCTTCATGGAAGCCGAGAACCGCCTGCACGCCCAGAAGGGCGTGATGGCCTGCATCATCCCGTAAGGGTTTTGCGCGGGGCCGGGCCTGCGGAAGGCTCAGGCCACGCGTCCCGAACGCGCAGGGGCGCTTGAAGCGGCGCCCCTGCCGTCCGGGAAAGCCGGACAACGATCGGGGAGATCAAGCAACCTCATGGAGAGATTCGACGTCATCGTGGTCGGCGCCGGGCCGGCCGGCGCAACCGCCGGCCGGGCGTTGGCGCAGGCCGGGCTGAACGTGCTTGTCGTCGAGCGCGCGGCCACTCCGGGCGCAAAGAACGTCTCGGGCGGCCTGCTCTACAGCCGCGCCGTGGCCGAGGTGTACCCCGAGTTCTGGAAACACGCGCCGATCGAGCGCGCGATTGCCGCGCACCAGATCGTGATGCTCGGCGAACACACCTCGACGGCGCTTGACTTCCGCAGCGCTCAGGCAGCGACCCCGCCGTTCAACGCGTTCTCGGTCTTGCGCGCGAAGCTCGACCCCTGGTTGGCGACGCAGGCCGAAGAGGCCGGCGCCTCGCTGATCAGCGGCGTCAACGTCGACGCCTTGCTTGTCGAGAACGGTCGCGTCGTCGGCATCCAGGCCGGGCCCGATCAGATCGGCGCGGATGTCGTCGTCGTCGCCGAGGGCACGGCCGGTCTGCTCCTCAAGCAGGCCGGGCTGCGCGGGCCGCACAACCCGCACGATGTCTCGCTCGGCGTGAAGGAAGTGATCGCGCTGCCGCCCGACGTGATCGAGGAGCGGTTCCAATGCGACGCCGAGACCGGCGCCGCCTACACCCTTGTCGGGTCGACGGGCGGCGTCGAGGGCGGCGGCTTCATTTACACCAACAAGGCGTCGCTGTCGGTCGGCGTGGTCGTCAAGATCGACTCGCTCTACGCCAGCGGACGCCATCCGCACGAGATCCTGGATGCCTTCAAGGCGCATCCGCTCGTACAACGTCTGGTCCGCGGCGGCGAGGTCGTCGAGTACTCGGCGCAGACCGTGCACCGTGGCGGATTCCACCTCGCCACGCAGCTCGTCGGCGACGGCTATGTGGTGGCGGGCAGCGCAGCGCGTCTTTTGGTCAACAACGTCCTGACGTTGCGCGGCATGGACTTCGCCATCACGTCAGCCGTCGAGGCGGCGCAGGCCATTCTCCAAGCCCGTTTCGCCGGGAGCTACACGGCCGCGACGCTGGGCAACTACGTCGAGCGGCTCAAGGCGACGTCGATCTATCAGGATTGGCGAACGTTCAAGGATGCCTACGGGCTCATGGAGAACCCGCGGCTGTTCAGCCTGTATCCGGACCTCGCCGGCGAGGTGCTGGAGCGGCTGCTGACCGCCGACACAAAACCGGGATCGAAGGCCCTGGGTGCGTTGAGCGAAGCGCTGAAGGGCAAGGCGTCATGGCTGACACTGTCGCAAGACATGCTCCAGATCGCACGGGGGATGGTGCTATGACGGCCGCCAGCCAGAAACCACAACTCAGCCTCGATGCCCGTCTCGGGCTGGATCGTTACGAGATCGATGCCGAGCAGAGCCATATTGCGGTCGATCACGACAAATGTAAAACCTGCACCACGCGGCCGTGCCTTGTGTGTTGCCCGGCGATCGTTTATCGCTGGACCGATGAACGCGTGGCGGTCGCCTACGAGAACTGTCTCGAGTGCGGCACATGTCAGATCGCCTGTGACCACGGTGGTCGTGGCGCGATCACCTGGCATATCCCCGCGGGCGGCTTTGGCATCGCGTTCCGTTACGGATGAATGGATCGAGAGAGGAAGGTCGATTGTGAACATCGTCGCCTTGGTGAAGTACTCGCGGGATGTGACCGAGATCAAGGTCGATCCGGCCACAAGCGAGCTCCGCACGGCCGGCGTACCCGAGCGTGTGGGCCTGATCGACAAGAATGTGGTCGAGGCAGCCGTGCGCTTGAAGGAAGCGACAGGCGCCGGGCTCAAGGTCATCGCCCTCGCGCCCGCGACGGCGCGCGACTCCTTCAAGGACGTCCTGGCGATGGGCGTCGACGAAGTCGTGCTCATCGAAGACCCGTTTGACGGCGAGGCCGAGGCCGGCATCGTGGTGCGGTTGCTCGAGGCCGCGATCCGGAAACTCGACCCGGTCGACGTCGTGCTGTGCGGCTTTGCCAGCGATGACGGCTACAGCTTCCAGGTCGGTCCGCGGCTGGCGGAGCGGCTGCGTCGTCCGCTGCTCGCCTATGCGCGCGGCATAACTCCTGAAGGCGGCGGTCTGCGGGTCGAGCAGAACCTCGACGATCGGATGCAAACCGTGACGGCGCCGCTGCCGGCGCTGGTCAGCATCGACGAAGAGGCCTTCCCGCCGCGACGCACCACGCTGATGGACGCGCTCAAGGCCAAGAAGAAGCCCGTGAACGTGTGGGGCATCGAGACTGAGCTTGGCCTTTCACGGGCCGATCTTGAATCGTCGGCCCGGATCGCCGACACGCGGTTGACGGGCGTCGTGGTTCGACGCCAACAGCGTGTGCTCAAAGGGCAGGATCTCGGAGCCATGGCCGATGAACTGATCGACGCCCTCGAACAGGCCGGCGTGCTCAAAGGAGCTGCATGATGGGCGACAAACCGACGATCCTGATTTGGAGTGAGCACCCCGCCCTGGCCCGCGAGTTGGTCGGCGCAGCCCGACAGGCGCTTGGCCCCGGCGGTGATGTCGCCCTGCTAGCGCCGACCGGCGTCGCAGTCGATATTCGGAGCGTGGATGTGGTTTTCACCACCGAAAGCGCCGATGAGTCGCCCGAGGCGTGGGCCGCGCTTCTCGCCGCGGCAGTCTCGCAGACCGAGCCCGCGCTTGTCCTCGTCGGCGCGACAAAGCTCGGGCTCCAGGTGGCGCCCCGGCTGGCCGAGCGCATTGGAGCGGGCTACGCCGCCTGGGCGACGGGCTTCACGCTCGAGGCCGGCACAGGAGCCGTTGCAGCGCGCTGTTCGCTCTACAGCGGCGGTGCCCTGGCCTATCACCAATTCAAACCCGGCCGCGTGGTGCTGACTGCCGCACCCGGCGCGCTGACTGCGCCGGCCGACGCGCCATCGCCCGAACGGATCGCTCGCCAGAGCACGCTCACCGCGGAGGTCGACGGCATTGCGCCGACCGTGATCGGTGTGCGCCCCAAGGCCACAAGCGCGGCCCGGCTCGAAGAGGCGCATGCTGTCATCGACATCGGTCAGGGCGTCAAAGCCGAAGAGGATCTGGCGTTGATCGAGTCTGTAGCGGCGCTCCTGGACGGCCAACTGGCCTGCACTCGCCCGTTGTCGTCGGATCGGGATTGGTTCCCAGAGTGGCTCGGGCTGTCCGGCAAGAAGGTCGCGCCGGAGCTGAGCCTGCTCATCGGCGTTTCGGGAGCGATCCAGCACATCGTCGGCGTGCGCGACTCGCGCGTGATCGCGGCTGTCAACAACGACGAGAACGCCGCCATCTTCGCGCAGGCCGATGTCGGCGTGGTCGCCGACCTGTATGCATTCTTGCCGGTGCTCGTCGAGCGGATCAAGGCCCGGGGGATGCGCCCGGCCTGGCAATGACCCTTCGTTGAAAGGGCAATGAACACGGTGTCAACCGCCCTGTTCTTCGCCCACTTTGGATGACTGACTAAAGGAGAACACTTCCATGAAGAAGAAGATCGGCATCATCGGCGGCGGCGTGATCGGCGTGTCGATTGCCCACTTCCTCACGCAATACCCCGAGGCCGAGGTCACGTTGTTCGAGAAGAACACGATCGGCTCCGGCACGACAGCCAAGTCGGCTGGCACGCACTGCCTGATCGACGACTCAGTGGCGCATGAGTTCTGGGATGTGCGCCTGTTCGGCTTCAACTTCTACACCGGTCTCGAGAAGATGGCGCCCGGGTCGGCCGGCTTCGAGAAGACAGGCACGCTGACGGTCGCGCCGTACAAGGATTACGAGACGTACGTGATGAAGGCTGTGTCGCTGACTCTGGCTTCGGGCTACCAGGCCGAGTACTGGCACGATCCGGCCAAGATCCTCAAGGTCATCCCGGACATCAATGTCGACGGCCTGCTCGGCGCCGGCTGGTGTCCCGACGACGGCTTTTTCGATGCCACGATGATCTCGAACACGCTGGCGAAGCTGGCGCGCGAGAAGGGCGCCCAGATCCACATCGGCACAAAGGTCGAAGGCGTCACGATGTCGGGCGGCAAGGTCACGGGCCTCGACACGAGCAAGGGTCACTTCGATTTCGATCTCGTCGTCGACGCCAGCGGGCCGTGGGCGCGCTACACGGCGCGGCAGGTCGGCCTCGAGCTGCCGATCTGGCACACCAAGGCCGAGGTCTTCATCCTCGAGCCGAGCGAGAAGCTGGCCTACCCGTTCCCGGTGCTGAAGTACCCGCGTTTCTATGCCCGCAAAGACAAGGATTGCGTGTTCATCTGCAAGGCCCATCTGACGATGGATCTGAACGACCCGATGCACGCCGGCATTTGGGATCCGGATGCCCTGCCGATGACGGGCGGCACAGACGCCTATTTCTGGGAATTCCTGACCGAGGAGCTGATGCAGCACTATCCTCGTTTGCTTGATTCGTCCATCGTCAATGAATGGGTTGGATATCGGGCCGAGCCCCCAGACTTCCTCCCCATTCTGGGCGAATCGTCCGTGCCGGGTTATCTCCTGGCAGTTGGCGCCGGCGGGAACGGTGTGATCGAGGCCCCGACGATCGGGCGCGATCTCGCCCAGTACATCATGACCGGCGACACGTCCTGGTACCTCGAGCGCCTGCCTTTCTCGCGCTTCGAGAAGACGGACGCCAAGGCCTGACTCCGTGCGGGCGCTGCGAGCCAGGCGGGCCTGATCTCCCGCCTGGCTCGCGATCAAACGTTTATGCGTATTCTGTTCATCAACCCAAACACCTCGGCCGTCTTCACCGAACGGATCGGCACGGTCTTGAGCGGTTACGCTCTGCCATCGACCGAGGTCGTGGCGCTCAACCCGGCTTCGGGGCCGCGCTCGATCGAAAGCGTGTACGACGAGTTGTTGAGCGCGCCGGGCACCCTCGAGACGATCCTCGAGAACCCGGGCTTCGACGCCTATGTCATCGCCTGCTACAGCGACCATCCAACTGTGTACGCCGCGCGCGAGATCCTTGAGCAACCGGTGTTGGGGATCGCCGAGGCGTCGATGTTGGCGGCCTGCATGCTCGGCCATCGATTCAGCGTGGTGACGACCAACGACTCCTGGGGGCCGCTTCTGCGCGATGCGGTCCAACACTATGGCTTGACCGACCGGTGTGCGTCGATCCGCACCACTGGGGCGCCCGTCCTGGCGCTCGAAACGGCCGAAGCCGAGACGCGCAAGCTGATCCTCGATGCGGCGCGGAAGGCTATCGCCGATGACGGCGCCGACGTCATCTGCCTCGGGTGCGCGGGGATGGCGGGCCTCGACAAACAACTCGAAGTCGAACTCGGCGTCCCCGTGATCGACGGCGTTGTGGCTGCGCTCAAACTGCTCGAGGGCCTTGTCGGCTATGGCGTGCGGACCAGCAAGCGGTGCGCGTACGGCCGCCCCGGCCGCAAGGGTCTAGTCAATTTGCCCGCCGTGTTCGCGACACCGTACGCCGATTGAGCGCAAAGATGGTGCGCTGCACGAAGTCGACAGTCTGTATCGACCGTCCATTTGAGATCGACTTTCAGCCGAAAGGCGTGTGATGTTGCAGCTGGGATACGCCCTGACGAGCGAACTGCATAGCGCACCCGAGATGACCCGGCACGCCGCGCAGGCCGAGCAGGCCGGCTTCGGCTTCGCACTGATCTCCGATCACTTCCATCCGTTCTTCACCCGACACGCGGAGAGCCCCTTCGTGTGGGCCGTGGTGGGTGCCATCGCTCAGGCGACCTCCAACCTGCGACTGGGCACGGGCGTCACTTGCCCGATCGTTCGCTATCACCCCGCCCTTGTGGCTCAGGCCGCCGCCACATGCGAGACGCTCATGCCGGGGCGATTCTTCCTGGGCGTTGGGACAGGCGCGAACTTGAACGAGCATGTCTACGGCGATCGCTGGCCCGCTCCGGGCGAACGCGTTGACATGCTCGAAGAGGCCGTGGCCGTGATCCGGTTGCTCTGGCGCGGAGAGCGCTGCAGCCATCATGGACGGTATTTCACAGTCGATCGGGCGCGGCTCTTCTCGGTGCCTGATGCGCCGCCGCCGCTTGTGGTCGCCGCTTCGGGCATGCGCATGGCCCGTCTGGCCGCGCGTGTCGGCGACGGCCTCGTCGGTCTGGCGCCCGACAAGGCGCTGATCGACACCTATCTGGCCGCCGGAGACACACAGGCTCGGCCCCGCTATGCACAGATGGCTGTTTGTTATGCCCGGACAGAGGCCGCGGCCCGGCACACAGCGCGCGAGTGGTGGCCGCTTGGCCTCGTCCCAGGCAACGTCATCCCTGAGCTGCCTTTGCCCGAGCACTACGACGCCCTCACTGCTGGCGTCACCGACGAGGCGATCGGCCAGGCCGTGGTCTGTGGACCCGATCCCGAAAAGCATCTCGCCGGCATCCGACGCTTTGCCGCAGCAGGTTTCACGCACGTCTACCTGCACCAGGTCGGGCCGGATCAGGAAGGCTTCTTCGAATTCTATCGACGGGAGATCTTGCCCGTCGTTGCCTGAGCGCGAGCCGATTAAGTTGGCGCTCATGGCCACTGTCGTCAGAGGTTGCGACGGGGTACCGTCCCCGCCCTTGACGGTGTTTTGCTGGAGGAAAACGTCATGGCCGAGTCGAAGGATGTGCTTCAACGAACCGCGCTGTACGACTGGCACGTCGAGCAGGGCGGCCGCATGGTTCCATTTGCGGGCTGGGAGATGCCCGTACAGTACCCAACTGGGCCGCTTGTCGAACACCAGACGACCCGCCAGGCGGCCGGCTTGTTCGACATCGACCATATGGGCCAGATGGAGGTCCGTGGGCCAGAAGCCGAGATCTTCGTCAACCATCTGGTGACCTACGACGTGACGAAGATGGGCCTCTTCGATGCGCACTATGGTCTGCTGTGCTATGAAGACGGCGGCTGCGTCGATGATCTCTTCATCTACAAGCTGCCCGACACCCAGTCGAAAGACTCAGAGTGTTACTTCCTGATCGTCATCAACGCCTCGAACCGCGCCAAAGACGTGGCCTGGGTGAAGAGCCACACGGCCGGCTTCGACGTCAGCGTCAAGGATATCTCGGACGAGACGTATATGATGGCCTTTCAGGGCCCGCTCGCGCCCGCGATCCTCAACCGCCTGACAAAGGGTGACGCGGAGTCGGTTAAGCGGTTTACGGCCAGCCAGGACGTGATCCTTGGCGACGTGCCTGTGCTGCTCGGTCGCACGGGCTATACGGGCGAAGATGGTTTCGAGTTGTTCTTCTCGGCCGAGCAGGCGGTGCGTGTCTGGGAGGCCATCCTCAAAGCCGGTGAACCCGAAGGCGCGAAGGCGATCGGGCTTGCCGCGCGCGACAGCCTGAGGTTCGAGGCCTGCATGCCGCTCTACGGCCACGAGCTGTCGCCAACGATCACGCCGGTCGAGGCGGGCCTGAACTTCGCGCTCTCGCTCGATCGCGATTTCATCGGCCGCGATGCGCTGCTCAAGCAGAAGCTCGAGAGCTCGGGCCGCGCCCTGGTCGGGCTCGAGCTGATCGACAAAGGCGTGGCCCGCGAAGGCTACCAGGTACAGCATGGCGGCCAGATGGTCGGCGCCCTTACCAGTGGGATGTTCGCGCCGACGCTCAAGAACTTCCTGGGCATGGCTTACGTGCCCCGCTCCCTGTCCGCCCGGGGCACGGAGCTCGAGATCCTGATCCGCGACAAAGCGACCCGGGCCAAAATCGTCAAGAAGCCGTTTTACGTGCCTGCCTACCGTCGGTAAGTGCACTCAAGGCCGCGTGGGTCGGCATGCCCGACCCACCCGACATCTCTTTATGGGAGTCCAAAGATGAACGTCCCGACTGATCTCAAGTATGCGAAGAGCGATGAGTGGATCCGCGTCGAAGGCGAGGTGGCGACGATCGGGATCTCGGATTACGCGCAGGACGCGCTCTCGGACATCGTCTACGTCGATCTGCCGCAGGTGGGCGCGAGCTACACGGCCGGCCAGCCCTTCGGCTCGGTCGAGTCGGTCAAGGCCCAGTCCGACGTCTACCTGCCCGTCGGCGGCACCGTCACCGCGGTCAACGAGGCCCTGGGCCAGACCCCGGAACTGGTCAACAGCGATCCCTTCGGCGCGGGCTGGCTGGTCAAGATCCAGCTCACCGACGCCGCGCCGCTCGCCGGCCTGATGGACGCCGCCGCCTACACCGCCTTCTGCGCCGGACGCGCGCACTGAGCGCCGCCCTCACGCGCCAGGACTTCCACCACGATGGCCTATTACCCTCATACCTCCCAGGAGCGCGACGACATGTTGGCCGCCATCGGCGCCGCCGACATCGAGACGCTCTTCGCCGACATCCCGGCCCGCCTGCGCAACCCTCAGCTCAACCTCCCGCCCGCGCTCTCCGAGATGGAGACCCTGGCTGACCTGCGCGAGCTCGCCGAGGACAACCAGCACGCCGGCCGCAGCGCGCTCTTCCTGGGCGCCGGCGCCTACAACCACTACACGCCCCAGATCGTCGACGCCCTCATCCAGCGCGGCGAGTTCCTCACCGCCTACACGCCCTATCAACCCGAGGTCTCGCAGGGCACGCTCCAGGCCGTCTTCGAGTGGCAGAGCATGGTCTGCGCCCTCACCGGCATGGACGTCGCCAATGCCAGCCACTACGACGGCGCCACCGCCCTGGCCGAGGCCGTGATCATGGGCAACGAGCACTTCCGCGGCGCCCGCCGCAAGGTCGTGCTCAGCCCCACCCTCCACCCGCACGCCCGCGGCGTCGTCCACACCTACACCCAGGGCCTGGGCCTCTCCATCGTCGGCGAGGACCTCCCGCCCGACGTCGCCCCGGCCGCCCTCGCCGACCTCGTCGACGATCAGACCCTGCTCCTGGCCGTCGCCTATCCCAACTTCCTCGGCCAGATCGACGACCTCCAGGGCCTCGCCGACCGCGTCCACGCCCGCGGCGCCCTCCTGGTCGTCATGGCCGACCCGCTCGCCCTGGGCCTGCTCACCCCGCCCGCCGCCTTCGGCGCCGACATCGTCTGCGGCGAGGGCCAGTCGCTGGGCCTCCCGCTCTCCTTTGGCGGGCCCTATCTCGGCTTCTTCGCCACCCGCAAGAGCCTCGTCCGCAAGATGGCCGGCCGCGTCGTCGGCGAGACCCACGACCGCCAGGGCCGCCGCGGCTTCGTGCTCACCCTCGCCACCCGCGAGCAGCACATCCGCCGCGAACGCGCCTCCTCCAACATCTGCACCAACCAGGGCCTCATGGCCCTCGCCGCCACCATCTACCTCAGCACCCTCGGCAAGCACGGCCTGCGCCAGGTCGCCGAGCTCTGCTGGCACAAGAGCCACTACGCCGCCAACCTCATCGGCGCGCTCCCGGGCTTCCGCGTCGTCGCCCCGCGCCCCTTCCTCAAGGAGTTCGTCGTCGCCTGCCCGCGCCCCGTCGCCGAGATCAACGACTTCCTCCTCTACCAGCGCAACATCATCGGCGGCTACGACCTCGGCCAGGACTATCCTGCCCTCAAGAACCACATGCTGCTCTGTGTCACCGAGACCAACACCCGCGCCCAGATCGACGATCTCGTCGGCGCCCTGAGTGAGCTCAGCTGAGGAGACCACCATGCTTGAACCGCTCATCTACGATCTCTCGCGTCCCGGCCGCCAGGGCGTCACCCTCCCGGCCTGCGACGTCCCGCCCACTCCGCTGCCCGACGGCCTCGCCCGCACCACCCTCGACCTGCCCGAGGTCGATCAACTCACCGTCGTCCGCCACTTCACCCGGCTCTCGCAGCTCAACATGGGCATCGACACCACCATGTATCCGCTCGGGTCCTGCACCATGAAGTACAACCCGCGCGTCAACGAGACCGCCGCCCGCCTCCCCGGCCTCGCCGCCGCCCATCCGCTGCAAGACCCCGAGACCGTTCAGGGCAGCCTGGCCCTCATGTTCGCCCTCCAGGAATGGCTGGCCGACATCGGCGGCTTCGCGGGCGTCAGCCTCCAGCCCGCCGCCGGCGCCCAGGGTGAGCTCACCGGCGTGCTCATGATGCGCGCCTATCATCTCGACCGCGGCGACACCAAGCGGACCAAGATGCTCATCCCCAACTCCGCCCACGGCACCAACCCCGCCACCGCCAACATGGCCGGGCTCGAGGTCGTCGAGATCCCGTCTGACCCGCGTGGCAACGTCGATCTCGAAGCCCTCAAAACGCTCTGCGACGACACCGTCGTCGGCTTGATGATCACCAACCCCAACACCCTCGGCCTCTTCGAGGAGCATGTCGAGGAGGTCGTCGCCGCCGTCCATGCCTGCGGCGGCCTGGTCTACGGCGACGGCGCCAACATGAACGCCATCGTCGGCAAGGTCCGCCCAGGCGATCTCGGCTTCGACGTCCTCCACTACAACCTGCACAAGACCTTCTCCACCCCCCACGGCGGCGGTGGCCCAGGCTCTGGTCCGGTCGGCGTCTCCGCACGCCTCACGGACTTCCTCCCAGGCCCGCTCGTGGCCCGCGTCCAGGATCAGGGCGAGACCCAGCCCCCGCACTTCAGCCTGGTCACGCCCCCCAAGTCCATCGGCCGCATGAAGGCCTTCTGGGGCAACTTCGGCGTCCTCGTCCGCGCCTACGCCTACATCCGCGCCAACGGCCCCGACGGCCTGCGCGGCAACAGCGAGTACGCGGTCCTCAACGCCAACTACCTGCGCGCCAAGCTCGAGGACGTCTACAAGCTCCCCTACGACCGCGTCTGCAAGCACGAGTTCGTGGTCGAGGGCGTCTGGGCCGACGCCCCGGGCGTCCACGCCCTCGACATCGCCAAACGCCTCGTCGACTACGGCTTCCATGCCCCGACCAACTACTTCCCGCTCATCGTCCACGAAGCCCTGATGATCGAGCCCACCGAAACCGAAACCCGCGAGACGCTCGATCGCTTCGTCCATGCGCTCCGCACGATCGCCGAGGAGGCGCACACCCAGCCCCAACTCCTCAAGGACGCGCCCCACACCGCGCCGCTCTCGCGCCTCGACGAGATCGCGGCCGCCAAGCAGCTCGTCCTCTGCTGCCGCCCGGTGGCTCTGTCCGCCTGAAACCGAGGAGCGTGGAGCGGGGGGCGAGATCGCTCCCCGCTCCACGCACACCGCGCCACGCTCCCCGTGCTACGCGCTACGCCCCGCACCACGCGCCACGCGCCGCGCTTTTCCTTTCCAACGAACGCGTGCGACAATCTCGGATGTGAGACGCCCCGTCGCCGCTCTCCTGACAACCATGTTCCTGGCTCTGGGCTGCGGCCCGGTCAGCCTGACGCCCACCCCGGCCACGACGATGGTGAGCGCGTCGCCGACTGTCGAGCCTGTGCCTGAGCCGTCGCCTACAACAGCCCAACCGGCCGCGACCCCGACACCGATCCCGCCATCCGCGAACCGGCTCGGCGTGCATTTGCTGCTTGACGACGGCCGAAACGTCTGGCCGCAGTCGCTTTGGGCCGCACACGTGCAGGCTGCACGTGATCAACTCGGGCCCGGCGCCTTTGTCGTCGAACTCGTCAGGGACGACGACCTCGACGTTGAACGCTGGCAGCGCTTCTTCGATCTGTGTGCGGCGCTCGAGTTGCGGCCGATCCTGCGGCTAGCGACGACGTTCGATCGGGTGGCCGGCTACTGGCGCGCGCCCGTGCCCGACCCCGATGGCCGCTACGAACAGGTCGCGGAACGCTATGCGGCCTTTGTCTCCGGGCTTCAGTGGCCCGGAGACGAGCATCCGGTGCTTGTGGGAAATGAGCCGAACCACGGCGACGAGTGGGGCGGCACGGCCGACCCTGCGGCGTACGCCCGCTTCTTGCGCGACGTCAGCACGGCGTTGCATGCCACAGACCCGCACGTCGTCGTCCTCAATGCGCCCCTGGATCCCTATTCACCGCACACCAACGGGCTCCCGTTCGTCAACGGCTTCACGTACATCGACGCGGAAGCGTTCATGGATGGCATGCGGGCCGAGGTGCCCGACATCTTTACGCACATCGACGGCTGGGCCTCGCATCCGTACCCGACGGGGCCGCTCGCAAACGGGCCGTGGGATCAGGTCCACCAGATCGATCGGATCAACGGCGCCGAGTCGTTGCCGACACTGGATCCACCGCCCGGCGTGTTCAACCGCGGGATCAACGGCTATGTCTGGGAGCTGGCCAAACTGGAGAGCTTTGGCAGGCGCGACTTGGAGGTCTGGATCACGGAGACCGGCTGGCGCCACGCCGAGACAACGGATCCCGAGTCAGCCGACAACGGCAGAGACTGGCCCGGCGTGCAGGTCGTGCGTGATTGGGTCGATTTGGCGCTCAATGGCAATAACGGCAGGTATGGGCAGTGGCCCGAGTCGGGATGGACGCCCTGGTTGGACGACCCGCGCGTGCGGGCCGTCGTGTTCTTCGCATTCAACGGCGCTCCAAACGAATGGGGTCACACCAACTGGCTGAGGCTCGACTCCGCGGGCTCGATCCTGGGCGTCTACCCGTTGCTCGCGCAACCGGCTGAGCCGTGATGCTCAGCGGTGCTCGATCACCAGACCCGCGACCGTGATCGCCGGATCACGTGAGCCAACGCTCTCGACCGACGTATCGCGGAAGTCGATGCGCACAAGGGTGGCTTCCGCATGGCTCTCGGGCACCCGGATCGTCAGGAGATCGAGCACACCGCTCAACTCGGGGTGGCCGGTGATCGGGCCGCGCCAGACCTCGACCACGCCGTCGGCCTCAGACACGACGTTGTCGGCGGCGTGCCACTCGCGCAGGTTCTCGCCCAGCACAAGCTCGACGATCAAGGGGTCAGCGCCCACAAAGGTCAAGACGATCTCGCCGACCGTGCGCCCGCGCCAGCGCGTGAAGCCGTCACCGGACGTGATCAACACGAAGACCCGGGTGACCCCGGCGCGCTCGAGCACGATGCCGGCCTCGGTCGGGAAGGTGTTGTTGGGCGCCGGCTCGGCCTGGGACCGAAAAGCCCGACCATCGAGTTCGAAGACGACGCCGCCCAGTTCGATACTGCCCACAGGCGCGTCCGCGAAGTCTGTGTCGAGCCCGCCGTTGGTGATCGACGCGATCGACACGGCCGAATGCGTGGGCGGGCCAGCGGTCGCCGTCTCAGTCGGCGCCAAAGTCGCGGTTGGCTGAGCCGTCGGCGGCTCGGAGGTCGCCGTGGGCGGCGCGCCGATTCCCTGCTGCAAGGTGGGCGTCGAAACCGCGACGGCGGTAGGCCCGTTTCGCTGCTCGAGCCATCCCTGCGCCAGCAGGCCGACGATGACAAGCCCGACGATCGCCAGCCCGATCAGGCCGATGCCGGCCACCACGAGCGCCGGCACAGCCCATGCCCGGCGCCGCGTCGGCGCAGGTTCCGCCTCACGGGCGACTCTGAGATTCGTCTCCGGCGCTGCAGGCGCCATGCCGGTCGGCAGCAGCGTGGCCTCGGCCCCGCCGACAGCCGACAGCACTCCTGTTTTGCCTAGGCCAAGCGCATCGCTCAACGCAGCCGCCATCGCCCCGGCTGTGGGGTAGCGATCGTCGCGGGCCTTGGCCAGCACCCGGTCGAGCACAACNNCTGACAGGCGCCCGGCAGCCCAGGGTTGGTGTCGAGCAGCCGCGGCACGGGCGCCGTGACGTGTTGCATCAACAACCCGTAGGGCGTATCGGCCTTGAACGGCAGCCGGCCCGTCAGCATCTCGTAGGCGATGATGCCAAACGAGTACAGGTCGCTACGCCAATCGATGTCGGATTCGCCACGCACCTGCTCGGGGCTCATATACGCCGGCGTGCCTACGATCGAGCCGGTCTGCGTCAGCGTCGCGCCGCCGGCCTGTAAGGCCAGCTTGGCGATGCCGAAATCCGAGATCATCGGATGGTCGTATTCGTCGAACAGGATGTTGCCCGGCTTGAGGTCACGGTGGATGACGCCCAGGGCATGCGCGGTGTCGAGCGCGTCGGCCAGACGCTCGATGATCTGGGCGGTGACCGTCGGTGATAGCGGGCCACGGCGGAGCCGATCCTGCAGCGAGCCGCCGGTCATCAGCCGCATGACAAGATACAGCTGGCCCTGATCGTCGCCGAAGTCGTAGACCGGCACGATGGCCGGATGTTCGAGCCGCGCGATGGTGTGCGCCTCGCGCTCGAACCGCTCGCGCAATGCCGGGTCGTCCTGGATGTCGCCAAGCAGCAGCTTGACCGCCACCTCGCGCCCCAGGCGCGGATCGCGGCCCCGGTACACCGTGGCCATGCCGCCGGTTCCGAGCTTATCCGTCAGGGTGTAGCGCCCGATCGTGATCAGTGGCATCGCAGGGGGGAGTATACCGTCGGTCCCTATATCAGGCCCAATTCGCGCGCACGCGCCACGGCTTCCGTGCGGCGACGCACGCCCAGCTTTCCATACACCTCACTCAGGTACCACTTGATCGTGCTCGGGGCCAGGAACAGCCGCTCGGCGATTTCGGCGTTGGAGAGGCCTGCAGTCAGCAACCGTACGATCTCGCCCTCGCGATCGGTCAGGGGCTCCACGAGAGATGTTCGGGCGTCGCCGATCAGCGCCGGAGCCGTGATCCGCAGGTCATCGACGAAGGTCGGCGCGGCATCGCGCGCCGCGCCCAGCAGCGGCTCGAGTTGGTCCCGATGACGTCGAAAGACCTGTCGGTAATCGATCGTCTCCGCCGCGGCCACAAGTTCTCGCAAGAGCACAACAGCCTCGTGGCGCTGACCTGCCGATCCAAGGATCAGGACGGCCTGAACGCCTTCACGCAGCCACAGCGTCACCTGCCCCGCTTGACGTGCCCGCTCCAGACGGGGTTGAAGCAGGCTCAGCGCCGCTTGCAGATCACCGCGCGCAGCCAGCACATGGCTGTGCAGGATCACGGGGATGCTCCGATCGGTCCGCTCGGCGTGGTCGGCGCTCAACGGATGGCCCGCCACCCAGGCCCGACCGGCCTCGCGGTGGCCGTGCTGCCACTGCAGCCAGGCGGCCGTCGCGGCCAACACCTCGGCCACGGTCACCAGCCCGACGTGCTGAGCGCGCAACTGCGCCTCGGTGTTGAGCCGCAGCGCTTCCTCGAGCCGTCCCAGATCGGCCAGCACGGTCTGCATCTGGTACGTCGCCGGCCCGGCCAACACGTCGTACAGCCCAAGCCGCCTCACACTATTGACCGCACGCGTGAGTAGATCGAGGGCCGCGATGAGTTCGCCGCTGTCCGCAAGGAAGATACCCAGTGGGATCATGGGGATCGCGGCAAGTGGCCCGGGCTGCCCAGACGCAGCGTTGAAGCGCGCGATGTTGCCCTCCATCAATTGACGCGCCTCGCGCCGGCGTCCGAGCCCATCCAGCAGGAAGGCGCGGTTGTTGTCGAGGATCAGGCCAGTCACAGAGCCGTCGGAGATGCGCGCGCCCTCGACGAAGTGCGCCAACGCTCTCTCGAAGTGGCCAGCCTCGCGCTCGGCCTGCCCGATCGCCAACAACACAGGCGGCGCGAAGTAGGGATAGCGGTCACCGATCCGCTGGCGCGCCGACCGCAGCGCCTCCAGGTCGAGCGGCTGACCGGAGATCGATCGCAACCAGACCATGATCCCGGTGAGCAGGCCCGATTGAGGCCCATCGAGCACGAGGCCCCGTGAGCTGATCTCGGCGCCCCAATCGATGGCATCGCGAAAGCGCCCGTTGTACACAAGCAGCCAGGCACGGTAGACGCAGAGTTCGGGCAGCGACCACAACGTCGCCTCGGGCAGGTCGGCGATCCAGCCCAGGACGGTCGCCAGGCGGCCCCGTTCGGCCATCGACAGCGCCGCGTGTTGGATCAGTTCGCCCGCGAGCGCCGGGTCATCGGCGGTCAACGCCAGGACGATCGCCTCGTCGAACCGCTGCTGATCCCTGTGCCAGAGCGCGGCCCGGCGCGCGATCGCGCGCTGCTCGTCAGGTTCGACTTCGACGCGCAGGACCTCGCCCAGAAGATGATGAAGGCGGTACCAGCGCCCCTGGGCATCCAGCCGCACAAGAAACAGGTTCGCGTCGGCCGCACGCGCGATCAGTTCGGCGGCGTCCAACGGACCAAACGCAGCCGCGCAGAGCTCGGCCGAGAACCGTCCAAGTACGGCGGCCCGACAAAGGAAACGGCGCAAATCCTTTGGCAGCCGTTCCACGACCTCGCTGGCAAGGTAATCGAGCAGGAAGCGATTCGATCCACCAAAGTCGCGTACGAAGGCGTCGACATCAGGTTGTTCGGCCAGCGCCAATGCGGCCAGTTGAAGGCCGGCAGCCCACCCCTCGGTACGTGCGACGATCGTGTCAGCCTGATCCGCTCTGAGGTCGCCCCCCAACAAGGCGGCGCCCTCCTCGCCGTTGAACGCCAGATCGCCGGCACGGACTTCGATCATCTGGCGTCGCGCGCGGAGTTGCGGAAGGTTGAGCGCCGGGTCCTCGCGTGTGACGATGGCCAGGCGCCAGCGTGGAGGCAAGTGCGTCAGCAACAGTTGCAACAGGGCATGCACCGCCGGTGACGTAACGACGTGGTAGTCATCCAGCACGATGACCAGGTCGTGAGCGGACGTTCGAACAGCGCGGTTGATCACTTCGCCGATGACGCTCGCATGTTGCACGCCCTGAGGAAGCCGAAGGTACAAGAGCAGGTCAGACAGATCTGGCAGATGGGGTGCCAGCGCCGTGACCAACAGGCTGCAGAACTGCCCCGGGTCGTTTTCCGAAACGTCGAGCGAGAGCCAGATTGCAGGCTGTGAACGTGCCTGCAGCCAGCTGGTCATCAATATCGACTTGCCGTAGCCGGGCGGCGCCGAAAGCAAGATCAGCCGAGCCGGCGGCTGAAGCGCCCGATCGAGCAGCCTGTATAGCCGTTCACGCGTCACCATCTGGGCGGGCAACGGCGGCGCGAACAATTGGGTCATCAGAACCATGGGGTATTTCCCGTCTCGGATTCGATTCTACTCGACCCGTGTTTCCCAACTTTCGGCGGGTCACGACCCACCCTGTGACGAGCTACAACAAAACGGTCGCGTCGCACTCAGACGCGCCCGAACCAGAGGAACGATCCATGTCATTGAGAATGAAAGACAACGCAACGAACCGTTTATCGACCCCGCGCAGCGCGCTGGCACGGCTTGGCGCCCTGAGCGGCGCGCTTGTGCTCGGGCTGCCTGTGGTTCTGCTCCCGCTGAGCACGGCCGTCCCGATCACCATCTGGTTGCCGCTGCTGCTGATCGACGTCGCCGCGCTGGTGCTTGCGACCCGTTGGCTCGCGCCAGGCGCTGCGGCCCTGGCGGCTGCCGCCGCGCTGCTGTTCATCGCGGCGCTGGCCGTCGGCGCCTCGCAGGCCCTCGCGGCGACGCCGCCGATCCTTGGCGCAGATGGCCGGCCGGCCCCAAACAGCATCGCGACGCTCGAACAGGTCGAGTTGAACGGCACACGGCAGTGGATCAGCATCCGCGGCCGCGACGCCTCGAAACCGGTTCTGCTCAACCTCGGCATGGGCGGCCCCGGCGGCGGCGGCTTTGCGACCCGAACGCTGTTCACGGGTCTGGAGGAGCACTTCGTCGTCGTCGCGTGGGACGAGCCCGGTACCGGCAAGTCATACGGCGCGCGGCCGATCGAGTCGCTCACGCCGCAGCAGTTCGTCGACGACGCCTACGCGCTGACCCAGCACCTCCGCGCCCGCTTCGGGCAGGACAAGATCTACGTCTACGGCGTGTCGTGGACCAGCATCGTCGGCGTCTGGCTCGTCCAGCAGCATCCCGAGCTGTATCACGCCTACATCGGCAATGGCCAGATGGTCAACACGGTCGAGAACGACCGGTTGGGCTACGACCTGGCACTGCGCGTGCTTGACGAACGCGGCGACACGACCCGGGCCGACACACTCCGTCGCAATGGCCCGCCACCGTACACCGGCCCCGACCTGTTGGCCCGGTACGTGGCCGTGTTCGACGTGCTCAACGAGTACATGCACACGCCGCCCTATACCCTGATCGTCCCGATCGTGCCTTTCCTCGCGCCCGAGTATGGCCTGATCGACAAGGTGAACCACACCCGCGGCCTGATCGAATCGTTCACGGCAGTCTATCCGCAGCTTGAAGATCTGGATTTCATGGCGCAGGCGCAACGGCTCGAGGTACCCGTCTATATCTTCGCCGGCCGCGACGATGTCAACGCGATGTCGAGCCTGGTCGAGCGCTGGGTCGCCGCCCTCGACGCGCCGCACAAAGAGTTGATCTGGCTCGACGGCGGGCACGGGCTCGATGGCAGCAACGTCGATCAGTTCACGAAAGTCATGGTGGAGCGCGTTCTGGCACAGACGCAACCGGCGGCCGAATCGGGTGGCTGCAGATCTTGGCCTGCAGTCTGGCGCTGCTCTTCCCGCTCGCATTCGCGCTCGGGTTTGGCGACAGCCACCTGTATGGGATCACGCCGCATTTCATCATCGTGCTGAGCCTCCCGTTGATCGGGCTCACGGCGTTGACGATCGCCGGTGTGTACTTTGCCCGCGGCTGGTCGACTCTCTCGAGCCCGATCCGGCTGTTCGCCGCCGCCGTGATGCTGGATGGAATGGCGTTCGCCCTCTGGCTGCACCACTGGAACCTGCTCGTCCCGACATTCTAGACAGGCCACGGGGCTGCTCTTGCTGGATGATTATGATGAACAAGAAGCGCTTTATTCAAATCCTTCCGGCCGCAGGTGTGGCGGCCTGTAGTTTCGCCCTGTGGGTCGGCGTCGGGTGCGCGGCCTGGTTCGAGCGCCATGTGGCTGACGCCGCGGTGGTGCAAGAACGCATCGCCGGGCTGGATGTGCCCGACGACTTCCACCCGGCCTATGGACTCGATCTGGGCAGTAGTCGGATCGCCGGCTTCGACGGCGCTGATCAGCGCAGCCATCTCGTGCTGGCCGAAGCACCGCTGTCGATCGGTGCGACGGCGCCGATGCCATGGGTGACAAGACCGAATACCGACGATCTGAACGTCATCGCGCTCCGAAGCACGGTCGCCCGTGGCAGACCGGCGACGATCGCGATCGCGCTGGGCGTGTCGAACGACGGACTGGCCTATCGCGTGGTGAGCCTGGCGTTCGAGGGACGAAACGGTCCGGCGCTGCTGGTGCTCAACACACCCGAATCGGAGTGGGACGAGGCCGCCGTCGACGCCCTGATCGGATCGTTGCGATGACGACGCAGCGGCACTACACATTCATCGTGCGCGGCCGGCTCGATCCCCGGCGAGGGACCTGGTTCCCGGGTCTCTTTCTCGCGCCGAGCGATGATGACACGACCCGGATCACCGGCACGATCGCCGATCAGTCGGCCCTGCATGGCGTGCTCGGCCGGATGCGCGACCTCCGCCTCGAGATCGTGGCTCTGTGGCAGGAGGGGGCGCGGCCGTCTGACGAAACCGGCCCCTCCCGCCCGGGAGAGATAACATGACCCACCACAGATGCTCGCATCGGCCGATCAGCCCAATGGTCTGGCTGGCGGCCCTGGCAATCATCGGAGTGTTGGCGATCAGCGGAGTACAGATGCACCGGGCTGGACTCTGGTTCCAGCCGACCGATGAAACAAGGCTTGAGGCTTTCGATCGGTTATGCGGCATCCTGGAGCTGCACTATCCCTATTTCAAGGCCAAGGACATTGATTGGGATGGTTTGCGCAGCAGGTACCGGCCGCGGGTGGCGGCAGCGACCGACGACGACGCCTTCTTCGCGCTGTTGGCCGAGATGCTGGATGAGCTCGGCGACGGACACACCGGTGTCGTGTCGCCCTACCCGAAGGTTGCCTGCTATGGGACGACACTCGAGGTCGAAGGCCGGGCCGTCGTCACGAGCCTCGGGCCCAGTGCCACGGCTGCCGGGCTGGTTGTCGGCGACGTCGTCGAGAACGTCGCCGGGCAGCCAGCGAACGAGGTCATCGTCGGGCTCGACCCGCGGCTGCGCACCGGTTCAACCGACCGCGCCAGACGTCGCTCGGCCTTTGAGCACCTGCTGTGCGGCCCGAACACCGGAGTGCTCCAAGTCGGTGTCGTCGGCGATGACGGTGACGTGCGGGATGTCGACATCCGGCGCCTCGATCCGACAACAGCTCTGCCGGATCTCGAACCTGCCGTCGTCGCGCGGCGCCTCCCAGAAGGACCTGGCCTCATCAAGCTGCGGCGCCTGTATGCCGAGGAAGGGCGGGACCTCGTGGCCGATTTCGATGCCGCGCTCGATGGCTTGGACGATCCCCCCGGGCTCATCCTCGATCTCCGGGGAAACGGCGGCGGCGACTCTATCCTCGGCGACGCCATCGCCGGACGCTTTGTAGACGAGGCTTTCCGCTACGGCCAGGAGCGCTATCAAGAACGCCTGCCCTTCAGGCTGTGGTCCCTCAGCTTCGACTACATCGTGACGCCGCGTGGGGCGCGGTATGCCGGGCGGATCGTCGTAATCATCGACACCGCGGTCGCCAGCTCGGCTGAACAGTTCGTGGCAGCGCTCGTCGATGGCGCCGGCGCCGTCACAGTCGGTCGCTCGACGGCCGGGTCGAGCGGCAACCCGATACGCATCGAGCTCCGGGGCGGCCTGATCCGGATCTCGACAGGCGATTTCCGTCGCAATGATGGCACCCCGATCGAGGGCGTCGGGTTTTCGCCCGATATCGCGGTAGCGTGGTCGATCGACGACGTCAACGCGGGTCGCGATCCCGATCTGGAAGCGGCCGTGCTTGCGCTCACGCGGTGAAGCGGCTCAGCCCCACCGTCACAGTTCCCTGGTGTAGATGGCGACCCGTGTCCCGTCGTCGGGCCAGGTGACGTTGTGGGAGAACGAGAGCCCGAGGCGCTCGAGCAGCCGGATCGAGCGTGCATTGGCCGGATCGACGACGCCGGCGATCCGCGTCAGCCCAAAGCGCTCGCGCGCGACGGTCAGGGTCGCGGCCGCTGCTTCGAAGGCGTAGCCCTGCCCCTCGTACGGCTTGAGGAGTGCGAAACCGACGTCGACGTCGTCGAGGATGTCGCGCTTCACAAGCCCGCACATGCCGATCGGGGTACCGGCGCCCTTGAGCGCCATCCGCCAGAAGCCGAAGCTCTGGTCGCGATAACGCGCGATCAGGCGCTCCTCGATATAGCGCTCGGCGTCTGCGCGGATGCGCACGCCGCGATCGCCGATGTATTTGTGAAAGGCGGGCTCATTGACCAGATCCAGTATAAAAGCCGCGTCATCAGGCGTGAACTCGGTCAGAACCAGTCGCCCGGTCTCGGTGATCTGCATCGCGTGAGTGTAGCGCGGAGACGTGTTCGCAAAGTGGTCTATTTCAAACGGATATTCAAATAGACCACTTTGGCGGCAGGTCACAGCGGCGGATGCAAGGTGAAGATCCTGCGTGCTTCGTGAGGCTCTGCGAATCGGGGCGCCTCACTCCGATCGACTCGTCGGGGCCGTTTGAACCAGCGCCCGCGCGTACGCGGCGCCGTGCCAGCCCTCGCCGGGATCGACGCGTGGGTAGAGCATCTTGAGCCGGCGGCCGAGATCATGCGGGAACTCATCGAGATCCGCGACCACACCGACATCGGCCAGGTCCCGGCCAAGCGCCACGAACTTGTGATCGCCATCGCCGCGCACAAACACGCCGCAGAGATCGGCGTCGACCACAACACCGGCCGGCAGGTTCAGACAGGTGCAGAGCAGGACATCCCAATGGGGGTCGGGCGGCGCGCCGGAGCCGGCGATCCATCCGTACGCTCCGGAAAAGCCGCGTTCGAACAACAGCGAACGATCGGTGGTCGGGTGGAACGTGTCGTCGGCCGCGTCGAAACGCAAACGCCTGGGCTGGTCGCGCGGCTGCTCGACGATCACGGTCACGAACCGCGGCGACAACGCGTGTCGGGGATGATCGGCCAATCGCATCAGGTGCGCCTTCGCCAGGGAATACGCGGCGTTCACGCCGGGAGCGCGTCGCGTTCACGCCGGGAGCGGGAAGTACCCGGTGATCGTGGTGCCACGACCCGGGCTCGACGCCACGCTCAACTGACCGCCCACCGAGGCGGCGCGCTCTTCCATGATCGCCAGCCCAAAGTGCCGGGTCTGGGCGGCGCGTTGTCGGGCCTCGGCCACGTCGAAGCCGGGTCCCGTGTCGCGGATCACGACGACCAGGACGTCGTCCGAGACCCGGACATCGACCTGCAGCGCCTCGCCGCCGCCATGCTTTTCGCCGTTGGTCAGCGCCTCGTCCAGCACGCCCAGCGCGGCGGCCGAGATCGCCTCGCCGACCTGGATCGCCGAGCCGTCGGCGATCCGCGCCTTAACTTCGCGGCCCGTGCGCTGTGTGAATGCCGAAAGCACGGCGCGGGCCGCAGCGCCGAAGCTGAGGTTATCAAGCGCCGGCTCGCGCAGCTCGAAGCAAATGTTACGCGTGCGCTCGATCAACTCGGTGAGCGTCGAGCGGACCTGTTCTGCGGCGGGGTCGGGCATCACGGCCACCGTATACGAGGTCGCGATCAAGGGCTGCACGATGTCGTCGTGAAGATCGCGCGCGATACGTTTGCGCTCCTCGCCGCGGACGCGCATAAGCTCGTGCGAGAGCTGGCTGGCCTCGGCGTTCTTCTCGCGCAACTCGACCACAAGCGCCCGACGCTGCAGCGCCGTCGCCAAAGCCTGCGCGGTCAACTTGAGCACGATGATGTCCTCTTCGTCGAGGAAGCTGGCGCCAGAGCGATACGACGTCAGCAGCACACCGACCAGCCGACCCTGGTTGCGCAGGGGCAGCATGAGGTTGGCCCAGGGCACGTCGAAGAACACCCGTCCGGGCGTATCGCGAAGTCTCTGCCTGGCCTCGTCGAGTTCGAGGACCGCAGTATCACCGGCGAGGAGTTCGGCGAGCGCCGATCTGGGCTTGATCTCCAATCCCTCTGCCGCCCGTGCCCGACCCATTTCAGCCGGGTCGATCAGCCGATGCTCGCTATCGAGCACGAGGATGGCGCAGTGTTCGATATCGAGCTGAGCCTTGAGGATCTCGGCCACCTGGGTCGACAGGTCGGCGCCATCGATGCTCAGGTCGATCGCATCGGTGGCTTGTGCCGCCGCCACCAGGGGTTGGCGCAGTCGCCCAAAGAGCAGCCAGCCCAGCCATTGTTCGACCACGCGCGACGTCGGGCCGGCGGCCAGCGCGCCGATCAGGATGGCGACGCCGACCAGGTACTCCCTTTGGAGCTCCCACACGCCCGGGATCACAAAGACCAGGGCGACCAACATCGCGATCACGACGGCCGTAAAGGCATAGACGAGGATCCGAGCCAGATGCTTGTCCTGAACCAGGCGATCATGGCGATACAGCGCGTACACGTACGAAGCCGGTAGCAAAGCCAAAGGGAGCATCATAGCGTTGCTGTTGGTCGCCGGGCTTCCATGCCAGAGGATCGGCACGAGGTTGGCGACCAGCAGCGGGGTCATCGCCAATAAGCCGCCAACCGCAACAACGCCAAGTTGCCGCCGTTCTCTCAACGTTGGGCTGCTCGACCAACCGTAGACAAGCAAGCCGATGGACACGACGAGATGAAGGGCGAACCAGCCATACGACAACGCCAGTAGAGGACGGCTGGCCTGTTCCATGTCAACCAGGAGCACGATCACTGACCCCATCGCCCCAACCAGACCAAGGCCAGACAGAGCCAGCGCTACCGATTCTGACTTTGGGAATCGATGCACTTTCGGAAAACTGAGATGGAGAATCGTCCCCATCGGTGCGAGCAACCAGAGACCGCTGTTGTACACCAGCCACAGCCATGCCGGAAGCTGCATCGAAATGGAGCCAATGGACAGCATGACACCGGCGCCGATCAGAAATGCCCCGAGCTTCTGACCGATGATCCGCCGATCGGCCACCGAGGCGGAGACCAGTGCCCGCCAGCCTGACGCCCAAAAGAGGTTTGCCAACGCCTGGATGATCAGCGAGTCAAGGAGTTCATTGGTCCAGGGCGCCTCGATCGGCACCCGGATATCGACCAACTGACCAGTCCGCTCAATCGTCAATGTGGTTTCAGAGCCTGGCGGCCGCCCATTGAGGGTGCCGCGGCTAATCACTACCGGAACACCATCGACGGCTCGGATATGGTCATCTGTTCTCAAGAGAAGTGAGGCTCGACTCCCTGGGTGTACAACGATAATGTCGCCGGCAAGGGTCCACTCAGCGTGGATACTGCCACGCGCCAGGGTATGCCAGAACCCAATCAGCATCAGTCCCAGAGCCAGGAGTGCGATCGTCTTCTCGAACGGCAGTACAAGACGTCTCATGGCGGTATTGTGTCACAACCTCAAAGGGGCATGGCCGCGTTTCGAATAACGGTAAGTCCTGCACACAAACATAACATACACCGGCCAGCTCGCCCGAACCGGACCGTTGGCCTGTCGCAGCCGTTTTCGGCACTCTGTAGCATAGCATCAGTGGTTGGCCGCGCTTTTTATAGGGCCTTCAGTATTGGGAGAAGCGGAGGACTTAAGGAGCGTCACGGCCACCTGTCAGGGTTTCGCCTGCGGGTGGCCGTGACGCTATGACCAAGTGAGTGGCAAAGGAAGGCGAGCTATCGTCCTAGAGCTCAGCGCCTGATCTCCTTGAGAAGTGATCGCGATCCATGTGCCTGACCCGATCGTCTAGGGAGCCGCCCAGCCTAGCACGATCCTGCTCACTTTGGGGTCAAGCAGGCGCTCGAGCACGTCGGTCGAGAAACCCACCTGCGACAACAAGGCCTGCACGTCTTCCTCAACCATCTGGGCGAGGTTGGCGGTTGGCAACTGAAGTTCAAATGTGGCATCCATGCGTTATGTTCTCCTCTCGGTCGGGACAAATGGTTGTGATACGGTCATGAAATGGATATCGGGCAGCGAGTGTGGGGCTCGCCAGCACACTAACCATAATCTAACTTTCTGCGAGTTGGCACTGGATATATGTCAACAAGATTCGATGATTATTGTCAAGCGGTTTGGTTCTCATCTGCGTGCGCTTGGCGCCCTGCTCTATAATCGCGGCAGCAGCGCGGCAACGGGGGACGACGCCATGAACCATCTTGAAGTCATGCAACCGCTCTACGATCGCTTCGCCGACGTGCTGGCGGTCATGCCCGATGAATTCAGCAGCCACGCCTTCATTCGCGAGCTCGGTCGCCGCCATCAGGACCTTTACGTCGAGGCCCTTCACGCTTACCGTGACAGCCGCCATGAGGGCACGCCGGCACCGTTCATGGCCGTCCACTCGCTGCTCGCCCAACGCCTCGGCGAGGAACTGACCATCGAAAACGTCGGTCAGTTCGAGAGCCGCGACATCTGGGATCTGCCGAACCGCTGCGCGCGCTGGCGGAAGCGCACGCATCCCCGACTGTTCTAGAGAACCTCGGACCACAGCCCGCGGCCCTGACAGCATGGATCACGCGCCCTCCACCCCGTATCTCGTCGACCCGGGCGGCCAACGCCACCGGCTCGACCGCGAGCGCACCCGCCTTGGCCGCGGCGCGGATAGCGACATCGTCATCACGAGCCCGCGTGCCTCGCGCGATCACGCGCGTGTCCTGCTCGAACGACACAAGGTATGGATCGAGGACCTCGGCAGCGCCAACGGCACATGGGTGAACGAGGCTCGGATCACGGCGCCGATCGAGCTGCGCGACGGCGACAGCATCGTCATCGGCGACACGGCACTCACCTACCACGACCCGAACACGACGTATCGCGACCCTGCCCTGCCCGAGATCGAGCTCGACCTCACGTCTGGCGTCGTCCGAGTCAACCGCCGGATCGTGACACTCTCGGCCAAGGAATTCGCGCTCCTGGGCTACCTCTTTGCGCACCGCGGCATGGTCTGTGCCAAGGCCGAGATCGGGCGCGCCGTCTGGCCCGACTACAAGGCCGAGGCCAACGACTATCAGATCGAGAACCTCATGCGCCGGCTGCGCGTGCGCCTCAGCCCCGACGGCGGCGCCACGGATCTCATCGAGACGGTGCGCGGCCACGGCTATCGATTGAAGAGTGGTTAGGCGCACTGGCGCGATTTGATAGCGGGTTGTTAGGCAGCCGCCCGGTGTCGACACCGCAACCGGCCTATCGTGAAACGACTGCCATCGCTCACGAAAGGGCCGATCATGACCGAATCCTCTACCCCCCACCCCGATACCGGACGACATTGGCTGCGCTGGAACGGCCTGCTGCTGCTCAGCCTCGGCGCCCTGACCTGCGCCGCAGCGCTCGGGTTCCAGTCGACCAACTGGTGGTCGGTCTTCATCTTCTTGCCGGCCGTGATCTTCGTCTTGATGGCCGCGATCTCGTATGGCCGACCGCCGCGGCTTTCCGATTGGAACGTGCGGGTCAACCTCAGCCTGGGCGCCATCGTGGCGACTGTGGGCCTGATCTTCGCGCTCGGCCTGAACTGGCGCTATGCCTGGACCCTCATGCTGATGGTTCCCGGGTCGGCGCTGCTGCTCAACAGCCTGACGCGCCGGCCGGCCGGCAGCGCCGCGTTTGGCTGGGCTCGCTTCATTGGGTCGATCGGGCTGACGCTCGTGGCGCTCGGTCTGGTCTTCCTCGGCCAACAGCTTGGCTACTATGATCTCGGCGAGCGCTTTGGACGCTTCGCCTGGTGGGGTTTCTTCATCCTCGCGCCGGGCCTCGTTGCGATCGCGGGCGCGCTCGCGGTCTTTCTGCGCAGCACAGCGGCGCCTGGCGCTGTCGCGCTGCGCGCGCTTGGGTGGCTGCTGCTGACCAACCGGGTGACCCGCAGCGGCTCGATCGCCAGCGCCAGCGTCCTGCTCGCGCTCGGCGCCGTCTTCTGCGCCGCCGCAATCGGCCAGTTCCTGGGTCTGCACTGGGCCTGGCAGATGCCGCTCCCGATCCTGGCCGCGGGCCTGGCTCTCGTGGTGAGCGCCGCACTCTCCGGGCGCTGACGGGTTCCCGCAACCGGCCTTACAATACCCGGCGCATGATCCCAGATCCCTTCCTCGATCGCGTGGTCGGGCCCTATCGCATCGTGGCCCAGCTTGGCGCGGGCGGCATGTCGATGGTGTATCGGGCGGTACATACGCGCCTGAACCGCCCGGCCGCCGTCAAGGTGCTGCGTCGCGAACTGGTCGACGGCGGCGAAGCGGCCGACCGGTTCCGACGCGAGGCCCAGGCCGCTGCCCGTTTGCGCCATCCGCACGTCATCCATGTCCTCGACTTCGACGTGGTCGACGGGCAGCCATATCTGGTGATGGAACTGATGGAGGGCGGCTCGGTGCGCGACTGGGCCGCCGCAGCCACGGCCCGCGATGAACGGCCAGCTCTGGCCGAGGTGCTCCGAATCACGCTCGACGCCCTCGACGGCCTTGGCCACGCGCACGCGGCCGGAATCATCCACCGCGACCTCAAGCCAAGCAACATCCTGCTGACCGATCGCGGCCGCGCCGTGCTGTCGGATTTCGGGATCGCACGGGTGGCTGGCGATGCCGCGCACACCGCCACAGGCGAGATGCTCGGGACCCTGGCCTACATGGCGCCCGAACAGGGACTGCGCGGCGAGGTCAGCATCGCCAGCGATCTCTACGCCATCGGCATCATTCTGTTCGAGTTGACCACCGGGCGCGTGCCTTTCGAGGGCGACACCCCGCTCGGCACGTTGATGAAGCACGTCCAGGAGCCGTTGCCAGATCCGCGCTCGCTCAACTCCGACCTCCCGCCACCGATCGCGGACGTGATCGCGTGGGCGCTCGCCAAGGCGCCGACCGATCGGCCGACCGACGCGGCAGCGCTGGCCGAAGCGCTGCGCGCGGCCGCTGTTCAGTGCGGCCTGGCCCTTCCCGAGCGTGTCGACCTCCCTGAGCGCGAGCTCCCGGCCGTGATCTCGGGGGAGGCCCGGCACGGCTTCGTCGGGCTTGCGCGGCAGGATGCCGCCACCGAGACGCCGTTGGCTCAGGGGGCCGGCCGTGCGCAGCCCTCGCGGACCGGGCCGGCCGTGTTCGCCGGGCTCGCGACACTCTTCCTGGCCAATCTGCTGAGCATCGGGTTCGCGGGCATGCTCGGAAGTTTCCCGGCGATCATCAGCAGGCTCTGGCCGTTCGAGATCCTGTGGCTGGCCTTCTTCTTCAGCCTGATCGCCTGGGCCCGCCGGGGCACAGGGATGCTGACGCCGATCGGCATCACGCTGGCCGTCGGGCTGCCCAGCCTCTACTATGGCCTGTCGGGCGACTGGCAGGCCTGGTGGTGGTGGGTCTTCGCCGTCGCCGCCACGCCGACCGCGATCCTCTCCGGCTATGCGCTGGCGCGCCGCGATCCGCCGCGGTCGGTCGCCCGCCTCAACGCCGGTCTGGTCGTGCTGACCGGGGCGCTCTGCGCAGTCGCGATCATCGGCGCCTTCCTGGCTGTTCGATAGGTTGCTGATAGCTGCGCGTCGGGTGCGCCGCACGCCGCTCTGCTACGGTGGAGGCGCGTTACGGAGGCGCACCTATGACCCACAAATTCTCATTCATCAGCGGTTTGTTCCTGATCATCGCCGGCGGGCTGTTGTCGGCCTACAACGTCCTGGCAGCGGCCATGGGGCTCGACCTGGCCGCCTGGCGGCTCGCGCCGGCGACCGTCGCCATCGTGGCGCTGTTGTTCGTGCTCCCGCCCTTCTTCAATCCGCGCCAACCCGGCCTGGCGGGCCTGTTCATCCCGGGGATGCCGATCCTGGCCGTGAGCGTGCTCTTGCTCGCGAGCCAACTTGTGACGCCCGGGTTCATCTGGTCGCGCTTCTGGCCCATGATCCTCGTCGCGCTGGCGATTGGCTTCGGTCTGCTCGGGGCCTTTCTGCGGAACATCTGGCTGGCGGTGCCGGCGGCGCTGACGCTGGCTTTGGCGGCCGGGCTGCAACTGACCGCCCTGACCGGTTGGTGGTGGATGTGGGCCGGGCTTTGGGCCTTGCTGCCGCTGGCTCTGGGGCTGACGCTGCTGGTCATCGGCTTCGTCAAGCGTCAAGCAGGTCTGCGCCTGGCGGGCGGGATCCTGATGCTGATCTTCGGCACGGCCGGCGTTGGCCTTGTGTTGCTCGCGCTTCTGCTCTGGCAGGCGGCCGGGGTCGTGCTCGGTACCGGTTTCACCCTGGCGGGGCTGTGGTTGCTCTGGGCCGCGTTTGTCAACCGACCGTCCGTTGCGCGCGCGCCCGCCTCGACGGAATCCGGTGTGTAAGGCCCTTCGGTGCGGCACAGCGACCAACAGCGTCCGAGCCTCGCATGAGCCGGACGCCGTTGGTCGTGACGGACGCCTGACTTCTGTCACTACCTGACCGGGGTATGCATGCCCATAATTCGACCCGATCGCACCAGAACAATCGAGAGTGTTCTGCCCGCAACGTCACCCATCGTGTGATTGCCCACGCTGAGACGCGCGTGTAGAATACGAACCATCCCGGTCACGCGGTCGTTCCAGGCGCAGTCGGGGATCGTCACCCGACAGGTTGCCCGGTCGGCGTCGGGCGTAAGGCCCGTCGAAAAGTGCCACGGACCATTCTTATTCAAGGAGAATGGGCTGTGCCGCTCTGGGAACACTATCACCGGCCATCGACCGTCGATCAGGCCATCGACAACCTCGCCCACTATGCGGGGCGTGCCCGCATCCTCGCCGGCGGCACCGACTTGCTGCTCGAGATGCAGCAGGGTCGCACCTCACCCGTCGCCGCCGTCGTCGACATCACCCAGATCCAGGAAATCCGCGCCATCGAAGAGGCCGACGGTTATATCCTCATCGGCGCTGGCGTGACGCACACCGCGATCACGCACTCGGCGCTGTTGACGCAGAAGGCCACCAGCCTGGTCGAGTCGTGCGGCGTGATCGGCGGCCCGCAAGTCCGCAACGTCGCCACCCTGGGCGGCAACGTCGCCCACGCCCTGCCCGCCGGCGACGGAACACTATCGCTCGTGGCGCTCGCCGCCGAAGCCGAAGTGGCCGGGCCGCAGGGCCGCGCGTGGCGCCCGATCGATTCGCTGTATGTCGGGCCGGGCAAGTCGGCGCTCAACCACACGGCCGAGATGATCACGCGCTTCCGCCTCAAGCCACACGCGGCAGGCGAGGGCTCAGCGTTCAAGCGCATCATGCGCCCACAGGGCGTGGCGCTGCCGATCCTGGGCCTGGGCGTCTGGGTCAACGTGGTCGACGGATTGATCGCTGCAACACGGATCGCGCTTGGCCCGGCCGGGCCGCGGCCGTTGCGCGCCGCGCAGGCCGAGGCCTTCCTGGCCGGTAAGGCCTTCTCAACCGAGCTCCTCCCGGCTGTCGCCGAACAGGTGCTGGCCGATGCGAAGTTGCGCACCAGCCCGCACCGTGCGACAGCCGAATACCGCACCGAGCTAATCCTGCCATTGCTGGCGCGTGCTCTGCCGCTCGCTGTGCGACGCGCGACCACCGGACACGTCACGCCCGAAGGCATCGGGGAAGGATGAGCGCGATGAAGACCCTGTCATTCACCGTCAACGGCGCGGCGACGCAAGTCGAGGTTGAAGACCATGAGTATCTGGCCGAGGTGCTGCGCAACAGGCTCGGCCTGACCGGCACCAAGATCGGCTGCAATGAGGCCGAGTGCGGCATCTGCACCGTGCTCGTCAACGGCACGCCGGTCGTGTCGTGCATCTACCCGGCGTTGCGCGCCGAAGGTGCGTCGGTCGAGACGATCGAGGGCCTCGCCGAGGGCGAGAAGCTTCACCCGTTGCAGGAGGCCTTTGTCGAGGGCGGCGCCCCGCAGTGCGGCTACTGCATCCCGGGCGTGATCATGACCGCCAAGGGCCTGATCGACACAAACCCCGACCCGACCGACCACGATATCAAGGTGGCGCTCAAGGACACGCTTTGTCGCTGCGCCGGCTACTCGTTCATCACGCACGCGATCCAGTCGGCGGCCAAACAGATCCGCGAGGGCGAGAAGCAGAACCACCTGCCCGCGCTGCCCGAGACCCTGGCGCCGCTCAACGTCATCGGTCGGCCGTTCCCGCGGCCCGATGCGGTGCTCAAAGTGACCGGCAAGGCGCTGTACAGCGACGACTTCAACTTCCCGGGCATGCTGCATGCGCGCACGTTGCGCGCGAAGTATCCGCACGCCAGGATCCTCAAGATCGACACCGCGAAGGCCAAGGCGCTGCCGGGCGTGCATGCCGTGCTCACCGCCGACGACATCCCGGGCGAGAAGAACCACGGCCTTGTGATCCAGGATTGGCCGGCGCTGGCGGTCGACAAGGTGCGGTACATCGGCGACCCGGTCGCGATCGTGGCCGCCGACACCCGCGAGATCGCGTCGGCGGCGCTGGCCCTGATCGAAGTCGAGTACGAGCCCCTGCCCGTGGTCAGCGATCCGGTGCAGGCGCATCAACCCGATGCACCGCTTGTGATGGAGAGCGGCAACCTCCTCAAGCACATCAAGGTCCGCAAGGGTGACATGGACCAGGGCTTCGCCGAGGCCGACGTCATCCTCGAAGAGACCTTCCATACGCCGGCCTACGACCACGCCTTCCTCGAGCCCGAGTGCTCGATCGGCCGGATCGACGAGGACGGGCGTTTCGAGATCATCGTCGGCTCGCAGATCCCGTATCAGGATCGGAGCCAGGTGGCGCGCTGTCTGGGCGTGTCAGACGACCAGGTGCGGATCAAGGGCGCGCTGATCGGCGGCGGCTTTGGCGGCAAGGAAGACATCGCCGGCCAGATCCATGTGGCGCTGCTCACCAAGGTCACGGGGCGACCGGTCAAGATGCTCTACGATCGGCACGAGAGCCTGATCTTCCACCCCAAGCGCCACGCCACGCAGATCACGGTCAAGGTCGGAGCCAAGACCGACGGCACGCTCACGGCCGTCGAGACCATCCTGTACGGCGACAGCGGCGCGTACGCCTCGCTGGGCGAGAAGGTCATGACCCGCGCGACCACGCACTCGGCCGGGCCGTACGAAGTGCAGAACGTCAAGGCCGACTGCTATGCCATGTACACCAACAACCCGCCGGCCGGCGCGTTCCGCGGCTTTGGCGTGCTGCAGTCGGCATTTGCGGTCGAGAGCGTGATGGATATGCTCGCCGAGCGCCTCGGCATCGACCCCGTCGAGCTGCGGCGCAAGAACCTGCACCGGGTCGGAACCGTGACCAATACCGGCCAGACCCTGCGCGAGAGCGTCGGGCTGGGCCGGTGTCTGGAGCTGGTGTCGGCCGAGGTCGAGAAGCGCAAAGAGGCGACCCAGCCTGCCTCGAAGAACAAGCGCCGGGCCTGGGGTCTGGCCGTCGGCTACAAGAACACGGGCCTGGGCGGCGGCGCCCCCGACAAGTCGTCGGCCGAGGTCGAGCTCTATCACGACGGCACGGTGCAGGTGCGCACGAGCGCGGCCGAGATCGGCCAGGGCCTGGTCGGGGTCGTGGCGATGGCGGCGGCCGAAGAGCTCGGGATGAAGTACGAAGACGTGCGCGTCCTGCTCTCGGATACCGATCTGACGCCCGATGGCGGGCCGACCACGGCCTCGCGCCAGACCTTTGTCACCGGCAATGCGGCGCGGATGGCGGCGCGGACCTTGCGCAACGCGATCGAGGCCACGCTGAGCGAGTTGTACGATCAGCCCCCACAAAACATCCGCTTCGAGGAAGGCCTGGCGCGCGTCAATGGCCACAGCCTGCCGATGAGCGAGGTCGCCCAGATCTTCAAGCGTGAGGGCCGCGAGCCCAAGGCCACTTACGAGTACTGGGCGCCCAAGACCCAGCCGCTCGGCACGGGCGGCGACATGCACTTCGCGTTTTCGTATGCCGCGCAGGCGGCCGAGGTCGAGGTCGACCTCGACACCGGCGAGGTCAAGGTGTTGCAGATGGTGGCCGCGCACGACATCGGGCGCGCGATCAATCCGCTGGCCCTGCAGGGCCAGATCGAGGGCGGCATGGTGATGGGCCTGGGCCACGCCATGACCGAGGAGTTCATCGTCGAAGACGGCATCGTCTTCACCGACGTCTTGGCGCGCTACAAAATGCCGAGCATCAAGCACGCGCCGCCGATCACGTCGTTCATCGTCGAGGATGCCGCATCTACGGGACCCTACGGGGCCAAGGGCGTCGGCGAGATCGCCAGTATTCCAACGTTGGCCGCGATCTCGAACGCGGTGTACAACGCATGCGGCGTGCGGCTCCATAAGCTGCCCGTCGATCAAGACAGCCTGTTGCGGGCGTTGAAATCGGGGAACCGCACGGGCTGAAAAAAGGTTACAGGTCTCGGGCGTCAGCCGTCAGCGATAGGCATGCCATTGCCTGGGAAACTGACGCCTGACGCCTGACGCCAGACACCTTTTATGAGAGGGGGTCCGATGTCCGAAACGACCTCGACGGCGCCGCGAACTGCGGCGAGCGGTGCTTCGCGCGCCTGGCAAAGCTGGCAGGGCGCGTTGGTGCCGGTGGGGGCCGTGCTCCTGGCGCTTGTCATCGGAGCCGTGGTGCTTGTGATACTCGGCGCCGACCCGGTGCGGGCGTACACCGCGATGGCAGAGGGCGCCTTTGGCAGCGTTTCGGGCTTCACGCAGACGCTTGTGGTGGCCACCCCACTGCTCCTCGTCGGCCTGGGCGTGACGATCGCGTTTCGCGGCGGCGTGATCAACATCGGCGGTGAGGGCCAGCTGATTGTCGGCGCGCTCGCGGCGACGGCCGCGGCCCTGTACCTTCCCCTCCCCGGTGTGTTGTTGTTGCTGGCGGCCCTGATCGCCGGCACGTTGGCCGGCGCGCTGTGGGGCGCCGTGCCGGGCGCGCTCAAGGCCCAGCTCGGAGTCAACGAGATCCTCAGCACGATCATGATGAATCAGATCGCGCTGCAACTGGCCAACTTCCTGCTGCGTGGGCCGATGATCGACCCGAAGGAGATCGAGGCCGGCACACGCATCGCGCAGTCGGCGCTGCTGCCGGCCGAGTCGTATCTGGTGCGACTCGTGCCACGGACCCTGTTACATGCAGGCTCGATCCTGGCCGTGATCGCGGCGATCGGCGTCTTCTTCCTGCTCTGGCGAACCACGATCGGCTATCGCATTCGCGCGGTCGGGCTAAACCCCGACGCGGCGCGCTATGCCGGCATCCCGGTCAAGCGCTATCAGATGCTGGCGTTGATCCTGGGTGGGGCTTTCGCGGGTCTGGCCGGCGCGGTCGAGGTGTTAGGCGTGCAACACCGCATGGTCGAGGGGCTCTCGGGCGGCTATGGCTTCTCGGGCATCGTGGCCGCGCTCTTCGGCAAGCTGCACCCGCTCGGCGCGATCCCGGCCTCGGTGTTGTTCGGCGGGCTGCTGGTCGGCGGCGACAAGATGCAGCGCACCGTGCAGGTGCCGGACGCCTTGATCGTGGCGCTGTTGGGCCTTGTGGTGCTATTCGTGGTCGGAAGCGACTACATTATGCGCAAGCGCGCGGCGAGGGCCCAGACCCATGAGTGAGTTGTTCACCCTCCCCGTCCTTCTCGGCATCCTCTACTCAGGCATCCGCCTGGCGACCCCGTACCTCTACGCCGCAATCGGCGAGGCGCTCTCGCAACGCGCCGGTGTGCTCAACCTCGGCGTCGAGGGCATCATGCTGATGGGCGCTTACGCAGCCTTCTTTGTGGCCTGGCGCACCGAGAATTTGTGGTTGGGCCTTGGCGCTGCCGCGCTGGTCGGAGCAGCGATGGGTCTGATGATGGCCTATATCAGCGTGACGCTGCGCGCCGTCCAGGGCATCAGCGGCATCGGCCTGCACCTGTTCGGGCTTGGACTCTCGACCCTGCTTTTTAAGACCACCATGGGCGGCGTCCAATCGATTTCGGGCTTCAAGCCGATCCGGATCCCGATCCTGGCCGATATCCCCCTGATCGGCGAGCAAATGTTCAATCACAGCATCCTGGTCTATCTGGCCTTCCTGCTTGTGCCTGTGGCCCACTGGGTGCTCAATGGGACGACCCTGGGTCTGAAGATCCGGGCCGTGGGCCAGAACCCGGCCGCGGCCGACTCGCTTGGCGTCAGCGTGATGAAGATCCGGTACTTGATGGTCAGCGTCGGCGGGATGTTCGCGGGCATTGCCGGGGCCTCGCTGTCGATCGCGCTGATCAACCTCTTTCAGGAGAACATGACCAACGGCCAGGGCTTCATCGCCGTGGCGCTTGTGTACTTCGGCGGGTGGAAGCCCTGGGGCGTGCTGGGCGGCGCGCTGCTCTTCAGCTTCGTCCAGGCTTTGCAGTTGTGGATTCAGGTCAAGGACATCAACATCCCTTCCGATATCGCAGTGATGATGCCTTACCTGTTGACGATCCTGGCCCTGACGTTTGCGGTGCGGCGCTCCGACCAACCGGCGGCGCTGACCAAGCCGTTCGAACGGGGGGAGGCGTAGGGCTGGAAAGGAGAGGGGAAGCGACGTGAACCGTGTCCGCCAGGATGCTGACGCACCCACGCCTGTCATAAAGGGACAGGCACTCACGATGGGGTCGACGCAACTTATTTCAGGAGTGAGAGAGCTATGACTACGTTGTCGAATCGCATCCGCTGGGCCGCTGCGACCGCGCTGTTGCTGGCCGCATGCGCACCGGCCGCGGCGCCGGGTTGGTCGCTGTCCAAGAGGAAATGGGCGGAGAGGGTGCGCTCGAGATCGCGTACTCCGAGAGCATGTTCAACGTGCCCGATGCGGCCGCCGCGCTGCGCGACTATGCGAGCCAGGGCTACGACCTTGTGATCGCACATGGCACGCAGTACGGCACCTCGCTGTCGCAACTGGCGCCCGATTTCCCGGAGACAAGCTTCGCCTGGGGCACCGCGACAAACACCTTCCAGGCCGAGGGCATCTCGAACGTCTTCGCCTATCAGGCCGAGGCCCAGCAGGGCGGCTACGTGCTCGGCACGTTGGCGGCGCTGATGTCGGAGTCGGGCGTGATCGGCGTGAGCGGACCGGTCGAGGCCGGCGACGCCAAGCTGTACGTCGACGGCTTCAAGTTCGGAGCCGAGAACGCCAAGGCCGGCACGCAGGTCAACGTCTCGTACACCGGTTCGTTCTCGGATGTGTCGCTGATGGCCGCGGCGGCCGAGACCCACGTGGCGGCCGGTGCCGATATGCTCACCGGCTCGTCGCAGTCTGTGGTCGGCGCGATCGGCGTCGCTAAAGACAAGGGCGCGTTCTGGTTCGGCACGCAGTGGGAACAGACGTCGCTTGCGCCCGAGGCCGTGGTGGCCAGCCAGGTCTATGACTGGACGGGCATCATCAAGGACATGATCGCCAGCCATCAGGCGGGCGTGATGGGCGGCAAGGCCTACACCCTGACCTTCAAGAACGGCGGCCTGGTGATCGCCTATAACGACGCCATCGAGGTCCCGGCCGAGGCCTTGGCAGCCGCCGACGCCGCGATCGCGGGCATCCAGGATGGTTCGGTGAAGCCGTTGCCGTAGTCGGCGTCAGGCGTCAGGTATCAGGCGTCAGGGCCCTGCGGCCTCCGGCGCCTGATACCTGACGCCTGTGATGGCCGACACCCGACAACTGACGCCTGACACCTGATACCTGACACCTATGAACCCTACTCGCACTGCCCTTCGCGAACTTCGCATGGTCGACATCGTCAAGCGCTTCCCGGGCGTGTTGGCCAATGACGGCGTGAGCTTCGACGTGCGCGCCGGCGAGGTGCATGCCCTGCTCGGCGAGAACGGCGCCGGCAAGAGCACGTTGATGCGCCAGCTCTACGGGTTGTACCGACCCGATTCGGGCCAGATCATCATCGATGGACAGCCGCGGGTCTTTCATTCGCCGTCGGACGCGATCAAGGCCGGCGTCGGCATGATCCACCAGCACTTCATGCTCGTCTCGTCGCTGACCGTCGCCGAGAACGTCGCGCTTGGGTTGCCGTCGTCGCGCGGGGCCAGGCTCGACCTCGACCGCGTCGCCGAACGCATCCGCGCATTGGCTGAGCGCTACGGTCTCAAGGTCGACCCGAGCGCCGTCGTCTGGCAACTCTCGGTCGGCGAGCAACAACGGGTCGAGATCCTGAAAGCGCTTTACCGCGGGGCCTCGCTGCTCGTGCTCGACGAGCCGACCGCTGTGCTCACGCCGCAGGAGGCCGAAGAACTCTTCGTCACGCTGCGCCAGATGGCCGCCGATGGCCATGCCCTGATCTTCATTTCGCACAAACTCCACGAGGTGCTGGCGTTGAGCAACCGCGTGACCGTGTTACGCGACGGACGTATGGTCGGCACCTACCCGACGACCGAGATGACCCGCGCCGACCTTGCGCGCCTGATGGTCGGGCGCGAGGTCTTGCTGCAATACGATCGCCCGCCGGCCAAGCCCGGCGAGGAACGGCTCAAGATCGACGGCCTGTGGACGGTCGGCGATCGCGGCACCGATGCGGTCCGCGACTTCACGCTCAGCGTGCGCGCCGGCGAGATCGTCGGCCTGGCCGGCGTGTCTGGCAACGGACAGCGCGAGCTCGCCGAGGTGCTCACCGGGCTGCGTAAACCGAGCAAGGGCGCCGTGACGCTCAACGGCAAGGACGTGACGCATGCCTCACCGGCTGAGCGGATCGCCGCCGGTCAGTGTGCGATCCCGGAGGAGCGGATGCGCACCGGCGTGATCAAGGATTTCAGCGTGCTCGAAAACGCGATCCTGTGCGACCATGGCCACGCGCCGTACTCGCATCAAACCCTGCTCGATTTCAAGACGATCGCGGCGCACACGCAGCAACTGATCGCCGACTACGCGGTCAAAACGCCGACCGCCGACACACCTGTCAAAAACCTGTCGGGCGGCAACATTCAGAAGCTGATCCTGGCGCGCGAACTGTGCCGAAAACCAACGGTCGTGATCGCGGCACAGCCCACACGCGGCGTCGATATCGGCGCCAGCGAATACATCCACCATCGTTTGCTCGAGCAACGCGCCTCAGGCACGGCCACGCTGCTCATCTCCGAGGACCTCGATGAGATCCGCGCGCTTTCCGACCGGATCGCCGTGATTTTCGAGGGCCGGCTGATGGGCGTGGTCGACGCGGCGACTGCGACAGCGGAATCACTTGGATTGATGATGGCGGGCACCCGCCATGCGGATTAACCCTCAGGAATTCGGACATCTTTGCCATGACGCAACCCATCCTCGGACCGACCTTTGAAGAAATGCTCCATCCCAGCGCGATCGATTCGGCTGTGCGCCAGCGCGCGGTCGAAGCCCTGCACGGGGCGCCGCTCGATCCGGTCAATTTGTACAACATCACCTGGCGCGGGCCGGACAACTCGATTAAATACGAGATCCTGCCCAAGGGCCTGACGGGCGTCGACGCCGAGATCGTGGTGCTCTACGGCCGAGACTTCCCGAGCGGAGCGCACAAGGTGGGGGCGGCGTACTCGGTGCTGGCAGAGGAAATCGTGTTTGGACGGGTGGACGTCAACCAGCACACGGTCGTCTGGCCGAGCACCGGCAACTATGGCATCGGCGGCGCCTGGGTCGGCGGTCGAGTCGGCGCGAAATCGATCATCGTGCTGCCCGAGGGCATGAGCCAGGAGCGCTTTGACAAGATCGAGACCTACGGCGGGCATGTGATCAAGACCGTGGGCGTCGAGTCGAACGTCAAAGAGATCTACGATAAGACCTGGGAGCTGCGCCGCGACCCGAATATCCGCATCCTCAATCAGTTCGAGGTCATGGGCAACTACCGGTTCCACTACCACGTGACCGGGAACACCATCGTCGAGCTGGCGGCCGAGCTCAAGGCGCGCGGCGTCGGCGACGGCTCGATCTCGGCGTTCTGTTCGGCCATGGGCAGCGCGGGCACGATCGCGGCCGGCGATCGGCTCAAGCAGGCCTTCAGCGGCTGCCGGATCATCGGCCTCGAGCCCACGCAGTGCCCGACGCTTTACAACAACGGCTACGGTGGCCACGACATTCAGGGCATCGGCGACAAGCACGTCACCTGGATCCACAACGTCCTCAACATGGACGCGATCATGTGCCTCGACGACATCGAGTGCAAGAAGGGCCTCCAGGTGTTGACCACCGAGGCCGGCCAGGCCGCGCTCGTTGAACACTACGGCGTCGACACCGGCCTCGCCGAGCGCATGGGCACCATCTTCGGGATCTCAGGCGTGTGCAACCTCTATGGCGCGATCAAGACCGCCAAGCACTATCAGCTCGGCAAGAAAGACGTGATCGTCACCATCTGCACCGATGCCATCGATCGCTACCACTCGGTGATGGACGCGATGGCCCAGACCTATGGCGCCATCGACGACGCCCGCGCCCAAAACTACGTCGACGGGCTGTTCCATGGGCAGAAGACCGACTGGATCAAGGACGGCACGCCCGACATGCGCCGCCAGTGGCACAACCTGAAGTACTACACCTGGGTCGAGCAGCAGGGCAAGACCGTCGAAGAGCTCGACGCCCAGAAGGATCCGGCCTGGTGGGAATCCCATCAGGCGCTCATTCCCGAAATGGACAAGCGCATCAAAGAACTGCGCGCCTAACGATCTGGGCGCGGCTGTAGGTTGACGTCGGGCTTAGCCCGCGGCCACCGACCACCTCGCCCCTACACTTGGAGGAAACCAGGATGACCCAACGCGTGGCACTGTACCTGCAGGATGCGCATTCGCTTCAAGACGGGATCAAGTACGCGCAATACGCCGAGGCCAAAGGCTTCGAGGCGGTCTGGCAGGCCGAGAGCCGGCTGGTGCGCGACGCGATCGTGCCGATGGCGGCGTTCGCGGCCTCGACCAAACGCATCAAGGTCGGCTCGGGCGTGATCAACAACTGGACGCGCAACATTGGTCTGTTGGCCGCGACCTTCCTGACGCTCGACGACCTCGCCCCCGACCGCGTGATCTGCGGCATCGGTGCCTGGTGGGACCCGCTGGCCGCGAACGTCGGCATTCAGCGCCGCAAGCCGCTGCTGGCGATGCGCGAGACGATCGAGGTCATGCGCCGACTACTGCGGATGGAAAACGTCACCTTCGACGGCGAGTTCCACAAGGTCAAGGGCATCGAGCTCGACGTCGTTCATGGCCGCCGCGAGCCGCGCAACGTACCGATCATGATCGGCGCCACAGGCGACCTGATGATGGAGATGACCGGCGAGATCTCCGATGGCTGCGTGCTCAACTACTGCGTGCCGCCGGAGTACAACGACAAGGCCATGGAGTTGCTCGACAAGGGCGCAAAGAAGGCCGGACGCCGCGTCGAGGATCTCGACCGCCCACAGCTCGTGGTGTGCTCGGTCGACAATGATCGCAAGAAGGCCATCGAGGCCGCCAAGGTGCTGCTCACGCAGTACCTGGCCCAGCAGCCGCACATCGCCAAGGCCTCGGGCGTCGGCGAAGATGTGGTCAAGAAAGTCCAGTCGATCCTCGGCTGGCCGGCGACCAAGGAACAGATCCACGAGGCCATGCAGTTCGTGCCCGATGAGTTCGTGCTCAAGATCTCGGCCACCGGCACGCCGGATGAGGCTCGCGCCAAAGTTCAGGAATACATCAAGCGTGGCGCGACCTGCCCGATCTTGTATCCCATGTCGGATCCGTATCTGATGATGGACACGTTTGCCACGATGTGACGGTCCGTCGTCGTCCGAGGACACCATGACCCTACCCGTCTCCGAAATCCAGACACAGGTCGCGGCCAAGCGCGACACGATCATCCAGTTCATGCGCGAGATCTGCGCCATCCCCTCGATGGAGTCGCAGATCGGGCCGGTCGGCGAGCGCATTCAGGCCGAGATGAAGAAGCTCGGCTACGACGAGGTCCGCTTCGACAAGATGGGCAACACGATCGGGCGCATCGGCAACGGCCCACGCGTGCTCGTCTACGACTCGCACATCGACACGGTCGGCATCGGCGACCCGGCCGCCTGGGGCTGGGACCCGTTTGTCGGCAAAGTCGAGGACGGCGTGCTCTACGCCCGTGGCGCCTGCGACGAGAAGGGCAGCACGCCGGGCATGATCTACGGCCTCGCGCTGGCCCGCGACCTCGGCCTGCTCGACGGCTGGACGGCCTACTACTTCGGCAACATGGAGGAGTGGTGCGACGGCATCGCCCCGAACACGTTTGTCGAGGTCGACCCCAAAGTGAGGCCCGACTTCGTCGTGATCGGCGAGCCGACCCGCATGCTCGTCTACCGCGGGCACAAAGGCCGCGTCGAGATCAAGGTCGTGGCCAAGGGCAAGAGCGCCCATGCCGCCAGCAACCACCTGGGCGACAACGCGCTCTATAAGCTGCTCTCGGTCATCGCAGGCGTGCGCGACCTCGAGCCCAAGCTCGGCGACCACGAGTTTCTGGGCCACGGCAAGATCACGTGCAGCGACCTGCACGTGAAAACACCGTCGATCAACGCCGTGCCCGACGAGGCCGTGCTCTACATCGACCGCCGCCTGACCTTTGGCGAAGACAAGAACGCGGCCATCCAGCAGGTGCGCGATCTGATCACGCCCGAGCACCGCGATTCGGTCACGGTCGAGGAGATGTTCTACGACGAGCCGTCGTACACGGGCTTTGTCTTCCCGGTCGACAAGTACTTCCCGGCCTGGGCCTACCCCGAGGATCACCCGCTGGTCAAGGCCGGCGTCGAGGCGCGGTCCGCCATCGGCCTACCCGAGGCCGCGCCCGGCAAGTGGAACTTCTCGACCAACGGCATCTACTGGGCCGGCAAGGCCGGCATCCCGTCGATCGGCTTCGGCCCCGGCGACGAGGTGACCGCCCACACCGTCAACGACTCGGTCTCGCTCGACGACGTCGTCAAGGCAACCGAGTTCTACGCCCTGTTGCCCGGGCTTCTCAAGGGCTAAACCCAAACGCCGCGGGCGCGTAGCTCGCCCGTGGCGGGATCATTTGCAAGGAGATACGTTCATGCAAACCAATTTCCGCGGCCGCGACTTCATCAGCGACCTCGACTTCAGCAAAGAAGAAGTCGAGACCGTGCTTGAGGTCGCCTGGGATCTCAAGCGCAAGCGCGCGCTCGGCGAGTCGCACGCGCTGCTGCGCGACAAGACCCTGGCGATGCTGTTCTTTTTCACAAGCACCCGCACGCGCGGGTCGTTTGAAGCCGGCATGGCCCAACTCGGCGGCCACGCCGCGTTCATCGACTCGGAGACCACCCAGATCTCGCACGGCGACACCGCTAAGGAGATCGGCGAGATCCTCGGGCGCTACTACGACGGCCTGGCGATTCGCCAATGCGATTGGGGCTTCGGCAACACCTATCAGAACGAAGTCGCCAAGGCCAGCCGCGCACCGGTCCTCAACATGCAGTGCGACGTCTACCACCCCTTCCAGTGTCTGGCCGACATCATGACGGTCATCGAGAAGAAGGGCCGCGATCTGCGCAAGAAGAAGGTCGTTGTCTCGTGGGCCTACGCGGCCTCGTACAGCAAGCCGATCTCGATGCCGCAGTCGCTGATCCTGCAGATGACGCGCTTTGGCTGCGACGTCGTCCTGGCGCACCCGCCGGAGTTCAAGCTCATGCCCGAGATCATGGACATGGCGCGCGAGAACGCCCGCAAGTACAAGGTCGGCTTCGAGGTCACCGACAACATGGACGAGGCTTTCAAGGACGCCGACGTCGTCTACCCGAAGTCGTGGGGCCCGCTGCTGACCACCACAGGCAAAGAAGAGGGCAAGGCCCTGATCGACAAGTACAAGTCGTGGATCACGGATCAGCGCCGGATGGACCTGACCAAGGACGACTCGATCTACATGCACTGTCTGCCCGCCGATCGCGGCCTCGAGGTGACTGACGAGGTCATCGACGGCCCGCACTCGGTTGTGTATGACGAGGCCGAGAACCGTCTGCACGCCCAGAAGGCCGTGATGGCCCTCACGATGGGCTGAAACATCGCGTGAGGTGAGGCGCGGGGTGCAGACAATGCACGTCGTGCCTCACCTCACGTTTCTACGGGAGAACAGGTCATGGCCGAGAAGAAGGTCGCCGTCGTCGCCATCGGTGGAAACTCGCTGATCAAAGACAACAAGCACCAGACCGTCGAAGACCAATACCAGGCCGCCAAGGAGACCACGCTGCACATCGCCGACATGATCGAGGCCGGCTGGGATGTGGCCATCGGCCATGGCAACGGCCCGCAGGTCGGGTTCATCCTGCGCCGGTCTGAGATCGCGGCCCGCGTCGAGGGCATGCACGAAGTGCCGCTCGATGTCTGCGGCGCCGATAGCCAGGGCGCGATCGGCTATGCCCTGCAGCAGACCCTGCAAAATGAGTTGTTCCAACGGGGCATCAAGAAGAACGTCGCCACGGTGATCACACAGGTGCTGGTCGACAGCGCCGATCCGGCTTTTAGCAAACCCAGCAAACCCATCGGCGGCTTCATGGATGAGGCCGAGGCCAAACGCCGCGAGCGCGAGCTTGGCTGGTCGGTCGTCGAGGACGCCGGCCGTGGCTGGCGCCGGGTCGTGGCCTCGCCTTTGCCCAAAGAAGTCGTCGAGCTCGATACCGTCACAGCCCTGCTCAATTCGGGCGTGGTCGTGATCACGGTCGGCGGCGGCGGCATCCCGGTCGTCGACGACGGACAGGGCAACTACCACGGCATCGCGGCCGTGATCGACAAGGACTTCGCCAGCAGCCAGCTCGCGCGCTCGATCAACGCCGATCTGTTCCTGATCTCGACGGCTGTCGAGAAGGTCGCGCTCAACTACGGCAAGCCCGACCAGCAGTGGCTCGACAGGATCACGCTCGCCGAGGCCAAGGCGCTGCTCGCCGAGGGCAAGCACTTCGCCAAGGGCTCGATGGCGCCCAAGATCCAGGCCATCATCTGGTACCTCGAGGCCGGCGGCAAGCAGGCCCTGATCACCAACCCCGAGAACATCGGCCGCGCGCTCGCGGGCGAGACCGGGACGTGGATCGTGCCATGATGCTCATCACAAACGCCACTCTGATCACCTGGGGCGAGAACAACCAGATCCTGCCCGATCACGCGCTGCTGATCGAAGGCGACAGGATTGCGGCGATCGGGCCCTCTGCAGCGATGCGCGCCGCGAATCCAGAGGCCGAGGTGCTCGATGCCGGCGGCCAGTACGCCATGCCCGGCAATATCTGCGCGCACACGCATTTCTATGGCGCCTTCGCGCGCGGCATGGCGATCCCGGGTGACGCGCCCAAAGACTTCCCCGAGATCCTCGAGCGGCTGTGGTGGAAGCTCGACAAGGCCTTGACAATCGACGATGTCAAGTACTCGGCCCTGGTCTGTCTGGTCGACGCCGTCAAACACGGCACCACCACGCTGATCGACCATCACGCCTCGCCCAATGCCATCGACGGCTCACTCGACGTGATCGCCGACGCCGTCGACCAGGCCGGGCTGCGCGCCTGTCTGTGCTACGAGGTCACCGACCGCGACGGCCCCGAACGCATGCGCGCCGGGATCAACGAGAACCTACGTTTTGTCAGGGCTGTTCAAGGTCGGCCGAACCTGGCCGCCACCTTTGGCCTGCACGCCTCGCTCTCGCTCTCGGCCGAGACACTCGACGCCTGCCGGGCCGAACACGCCGGCGGGTTCCACATCCACGTCGCCGAGCACGAGGCCGATGAGTACGACAGCGTTAAGCGCAGTGGGCTGCGCGCCGTCGACAGGCTCTACAACCACGGCATCCTCGGCCCGCAGAGCATCGCCGCGCACTGCGTACACATCGACGCCCGCGAGGCGGCCCTACTGCGTGAGACAGGCACCTGGGTCACGCACCAGCCGCGGTCGAACATGAACAACGCGGTCGGCGCGGCCGAGATCGAGGGGCTGCTGCGCTCGGGCATCAAGGTCTGCCTGGGCAACGACGGCTTCTCGAACGCGATGTGGGAGGAGTGGAAGGCCGCGTATCTGTATCACAAAGCCGCCCACCGCGACCCGCGCCGGGCCGGCGGGTACACGATCACGGCCATGGCNNCCATGGCGATCGATAACAACGCTGCGCTCGCCGGTCAGTTCTTCCCGGCCGCGCCGGTCGGCGTGCTCACGCCGGGCGCGTACGCCGACGTGATCCTCGTCGACTACCACCCGATCACGCCGCTCACGGCCGGCAACCTGCCCTGGCACATCCTGTTCGGCTTCGAGCCGTCGGCCGTCACGGCCACGATTGCGGCCGGCAAGCTTTTGATGAAGGATCGCAAACTGCTCTTCCTGGACGAGGCCGAGATCACGGCCCGCAGCCGAGAACTGGCGGTCAAGACCTGGGAAAGGTACGCAGCGTAGGTGAGGGAAGCTAGGGGCGAGGAGCGAGGAGCGAACCCTACAACGCTTTCGCTCCACGCTCTACGCGCCTCCCTCTTCCTGGAAAGGTGACCGAATGCCGCCCAGACAACCCTGGCACGCCGTTACACGCGAGTTGGTTGACTGCGCGATGGGGCGCCTGCCGGCCGATCTGGTGATCCGCGGCGGGCGCTGGGCCTGTGTGCAGACAGGCGAGGTCATCCCCGACACCGACATCGCGATCCTCGGCTCGCGGATCGCTTTCATCGGCCCCGATGCGAGCCACACCCTCGGGACAGAGACCCGCGTGATCGAGGCCGCCGGCCGGTACCTGACCCCGGGCCTGCTCGACGCGCACATGCACGTCGAATCGGGTATGGTCACAGTGACCGAATTCGTCCGCGCAGTCACACCGCGCGGCACGACCGGGATGTTCGTCGACCCGCATGAGATCGCCAACGTCTTTGGGCTCAAGGGCGTGCGGCTGATGGTCGACGAAGCCGCCCTCCAGCCGATCAACGTCTGGGTGCAGATGCCGTCGTGCGTGCCGTCGGCTCCGGGGCTCGAAACGCCCGGCGCACAGATCGGTCCCGACGAGGTCCGCGAGGCCATGACCTGGCCGGGCATCATCGGGCTGGGCGAGGTCATGAACTTCCCGGCCGTTTATGGCGCCGACGCGGCCATGCATGCCGAAATCGCCGAGACCCTGCGCGCCGGACGCGTCGTGGGCGGGCACTATGCCTCTCCCGACCTGGGCATCGCCTTCCACGGCTACGCCGCCGGCGGCCCGGCCGACGACCACGAGGGCACACGCGCCGAGGATGCGATTCTGCGCGCCCGCCAGGGCCTGCGCCCGATGCTGCGACTCGGCTCGGCCTGGTACGACGTTGCGACCCAGGTCAAGGCGATCACCGAGGCCGGCCTCGACCCGCGCCGCTTCATCCTGTGCACCGACGACTCGCACGCCGGGACGCTGGTCAACGAAGGCCATATGGATCGGGTGCTGCGCCACGCCGTCGCCCAGGGGCTGGCGCCGCTGACGGCGCTCCAGATGATGACGCTCAACCCAGCCGAGCACTTCGGCGTCAGCCGAGATGTCGGACTGCTGGCGCCCGGGCGCTATGCCGACATCGTGCTCACACGCGACCTGGCGGATTTTCGAGCCGAGCTCGTCATCGCCGCCGGACGGGTCGTGGCCGAAGATGGACGGCTACTGTGCGAACTGCCGGATTTTTCGTACCCGTCGGAGGTGCGCCACTCGATCCACCTCGAGCGCCAGATGGTGGGCGCAGACTTCACTGTGCCGGCGCCCGCCGGCCGCGCCGATGGATCGACGGCCATGGCCCACGTCATCGGCGTGATCGAGAACCAGGCGCCGACCCGCCATCTCACGGCCGAGCTGCCTGTTCGGGATGGAGCCGTCTGGAGCGACCCGGCCCAGGGGATCTGCAAGGTTGCACTCGTCGAGCGCCACGCCGGCACGGGCCGTGTGCAGGTCGGCTTCGTCCAGGGATTTGGCTTCGACGTGCCCTGCGCCATCGCATCGAGCGTCGCACACGATTCGCACCACATCCTGGTCGTCGGAACCGACGAGGCCCTGATGGCGCAGGCCGTCAACGCCCTGGCCGACTGCGATGGCGGTATGCTCGTGGCCCGCGACGGCGTCGTGCGTGCGCAGGTCGAGTTGCCCATCGCAGGCCTGATGTCGAACGAGCCGGCGCCGATCGTCGCCGCCAAGGCCGAGGCCGTGCTGGCCGAGTACCGGGCCTGCGGCTGCCAGCTGCACAACGCCAACATGCAACTCAGCCTGCTGGCGCTGGTCGTCATCCCAGAGCTGCGCATCTCGGACCTTGGGTTGGTCGACGTCCGGCAATTCCGTCGGATTGATGTAGTATCTTAAGTTACGCTGATCGATCGAGTCGTTTGTATCCACTTCATCTCGCTGAGAACCCTATGTGGCAGCGTTATCTCACCCCTTCGTCCCTGACTGATGCGCTTCAGGCCCTGGCCGACGCCGGGCCCTCCGGCCGGATCGTGGCCGGGGCGACCGATCTCGTCCTCGAACTCGAGCGCGGCGTGCGCCGCGGCGTTACGACGTTGATCGACCTCTCGCGCGTGCCAGACCTGGCCGGCATCGAGCTGGCGGAAGACGGCCGGATTCACATCGGACCGCTCGCGACGCACAACGCGGTCGCGGCCTCGCCGCTGATCCAGGCGCGTGCCCTGCCGCTCGCCCAGGCGAGCTGGGAGGTCGGCGCGCCGCAGATCCGCAACCGCGCGACAGTGGCCGGCAACCTCGTCACCGCCTCGCCCGCCAACGACACCATCACGCCGCTGATGGCGCTCGAGGCCGAGCTTGTGCTGACCTCGACCCGCGGGAGCCGCACCGTAGCGTTGCGCGATTTCTACACAGGCGTGCGCCGCAGCGTGCTGGCTGTCGATGAGATCGTCACCGACATCGNNGCTTTGAAGCCGGGACCGAGTACGTCGAATCCAGCAGGATCGCGCTTGGCGCTGTCGCGCCGACGATCATCCGTTGTGCGGAGGCCGAGGCCGGCCTGATCGGCCAGGCATTGACCCCAGAGGCGATCGACGCGGCCGCCCGCGCGGCCCAGGCGGTTGCTCGCCCGATCGACGATGTCCGCGCCAGCGCCGCCTACCGACGTCGCCTGGTCGCCGTCGGGGTTCGACGGGCCTTGCGCGCGATCGCGGCCGG
>DKKP01000313.1 GCA_002455335.1 Anaerolineales bacterium UBA6663 | reverse complement strand
TCGCCGCGGACCGGCAGGGTCTCGCCGCGGACCGGCAGGGTCTCGCCAGCCGTCCCCTCGGCGGCAGCGGCCAATCGCCCGAGCACCTGCGTCGTCACATCCTCGATCAGTCGGGCGCCGACGAAGGAGGTCAGCAGCGTGTGGAGACGGATCTGGATCCCGAGCGCTTCGAGCCGGAGCTGTACCGCCACGGCCAGATCGGGGTCGAGCGCCGGCAGCACCTGCNNAGATCAGGGTCACCGCGAGGCCGCGGGCGTGGAGCGCCTCGGCCAATTCGATGCCGACATAGCCGGCGCCGACAACGACGGCGTTCTGAGGGCGTCGTTCGGTGATCCAGGTCCGGATCGCCTCGGCGTCTTCGACTGTCCGGAGCGTGAACACCCCGGGCAGGTTCGCGCCGGGCACGGCCGGGCGGGTGGCCTGAGCCCCGGCTGCCAGGATCAGGCGGTCGTATGACGTCGTGCGCTGTGCGCCGTCACGCAGGTCCCGGACCGTCACTGTGTGTGCGCCCGGATCGATGGCAAGCGCCTCCTGTCTGAGACAGACGCGGATGCCGTCGGCCGCAAAACGCTCGGGGGTGCGTGCGATTAACGACGCGACGTCGGCCACGTCGCCCTTGACGAAAAACGGGAGGCCGCAGGCGCTGTAACTCGCGTACCCGGAGCGTTCGAACACGGTCACATCGAGGTTCGGATTATGGCGCTTGGCGCGGGCCGCCGCGCTCATGCCCGCAGCCACACCGCCGATGACGACCAGTCGCGTGCTCATGCCGGAAGCGCCTTTGCCCCGCCCAGGCCCGGGTCCGTCAACGCGGCCCCAATGGGCGTGACGAACATCGGGTGCGGCGGCGTGAACGTCGCGACGCCGGTGAGATCGTGCACGACCTCGCCCAGGCCCTCGAGCGCGCTTGTGCCCCCGACCATCCAGATCGAGTCGACTGGGTGATCATAGACGTGCCGCGCGACGATCGTCGCGACCTTTTGCATCACGGGATACACGATCGTGCCGATCTCGCGGCTGCGTTTGGGGTCGGTCTTGACCTTCTCGGCCTCGAGGAAGGGCAGGTTGAGCGCCCCGGCCACCACAAGCGAGAAATGCGTGCCGCCGGTCGGCTCATCGGCTGTGTAGACCACCTGGCCGTCGCGCACGATGGCGATGCCTGTCGTCCCGCCGCCGACGTCGACGACGGCGCCGTCGCGCAGGCCGAGCAGCGCGTTGGCCACGGTCGGCTCATCGGCGAAGCCCGTGCACTCGAGCCCCGCGCCGATCAACACGTTGCGTGTGGCGCGCACCTCGGCCAGCGGCACACCGGGCGGATAGGTCGTGGCGGCGTGGTCGAGCGTAAAGCCGAGATCGCGCTCGAGTTCGCCCTTCATGCGTTTGAGCAGCTGGATCGCGCCGATGAAATCGACGACAAGGCCGTCGCGCACGATCTGGGCGAACTGGTAACGGCCGGCCAGGGGCCGCCCGTGCTCGTCGAGCACGACCAGCACCGTGTAGGCCGTGCCCAGATCGACGCCGACTCTGACCGGGCCGCGATAGTCGCGCCGCGCCGGCTCATGATTGAAGACCTTGTGCGCCTCTTCGAGGATCGCGTTGAGTTCAGGATTCATAGTGATGGATGGGCGGAGCGGGTTGGGGGGCAGTCCGGGGCGGAGCTCCGGACTGCCTCCCATCCCGCTCCGCCTAGTTTGGGTGACCAGAGAGAGCCAGACGCAGGGTGTCCATGGCGATCATTTTTTCCTCGTCGGTCGGCACGACAAGCACAGGCACGGATGTGCCCACCGGGTTGATGGGCAACGCCTCTTTGCCGCCGACCGCAGCCCGGTTGCGGGCCTCATCGACACGGATACCCAGGAACTCGAGGCCCTGACAGGCCATGGCCCGGATCTGAGGGCTGTTCTCGCCGATCCCGGCTGTAAAGACCAGGCAATTGATCCCGCCCATGGCTGCGGCAAAGGATCCGATATATCCGCGCACCATGTACGCGAATTTCTCCATCGCCAGGCGGCAGTGCTCGTTGCCGGCCTCCGCCTGCTCGGCGACCACGCGCATGTCATTGCTCACGCCTGAGAGGCCGAGCAAACCGCTCTCGCGGTAGATGATCCGCTCGATCTCGTCGAGGCTCAGACCCAGCGCGCGATTGAGATGAAAGATCAGACCAGGATCGATGTCACCCGAGCGCGTGCCCATCATCACGCCGCCGAAGGTCGCGAAGCCGATCGTGGTGTCAACGGCGCGCCCGCCGTCGACGGCCGTCATCGTCACGCCGTTGCCGAGGTGGCAGACCACGGTCTTGAGCGCCGCGATCGGGCTGCCCAACACCTCGGCCGCGCGCTGGCTGACGAACCTCACCGACGTGCCGTGAAACCCATACTTGCGGATCTTGTGCTCCTGATAGAAGCGATACGGCAGGGCATACAGGTAAGCCTTGGGCGGCAGCGTCTGGTTGAAAGCGGTATCAAAAACGGCGACCTGGGGCACACCGGGCAGCAGTTTGCGGGCTTCGCGGATACCGATCAGGTTCGGCGGGTTATGGAGCGGCGCCAGCGGCACACACTCTTCCATCTTCGCGATGACCTCATCGTCGATCAGGGTTGATTCGACGAAGAGGTCAGCGCCGTGCACGGCGCGGTGTCCGACGGCCTCGATCTCGCCGATCGACTTGATGGCCCCATGCTTTGGGTCGAGAAGAGCCGCGATGGAGGCCTCGAAGGCTTCGTGGTGGCTCGGGAAGGGCCGCGCGTCATGGAGCGAACGGCCATTCGTGCGATATGACAGGTGTGAACCGGGTTCGCCGATCTGGTTCACGGCGCCACGGGCCAGCACGCGGCTGAGGTCCGCCGAAAAGAGCTGGAACTTGATCGTCGAGCTGCCGCAGTTGATGGTCAGGATCATGGTCCATCCATCATAAAAAGCGCTTAGTTCAGCGGCAATGTCCAAACCGACGGCGTGTATACACGAATCCGCGATCCCCAAACGGGCAACGGCCGTTTTGGTGATGCGAATCGGCCCGATCGGGTCAGCGACGCCGAATCCTCTCGGATCAAGACAGTTGGAATCTGCATACATGTGATTGTTTTGAAAATTGATCAAGCGCGGCGCGATCGCTAAGCTGACTGCGCCATGTCAAATGCCGCGCCGGGCACGCCTCCACTCGACCGTGAAACCGCAACCTCACGGGTCATTCAGGAGTACGTGCCTGGCCGGCAGGTGACGATCGCGCACGTCATCGCCAACCCGGACCGGCCGCTGTGCCAGCGGGTCGGTCTGAAAGAGGCCGAAGCGATCGGCATCATGACGATTACGCCGGGCGAGAGCGCGATCATCGCCGGCGATCTGGCGCTCAAAGCCGCTGATGTTGAAATCGGTTTCCTGGATCGGTTCAGCGGCACGCTTGTGGTCAGTGGGCGTCTGTCGAGCGTGGTCATGGCGCTCGAGGCGGCTGTGCGAGGTCTGCACGACGTCTTGGGCTTCTACCCGGCGCCGGTGACGCGCTCATGAGGCAACACCCGCCCGGCTCGCAGTTGACTCTGCATGGCCTCGGGCACTCGGCGCAAGGGCGGCGCTGGCGCTTCATGCTGATCGGCCCGACCGGCGTCGGCAAGACCAGCCTGTTGGCCGCGCTCGAGCACCGAGACGGCGTCGAGGCCACGAAGACCCAGATGATCGATTACTCGGGTTGGGGCATCGACACCCCGGGCGAGTACAGCGAACTGGGACACATGAGACGGGCGTTGACCACTGTGGTCGTCGATGCGGATGTGCTTGTGGTCGCGCAGCTGTCGATCAGCGAGCGCTCGGTGTTCCCGCCGAATTACTTCCTGATGTTCAACCAGGAGACGATCGGCGTGGTCACCCAGGTCGATCTGCCCGGCGCGGATGTGGCGCGCGCGACGGGTCTGTTACGCGAAGTCGGTGTCACGGGGAGCGTTTTTCCCGTATCCGTAATGACTGGCGCTGGGATCTCTGAGCTCAGGGAACTCCTTCAGGGCCAGATCGAGTCTTCCAAGGAGTGACGTCATGGTCAAAGAGCAAGGAGAAGCGTTGGGTTTGATCGAGACCCGCGGCCTGGTGGCGATGATCGAAGCCGCCGACGCGATGGTCAAAGCCGCCAATGTGACCCTGGTCGGCGTGGAGAAAATCGGGTCAGGCCTGGTGACGGTCATGGTGCGGGGCGATGTGGGCGCCGTCAAGGCCGCCACGGATGCCGGCGCCGCCGCCGCCAAGCGTGTCGGTGAAGTGGTGTCGATCCACGTGATCCCCAGGCCGCATGCCGACACCGAGTTGCTGCTGCCGTCGGTCAAGCAGTAGGCGTCGCACATCGTCCAGGCAAACATTCTGCGTCGGGCAGGGCGCGTAGGGCGCCGGCCCAGCACACATCTCAGGAGTTACTTCCATGGAAGAAAAGCTCATTGACGCGATTGTCCAGCAGGTCATGGACAAGGTCGGCAACGGCGCCGCCGCTGCCCCCGCGGCCAAAGCCTTCGCGAACCCCGGCATGACCGAGTTCGTCGGCACGGCTTTCGGCGACACGATCGGCATCGTCATCGCCAACGTCGACAAGGCGGTGCGCGAGAAGATGGGCCTCGAGGCCAAGTATCGCTCGATCGGCATCCTCAGCGCCCGCACGGGCGCCGGCCCGCAGATCCTGGCGGCTGACGAGGCCGTCAAGGCGACCAACACCGAGGTCGTCTCGATCCAGCTGCCGCGCGACACCAAGTCGGGCGCCGGTCATGGCTCGCTGATCATCTTCGGCGCCGAGGAAGTGTCGGATGCCCGCCGCGCGATCGAAGTCGCGCTCAAGGATCTGGGCCGCACGTTCGGCGACGTCTATGCCAATGACGCCGGCCACGTCGAGCTGCAGTACACGGCGCGCGCCAGCTATGCCTGCAACAAGGCCTTCGGCGCCCCAGTCGGCAAGGCCTTCGGCCTGTGCGTCGGCGCCCCCGCGGGCATCGGCGTGCTGATGGTCGATGCGGCCGTCAAGTCGGCCGACGTCGAGATGATCGGCTATCTGGGACCGACGACCGGCCTGTCCTACACGAACGAAGTGGTTGGCCTGTTCAGCGGCGACGCCGGCGCGGTGCGCCAGGCGATCCTCACCGCCCGTGAGGTGGGTGTCCGGCTGCTCGGCTCGCTCGGCACAGCGCCGGCCTGCCTGGGCGTCCCGTACATCTAATACCCGCCCAAAGACCGCAGCACTCCGTTCAGGAGGATAGGCACGATGGCTAAACGACAGAAACGATTTGAGGTCTTGGACGCGCGGGAAGTCAACAAGGACGGCTTCGTGACGGAATGGCCGGAAGTCGGCCTGATCGCCATGGGCAGCCCGAACGACCCGCGCCCGAGCGTCAAGGTAGAAAACGGCGTCATCACCGAGATGGATGGCAGGAAGCGCTCTGAGTTCGACTTCAACGAGCTCTTCATCGCCAACTACGCCATCAACAAGGACGTCGCCGAGCAAATGATGGCGCTCTCGTCGGTCGAGATCGCCCGCAAGATCGTCGACATCAACTGCCCGCGCGCCGAGGTGGTCAAGGTCTTTTCGGGCCTGACCCCGGCCAAGATCGCGGAAGTGATGGATCATCTCAACCCCGTCGAGATGATGATGGGCATGCAGAAGATGCGCGCCCGCCGCACGCCGAGCATCCAGGCCCACGTCACGAACGTCCAGGATAATCCCGTCCTGCTCGCGGCCGACGCAGCCGAAGCGACGCTATACGGCTTCGACGAGATCGAGACCACGGTGGCCGTGTTCAACTACGGCCCGTTCAACGCGCTGGCGCTGCTCGTCGGCGGCCAGACCGGCCGGCCGGGCGTGCTCAGCCAGGACGCGCTCGAAGAAGCGACCGAGCTCCAGCTTGGCCTGCGCGGCCTGACCGCGTACGCCGAGACCGTATCGGTCTATGGCACCGAGAAGGTGTTCGTCGACGGCGACGACACGCCGTGGTCGAAGGCCTTCCTGGCCTCGGCCTATGCCTCGCGCGGCCTGAAGATGCGCTTCACCTCGGGCACCGGCTCGGAAGTGCAGATGGCCTATGCCGAAGGCAAGTCGATGCTGTATCTCGAGATCAAGTGCATCATGCTCACCAAGGGCGCCGGTGTGCAGGGTCTCCAGAACGGCTCGATCAGCTGCATCGGCGTGCCCGGCGGCGTGCCGGGCGGCATCCGCGCCGTCATCGCCGAGAACCTGGTGACGACCTGCCTCGACCTCGAGGTGGCGTCGGGTAACGACCAGACCTTCTCGCACTCGCCGTTCCGCCGCACCGCCCGCCTGATGGGCCAGTTCCTGCCGGGAACCGACTTCATCTTCTCGGGCTACAGCGCGACCCCGAACAGCGACAACGTCTTCGCCGGCTCGAACTTCGACACCGACGACTACGACGACTACCTGCTGCTGCAGCGCGACCTCAAAGTCGACGGCGGCCTGCGCCCGGTGCGCGAAGACGCGGTCATCGCGATCCGCAACAAGGCGTCCAAGGCGATCCAGGCGGTCTTCGAGGAGCTCGGCCTGCCGCGGATCACCGACGAAGAAGTCGAAGCTGCCACGTACGCCCACGACAGCACCGACATGCCGGCGCGCGACAAGGTGCAAGACACCAAGGCGGCGCAGGACATGCTCAAGCGGGGCATCACGGGCACCGATGTGGTCAAGGCCCTGGCCAAGCGCGGCTACACCGACGTGGCCCAGGCCGTCCTCAATATCCAGAAGCAGCGCGTGTCGGGCGACTACCTGCACACGTCGGCCATCCTGGACAAGGATTTCAACGTCCTCGCGGCGGTCAACGACCTGAACGACTATCAGGGCCCGGGCACCGGCTATCGCCTGCAAGGCGCGCGCTGGGCCGAGATCGCCAATATCCGCAACGCCATGCGGCCTGAGGATATCTAAGGAGTAGGTTCCATGACGCAAATTACCGAAGCCATGGTTCGCGACGTCGTCAAGGAAATCCTCGCCCAGGTCGTCGCCAGTGGCGCCGTTGCGGCCCCCGCCAGCGCCTCGGCGCCGGCAGCCGATGTCAAGGAGATGACTCTCCGCGAGGTCGGCGAGGCGAAGAAGGGCACGTCGACCAAAGAAGTGGTGATCGCCCTGGCCCCGGCCTTTGGCGACAAGCTGAAGAAGCGCACCATCACCGGCATCCCGCACGCGGCAGTGCTGCGTGAGTTGATGGCCGGCATCGAAGAAGAGGGCATGACGGCGCGCGTGATCCGCGTGAGCCATACCTCCGATGTCGCGTTCGCCGGCAAGCGCGGCGCCGAGCTCAGCGGCTCGGGCATCGCGATCGGGATCCAGTCGCGCGGCACCACCGTGATCCACCAGCGCGACCTGTTCCCGCTGCAGAACATCGAACTGTTCCCGCAGGCCCCGGTGCTCACGCTCGAGACTTACCGCAACATCGGCCGCAACGCCGCGCGGTACGGCAAGGGCGACTCGCCGGCGCCCGTGTCGCAGATCAACGATCAGATGGCGCGGCCCAAGTACCAGGCCATTGCCGCGGTGTTCCACATTCGGGAGACCGAGTTTGTGAACCCCGACAAGAAGCCGATGGACCTTGAGGTTCGTTTCAGCTGAGGCGCTCTCAGCCGAAGGAGTACAGGCATGGCCCAACAAGACATGATTGCCGCGATCGTGCGCGAAGTGCTGGCTGAACTGAACGGCGCCAAGGGCACGAACGGCGGGGCACCGGCTGCTGCAGGCGGCGCCCTCCACTACAAGAACGACTATCCGCTTTCAGCCAAGCACCCGGAGTTGGTGAAGACAGCCACCGGCAAGTCGCTGGCCGATATCACCCTCGACGCCGTGGTCTCCGGCGCGGTCAAGGCGGAGGAGATCCGCATCACGCCGCAGACGCTTGAGCTCCAGGCGCAGATCGCCGAGAGCATCTCCCGGCCGCAGTCGGCGCGCAACATGCGCCGCGCGGGCGAGCTGACGCGCGTGCCCGATGAGCGCATGCTCGCGATCTACAACGCGCTGCGACCCAACCGCTCGAGCAAGACCGAGCTGTTGGCGATCGCCGATGAGCTCGACCAGCAGTTCAGCGCGAAGGTCTGCGCGGCCTTCGTGCGCGAGGCAGCCGCCGTCTACGAGGCGCGCGGCGTCCTCCGCAAGGACTGAAGCTTTCCGAAGCGAACGAGGCGCGCAGCCAC
>DKKP01000383.1 GCA_002455335.1 Anaerolineales bacterium UBA6663 | reverse complement strand
CTCGTCGGATTCGAACAGCGCGGTCAGTCAGCGCTCAAGTTCCTGACCGTCGTCGACCCGACCTTCACCGAGAAGACCATGCTCGAGATGAACGCCGCCGCCGAGCAGATCGCGCCGCTCGAGCCGGATGTGGTCATCCTCAAGAGCGCGATGGCCGAGAAGCTCGGCACGCCGCTCGAGGCGATCGGGATCAAGGTCGTGTACGTCGACCTCGAGACGCCCGAGCAGTTCGACCGCGACATCACGACCATGGGCCAGTTACTTGGCAACCCCGAGCGAGCCGAGGAGATCCTGGCCTTCTTCAAGGCGCGCGTCGATGCGATCAGCGCCAAGACCGCGGGCCTCGCCGAAGATGCCCGCCCGCGCGTGCTTCTCCTGCAACACTCCGAGGAGGGCGGCGAAGTGGCCTTCAACGTCCCGCCCGAGGGCTGGCTGCAGACCACGCTCGTGCGCATCGCCGGCGGCACGCCGGTGTGGATCGAGGCGTCGGAGGCCGGCGGCTGGACGATCGTCAACTTCGAGCAGATCGCGGCGTGGGGTCCGGACCAGATCTTCATCGTCTCGTACAACGGCGACTCCGACGTGATCGCCGCCGGGTTGATGGACGACCCGACCTGGCAAGGGCTCAAGGCCGTCGAGAACCGCCAGGTCTACGGCTTCGCCGGCGACTTCTACAGCTGGGATCAGCCCGACCCGCGCTGGGTGCTCGGCCTCGACTGGCTGTACACGTGGATCCAGCCCCAGCTCGCGGCCGATGTCGACCTCGAGCAGGCGGTCGACGCCTTCTACACCGAACTCTACGGCCTGGATGAAGCCGTCGTGGCCGAACAGGTGCTGCCGAACCTGTACGGCTCGATGCCCTGATCGATGACGACCACGGCGCTTCGCCCTCGCCCGTCTGTGGCTGCGCTGCTGGCGGGCCTGGGGATCTCCCTGGTCGCCGTGTTGAGTCTCTCGATCTTCTTCGGGCGGTATCCGGTCCCATACTGGATACCGCCCGATCTGTTGTTCACAGACGACATGGCGCAGCGCCTTGTGCTTGGGCTGCGCCTGCCGCGCCTGATCGTGTCGCTGGCGCTTGGGATGTCGCTGGCCGCTGCGGGCACGGTGATGCAGATGATCTTCCGCAACCCGCTGGTCGAACCCGGCTTCCTTGGGGTGACCCAGGGCGCGGCCTTCGGCGCGGCGTTGAGCATCCTGTTCCTGGGCTCATCGCTGCTCGTCGTGCAGGGCGTCGCCACGTTCTTCGCGCTGGCGGGCCTGGCGCTGTCGTATCTGCTCGCGCGCTACATGCGCTTCGGTGGCTGGGTGCTGCGGCTTGTGCTGGCCGGGATCGCGGTCTCGGCGCTCTTCTCGTCGGGCGTCGGCGTGCTCAAGTACCTGGCCGACCCGCTCACCCAGCTACCCGAGATCACGTTCTGGCTGCTCGGCGGATTGTGGGGCGTCACGTGGCGCGATGTGTGGATCGTGCTGCCGGTCGTCATCCCCGGTCTGTTGATCGTGTACCTGATGCGCTGGCGGCTCAACCTGCTTTCGCTCAACGACGAGACGGCGTTCTCGCTCGGCACGGCGCCCGGCCGCGAGCGCACGGTGCTGCTGGTCGCGGCGGTCGCGACGACGGCGGCCGTCACGGCCATCGCCGGGATCGTGGGCTGGGTCGGTCTGATCGTGCCGCACCTGGCGCGGCGATTGACGGGCGCCAACGCCCAGCACACGCTACCGGCCGCGATGCTGATCGGCGGCATGTTCGCCGTGATCTGCGACGACCTGGCCCGGGCATTGCTGCCGGGCGAGATCCCGCTTGGGATCCTGACTGCCCTCTTCGGCGCCCTGCTCTTTATCATCTTGATGGTGCGCACGACGCTGCGGGTGCAATCATGAGCGGCTTGATCACGCTCGAGCACCTGCGCTTCGGCTATGCTGCGGATCGGCCGATGGTGCTGCCGGATCTGTCGCTCGAGATCCCGCCGGGCACGGTCACCGCGATCCTCGGCCCAAACGGAGCGGGCAAGACCACGCTGTTGCACCTGGTGCTTGGCCTGCTGGCGCCGCAGGGTGGCGTGGTGCGCATCGCCGGGCGACCGCTGGCCGAGTATGGTCGGCGTGAGCTCAGCCGCCAGATCGCGCTTGTGCCGCAGGCCGAGCACATCCCGTTCGACTTCACGGTGCTCGAGTACGTGCTCCTCGGCCGTTCGCCGTATCTGGGCATGCTCGAGATGCCCGGCCCGGCCGATTACCGGGTGGCTCAGGAGGCCCTGGCGCTGCTTGGGCTGACCGACTTTGCGCCACGCCCGGTGACCGCGCTGAGCGGCGGCGAGCGTCAGATGGCGGCGCTGGCCCGCGCGCTTGCGCAGGAGGCGCGGATCCTGCTGCTCGACGAGCCGACGTCGCATCTGGATCTGAGCAACAAGGGTCGTCTGTTGCAAACGCTGCGCGTGTTGGCCGGGCGTGGCACCACCATCGTGTTCACCACCCATGACCCCGAAATGGCGGTGCTGGCGGCGCAGTACGTGGTGCTGATGCGCGCCGGCGAGATCGTCGATCTCGGCCCGATCGAGACGGTTATGACAGCCGATCGGTTGACCGCCACCTACGGCACGCCTGTGCAGGTCGTGCGCGTCGACGAGCGGCCTGTGGTGCTCCTCGATCTGGCCAGGCCCAGCGTGGCTGGCGGATGATTCTAACCTTGGACCTGACAGGTCATGCACGAATCGCTTGTTTTCAAGCCCTTCCAGGAATCGCCTTGGCCGAAACCGCGTGCAGATTCTAACCTTCGAACAGGCCCAGTCGGCCGAGCCCTCTTGACTCCCGCTTCGGCCAGCCTATACTGTTCACGTGTGCACTGAGATACGTGCACAAGCGAGAACCAGACGATCAATCAAACCCATTGCCCGAGACAGCAGCCAATCACCTTGGGCTCAACGCTGCACACGTGTGCGAGGGTAAGGGTATGCGCTATACCGCTGACAACCTTGTAATCCACCCTGCCCCGAGCGGCGACGCCGGGCGCGTCGTGAGCGTCACCCACGATCTGGCCGGCTGGGACACGATCCGGTTCGAGGTGCATAGGCTGGCCGTCGGCCAAAGGTGGTCGAACGACTCACCCGAGGCCGAGCTCGCCATCGTACCGCTCGGCGGGGTACTCGCCGTCGACAGCACCTACGGCCGCTTCGAGCCGGTCGGCGGGCGCGCCAACGTCTTCACCGGGCTTCCGCACGCGCTGTACCTCCCGCGTGGCACGTCCCTGACCGCCACAGCCCTGACCGACTGCGACTTCGCGGTCGCCTGGGCCAACACCGACCAGGTCTTCCCACCCAGGCTCGTCACGCCGGCCGAGATCGCGATCGAGATCCGCGGCGGCGATCACGCCACCCGCCAGATCAACAGCCTGCTCCAACCCGGGTTCCCCTGCGCAAGGCTCGTCCTGGTCGAGGTCTACACGCCCGGCGGCAACTGGTCGAGCTACCCGCCCCATAAGCACGACGTCCATACCATCGACACCGAGGGCCGGCTGATCGAGGCGGATCTCGACGAGATCTACTTCTACCAGTTCGATAAACCCGAGGGCTTCGCGTTCCAGCGCATCTACACCGACCCGGCCTCACCGCTGGCGCTGGCCGGGACGCCGATCGACGCAGTCGTCACGGCGCGCCACAACGACGTGGTCCTGATCCCCGAAGGCTATCACCCGGTCTCCTGCCCGGTCGGCTACACGGCCTACTATCTCAACGTGCTCGTCGGCAGCGCCCAGAGCCTTGCGGCCACAGACGACCCGGCCTTCGCCTGGGTCAAGGGCTCGTATCAGACCCGCGACCCGCGCGTGCCGGTGTACCCGACGGCGCAGAGCGCCGCGCGTGGAGCTTAGCGCGTGGAACGTTGCACCAGGCTCCACGCCTAAGTGGTCACTCACTTGAGGAGACAGCCATGACCCAAACACGACGCCTGACCACCGCTCAGGCCCTGATCGGCTTTTTGCAGGGGCAATACACGCAGCGCGACGGGGTCGAACAGACTCTGTTCGCCGGGTGCTTCGGCATCTTTGGCCACGGCAACGTCGCCGGGATCGGTCAGGCACTGCAGCAGATGCCGGGCTTCCGCTACTACCAGGCCCGCAACGAGCAGGCCATGGTGCACGCCGCGATCGCGTACGCCAAGATCAAGAACCGGCTGCAGACGTTCGCCTGCACGACCTCGATCGGCCCGGGCGCGACCAACATGATCACGGGCGCCGCTACAGCCACGATCAACCGACTGCCGGTGCTGCTCCTCCCCGGGGACATGTTCGCCCGGCGCAACGTCGCGCCTGTGTTGCAGCAGCTCGAGTCGGCGCAGTCGCAGGACCTCTCGGTCAACGATTGCTTCAAGCCGGTCAGCAAGTACTGGGATCGGATCAACCGGCCCGATCAACTCCTGACCGCCCTGCCCGAGGCGATGCGCGTGCTCACCAGCCCGACCGAGACCGGGGCCGTGACCCTGGCGCTGCCGCAGGACGTCCAGACCGAGGCCTTCGACTTCCCGGCCGAGTTCTTCAATAAGCGCGTTTGGCACGTCGCGCGCAATCGTCCCGACACAGCCGCGTTGCACCGCGCCATGGCCCTGATCCGCGACTGCAAACGCCCGCTGATCGTGGCCGGCGGCGGCGTGCTGTACTCCGACGCGACCGAGGCGCTCCGTAAGTTCGTCGACCAGACCGGTATTCCGGTCGGCGAGACTATGGCCGGCAAGGGCAGCCTGCGCTACGATCATCCGCTCTGTCTCGGCGGCATCGGCGCCACAGGCACGCTGGCCGCCAACCGCATCGCGCGCGACGCCGACCTCGTGATCGGCATCGGCACGCGCTACAGCGACTTCACCACCGCCTCGAAGACCGCGTTCCAGGATCCAGACGTCAGGTTTATCAACCTCAACGTCACCGAGTTCGACGCCGGCAAACACCTCGGCCTGCCGCTGGTCGGCGATGCGCGCGCGACGCTCGAGGAGCTGGCGGTCATGCTCACCGGCTACCACGTCGACGACATCTACCGGGGGACGGCCGAGCGCCTGCATCACATGTGGGAGACCGAGGTCGATCGGATCTATGCGATACGCCATGCGCCACTCCCAAGCCAGGGCGAGCTGTTCGGCGTGCTCAACGAGGGGTCGGACCCCGGCGCGATCATGGTCAACGCCGCGGGCAGCATGCCCGGCGACTTGCACAAGCTCTGGCGCGCCCGACACCCGAAGAACTTCCACATGGAGTACGGCTACAGCTGCATGGGCTACGAAATCGCGGGTGGTCTGGGCGTCAAGCTGGCGGCGCCCGAGCGCGAGGTGATCGTGATCGTCGGCGACGGCAGCTACCTGATGCTGTCGTCGGATCTGGCCACAGCGGTGCAGGAGGGCGTCAAGTTGATCGTGGTGCTGCTCGACAACGGCGGCTACAAGAGCATCGGCGCGCTGAGCCGCTCGCTCGGCCAGGACGGCTTTGGCACGCGCTTCATCAAACCTAAAGACGGCCAGCTGGTCGGCGACTCGGCCGGCGCCGAGGTCGTGCCGCTCGGTATCGACTTCGCCGAGAACGCGCGGAGCCTGGGCGCCACGGTGATCAGGGCCGTCACCATAGACGACTTCGCCGCGGCGCTCCGCGCAGCGCGGGCCACCGAGAACACGACGGTCATCTACGTGCAAACGGATCGCCTCGTCGGCGTGCCGGGCTACGACAGCTGGTGGGATGTCCAGGTGGCCGAGGTCAGCGAGATGTCTGCGGTGCAGGAGGCGCGCCAGGCCTGGGAGCGCATGCGCGCGAAGGAGCGGCTGTTTCTTTAGGGTTGGTCGCGCGCAGCGCGTCGTGCGCACGGCCCGCCACGCTTGCAGCACAGGCCGGCTTGCTACCGGCATCAGGGGGTCACCATGTCTCTACCGACGAAACAACAACTCGCGATCGGCGTGATCGGCACAGGCGGGATGGGCACCCGCCACGCGATCAACCTGCATCGCTTTGTGCCCGGCGCCCGCGTCGCCGCGGTCTACGACCTCGACGGCGGTCGGGCCGCGCAGGCGGCGGCGCAGAGCGGCGGCGGCGTCGTCTTCACCGATCCGCTCGAGCTGATCCAGGATCCGTCGATCGAGGCCGTGTTGATCGCGGCGCCCGACGACATCCATGCGCGCCTGACGCTGGCCTGTCTGGAGGCCGGCAAGCCTGTGCTCTGCGAGAAGCCGCTGGCCACGGTTGTGCCCGACGCGCTGGCCGTGGTCGAGGCCGAGGTCCGGATCGGCAGCCGCCTGGTCTCGGTCGGCTTCATGCGCCGCTTCGACCCCGAGCACGTCGCGGTGCGCACGCTTGGGCATTCGGGCGCGATCGGCGCCCCGCTGCTCTTCAAGGGCGTGCACCGCAACGCCTCGGCCGCCTTTGGGGTCACGGGCGCCACGATCCTGATCAACTCAGCCGGGCACGATATCGACTCGGCCCGCTGGATGCTGGGCAGCGAGGTCGCCGAAGTGCGCGTCCTCGGTCGCAGGTCGCGGCCGGATCTTCACGCCGACACACGTGATTTGCTCGTCGTCGAGTTGGGCTTCGCGAGCGGCGCGCTGGCCGTCGTCGAGGTATACGTCAACGCAGCCTACGGCTACGAGGTCTCGGCCGAGCTGGTCTGCCAGAGCGGCGCCGCCATGACCCAGCAGCCCGACCGCGCCCTCGTGCGCGCCGCGGCGCACCGGGGGTTTCCGGTGCCGAGCGACTGGCTCTCGCGCTTCCAGGAGGCCTATGTGCTCGAACTGATGGATTGGGTCGCTGCGGTGCGTGAGGGCCGGGTCTTCACCGGCGCCAGCGCCTGGGACGGGCTCGTGACCCTGTTGGTCACCGGCGCCTGCATTCAGTCGCTGGAGGGCGGCGCCGTCGTGCCCCTGAGCCTGCCGACAAGGCCAACGCTCTACGGAGCTTGACACCGAGCAGCGGCAGCCCTGGCCGTCGCCCCTCATCGGCGCGAGCTCAACTTCGGCGGACGATTCCTTGCTGCCAGGCGTAGACCGCGGCCTGGGTACGGTCGTCGAGGTGCAGCTTCTTGAGCAGGTTGCCGATGTGGGTCTTGACCGTGCTCTCGCCGATGACCAGCGCCTCGGCGATCTCGGCGTTGCTCTTGCCCGCCGCGATCAGACGCAAGACGTCGAACTCGCGCTCGGTAAGCTCGGTGAACGGATTGACCTGCTCCTGACGGATCCCCTGCAGTTCTTTGACCAATCGCGACGCCACGCGCGAATCGAGCAGCGCCTCGCCCTGCGCGGCCTTGCGGATCGCGTCGGCCAGCTCATCGGGCTCGACATCCTTGAGCAGGTACGAAATCGCGCCGGCGCGGACCGCCGGGAAGATGTATTCATCCTGATGATGCGAGGTCACCACGATCACCTGGGTGGCCGGGCGCAGCTTGCGGATCTGGCGGGTCGCGGCGATGCCGTCGATTTCGCCCGGCATCTCGAGGTCCATCAACACCACGTCGGGCTCCACCTGCCCCAGGGCCTCGATGGCCGCCGCCCCGCTTTCGGCCTCGCCGACCACCTGGATGTCGGCCAACGTCTGCAGATAGGCGCGCACGCCCTGGCGCACGATTTTGTGGTCATCGACAAGCAACACCTTAATCGTCATCGTGCGCTCGATTCTACAGTGGCGATTACGCGCGTGCCCGCCGAGAGCCGAGTCTCGACGACCAGCGTGCCGTCGATCTCAGCCAGGCGCCCGCGCATCCCGGCGAGGCCAAGCGAATTCGGCGGGACAGCTCCGGGCTCGAAGCCGCGACCATTGTCGGCGACGATCAAACGCGCCCGCGCCGGGCCGAGATCGAGCGCCAGGTCGGTCAGATCCGCGTCGGAGTGGCGGGCCACGTTGGCCAGCGCCTCCTGGGCGACCCGGTAGAGCACCTGCTCGACCTCGAGCGGCGGCGGTTGGTCGCCTGTGACGTTGAGCGTCGCCTTGATGCCCGTGTGGCCCTGCCAGCGCTCGACGTACTCGGCCAGCGCCTGGGCCAGGCCTTTGCCCTGTAGCGCCGCCGGCCGCAGCTCGTCGATGATCAGCTTGAGTTCCTGCTGCGTATCGCGGTTGAGTTGCAGCGCGGCCTCGAGGTGCGTGGCAGCCGACACGGGGTCGCTGGTCAGGAGGTTCCTGGCGGCCGAGAGCTGCATCCGCGCGGCATAGGTCTGCTGCTTGACCGTGTCATGCAGGTCGCGCGCCAGCCGGTTGCGCTCCTCGACGCGGGCGAGCTCGTCGCGGGTGTGGATCAGGGTCTGCAGTTGCTCGGCCATCCCGGAGAGCGCGCGGGTCAGATCGCCGATCTCGTCGCGCGAGCGATCGCGGGGTTGGGCCGAGAAGTCGCCGGTGCTCCAGGCTCGTGTGGCCTGCGCGAGATCGGCCAGTCGCCGCCGCAGCCCGCGAGACATCAACCAGCCAAAGACCGCGCCGACCGGGAGCGCCACCATGATCATGATCAATGCGACGACCACGAAAAACGCCGAGTAGAGGCCGAGGTTGGTCGGCGTCGCGAACACCGACGGCCTGACGCGGTAAATCACGATCGCGACCACCGGATCTTCCTCGGTGGCCCGTAACGGAAAAGCGACGATGTAGCTGCCGTCGGCCTGCAGCGCGCTTTGCGCGATATAGCGTTTGTCACCGACCTGTGCCTCGGCCAGGATCGACTCAAGCCCGAAGCCGAGCAATTCGCGCGCGTCGAACGGCCGGCCCAAGGCGGCCGGCGCCACGGCCGGCGCGGCGGCCAGCAGCCCGAGCTCGGGGCCGAGCACAAAAATCGGCGCGCCATCGACAAGCGTATTGGCCGAGCTCAGCGAGCCGGTCTCGACGCTCGACTGGAAATCGGTCCAGGCGAACCCCTCGGTGCGCACGCGCTCGACCCAGGCCTGGAGCGCCGCCGGGTCGTCAAGCAGAAACGGCACGTTGTCTTGAAAGGCGGTCTTCGACCAGTAGAACGATTGGAAGGTCCGGTCGGTCGTGACGCTATCGGTCGTGAGCGCGATAGCGACAAAGACCGCCGCCAGCACCATCACGGTGCCGGCCGTGACAATCGCATACGAGATGGTCAACCGCCATTGCAGACGGCCGAAAAAGGCGAAAGGAGAAGGCTTCATCTGTGTCATCGTGTGCGTTCGCTCGATCATCGTCAACCGCCCACATCCTGTCGACGGTACCACAGGATCGCAAAGCCCAGGAGCACGACGGCGTACGCCGCTGCCACCAGACACGCAAACAACGGCTGATGGAGCACCGCCGGCACCTCGACGGTGCGGTCCCCGATGTGATTGAGCATGTACGTGGCGCTCAGATAGAGGCTGCGCGGCAGCCAGCGGACCAGGTCGACCCGGGCGAACACGGCGCCGACCAGGTTCTCGACTACAAGCGCGTACCCAAAGCCGATTGCGGCGCCGAGAAACGTCGAGCGCGTCAACAGGGCCAGCAGCAGCGCCAGAGCCCCATAGGGCAAACACACGATGGTCATATAGAACAGAGCCCACAACAGTTGGAGCCAGTTGACGCCGGCTAAGTTGAATGCCCCAGTAAGCCAGAATTTGTAGCCCAGGCCAAAAGCGCCACCGGCCAGGACGGTGAACGAGTTCCAGGCCAGGATCAACAACGCCAGCGTCGCGAACTTGGCCAGCAGGCTTGTCGTGCGCGAGGCCCGTATCAGCCAGTGCTGGTTGGTGCGCTGCGCGAAGTCGTCGCCGATCAGGACTGCGCCGAACACGACGATGAAGGGCGCCCCGAGCACGAGGGTCTGGTCGAGCGCTGTGGCGAGGTCAAACGAAAGGCCGGGCAACCTGACCGCACCGCTTGCAAAGTCGGCGGCGCTCAACACGTAGAAGTTATGAAGACTGAGCCCGCTGAACACAGTGCACAGCAGCAACGCCGCCCACGGCAGCCAGCGGCGCATGAGACGGATCCATTCGATTGAAACCAGAGAAAGCAGCATGGGGTTCACCGTAGGTCACGGATCAGGCCGTGACTGACAGAAAGAGCGTTTCAAGATCGACCACGCTTGTGGAGAGCTCGGTCGGCACGATGCCGTGGCTGAGCAGGTGCTGAAGCACGGCCTGGGTATCGGCGCCGTTGACGACCAGTTCGCCGTCTTCGACCGTGATCGACCCGACGCCCGGAATGGCCCGCAACACGTCGGCCGCTGGCTCGAGGGCCGGCACCCGCAGACGCACGCCCGGACTCTGGCCGCGCAGCAGATCGTCGACCCGCCCCTGCGCCACGACCTTACCGCGGTTGAGCACGGCGATCCGATCGCACACCTGTTGCACCTCGTTGAGCAGATGGCTCGAGAGCAGCACCGAGGTTCCTTCGGCCACCAGCGCGCGGATGAGCTGCCGGATCTCGCGCATCCCGGCCGGGTCGAGCCCATTGGTCGGCTCGTCGAGGATCAGGAAGCGCGGCCGGTTGAGCAGGGCCAGCGCCAGCCCGACGCGCTGCTTCATGCCTGTCGAGAACGCGCCGGCCTTGCGGTTGGCTGCCTCGAACAGCCCGACCTGATCGAGCACATCGGCGATTCGGCGCCGATCGACGCCGGGTGAGAGCCGGGCCATCAGGTCGAGGTTCTCGCGCGCGCTGAGGTGCGGCACCAATGCCGGCGTGCCGAGCAGCGCGCCGACCTGGCGCAACACGCGCGTCCGGCCGGGCGTCACCCACTCGCCGAGCACCTGCACGGCCCCGGCCGTCGGGTGGATCAGGCCCAGCGCCATCCCCAGGGTGGTCGTCTTGCCCGCGCCATTGGGCCCAAGAAAGCCGAACACTTCGCCCTCATAGGCGGCGATATCGATGGCGTCCACGACAGGGCGACGGCCATAGGTCTTGCTGAGTTGCATCGTCTCCAGAACGATGGTCGACATCCAGTCCTCCTCGCGGCCCGCGTTGGCGAGCGTGGCCTGGGTGTGCCACGCCGTCCGCGAAACGCCGTGTGATCCGATTGCTGCGTGCCGGTTTATTCGGGAAGGATGAGGATCCCGTCGTCCTGGGCGCTCCCGGCGACAAAGGGCGCCAGACTTAGGCCGACGAACACGAACACGAGCAGGATGACAGAGATACTCATGGCGAACTCCTTGAACGCCCGTGAGTATAGAGATCGGCCTCGGTTTGCGGATCAGCCTGCAGGAGGGTTTGAGGTCATCCTGAGGGCGGATTCAGACTTGGGCCTCCGGTGACCCGTCGACACCCAGGCCCGGTATACGCTTCGGTCCAGAGCCCCTATGCTACAATCCCGCCACTCAAGCGGATCGACAACTCGGAGCGGGACACAAGACCGGCCCCACTCAGGCCGGGCCTATGTCTGGACACTCACAACAGGCCGACATGGCGGTTGTCTTCTCGACCTCGCACGGATCGCCCTGCAGGGCGGCCATCTTCACGGGGGACTGCACCCCTCCGCTTCCACTTGCCACGGCTCTGCCCAGACATCGGGCACCCGGATCAACCACAGCAGGCTACCAAACGCGACAAGGCTCGAACCGATATCCGCACCTGGATAGCGCGGATCGCCTCGCAGGTCACCGACCCGGCGATCCGCTGCGTCCGCAGTAAACGACGTCCGCCGCAAGCCCGTTGCGCCCGGCCGGAGCGAACCGGTCTGGCGTGCGCGCGAAAGGCCGTGGTCATCGCGCTGGAGGGGCGTTCGCACCGATCGAGATTCCGCCTCGACCGCTGCGAGATCCCGTCTGGCGCGTCGTTTCACAAGAGAGGCGCCTATGTCGGATTTCAATCTGGTCAGCCCGATCGTCACCCGTTGGCGCGACGAGGCCCGTGAAGACCCCACAACCTTTTGGGGCAAGGCCGCGTCGCACTTGCATTGGTTCCATCCGTGGGACCGCGTCTTCGACTGGAACTTCCCCGAGTTTCGCTGGTTCACCGGCGGCGAGACAAACCTCGCCTACAACGCGCTCGATCATCACGTCAACCGCGGCTGGGGCGGGCACACGGCGCTGGTCTACCTCAACGAGCGTGGGCAACGCGACCTGTACACATATGCCCAACTTCTGCGCGAGGTCGAGCGCACGGCGGCCGCCTTGCGTGGGCTTGGCCTGCAGAAGGGCGACCGCCTGACGATCTACATGCCCACCTGCCCCGAGGCCATCATCCTGATGCTGGCGACTGTGCGCATCGGCGCCATCCACTCGATCGTGTTCGCGGGCTTTGGCGCCGGCGCGCTTGGCGATCGGATCCGCGCCAGCGGCTCGCGCGCCGTCTTCGCCGCCGACATCACCTACCGCAAGGGCAAGGACGTCTACCTGAAGGAGATCGTGGACCATGCCCTCGAGGGCGGTGAGCACTCGGTCGAGCACGTTGTCGTGCTCAAGCGCGGCGCGGCCGAGGTGCCAATGACGCCGCGCCGCGACCTCACCTGGGAGGAGTTTCGAGCCAAAGGCACGAGCCAGCACGGCCACGCCGTGCCGATGGAGTCGAACGATCCGGCTTTTATCCTCGCCACCTCGGGCACGACGGCCAAACCCAAGCTGGCCGTGCACACCCACGGCGCCTATCAGGTCTGGATCCACAGCATGGCGCGCTGGGTCTTCGGCCTGACGCCGCAAGATGTCTGGTGGTCGACTTCGGACATCGGCTGGATCGTCGGCCACAGCTACATCGTCTACGCGCCGCTCCTGATCGGCTGCACCACGTTGGTCTACGAAGGCGCGATCGACCACCCCGACCCGGGCACGCTCTGGCGCCTGGTCGAAGACTTCCAGGTAACCGGGATCTTCACCTCGCCGACGGCGGTACGGCTGCTGATGCGCTATGGCGAGAGCTTCCAGGCCCAATACGATCACAAGTCGCTGACGCGCGTGTTCTGCGCCGGTGAGGTGCTCAATGCGCCGGCCTGGGAGTGGCTGCAGCACAAGGTCTTCAAGGACCGCATCCCCGTCATCGACCACATGTGGCAGACCGAGACCGGCGGCCCGATCTTCGGCAACCCCTACGGGCTTGGCATGCTCCCGACCAAACCCGGCTCGGCCGGGATCCCGCTGGCCGGCATCGACTGCGAGATCGTGACAGCCGACGGCCACCCCTGCCCGCCTGGGGCCAAAGGCATCATGGCCATCAAGCGCCCGTTCCCGGGGCTGATCCAGAGCCTGTGGGGTGAGCCCGAGCGCTATGTCGCCGACTACTGGGGCCGGATCCCGGGGATGAACGCCTACTACACAGGCGATTCGGCCATGATCGACGCCGACGGCTACGTCTGGTTCGCGGGCCGCGCCGACGAGGTGATCAAGATCGCGGCGCATCGGCTAGGCACGATCGAGGTCGAGACGGCGCTGCTGCGCCACCCGGCCGTGGTCGAGGCCGGCGTCACAGGCCGGCCCGACGATTTGCGCGGCGAAGTGATCTCGGCCTTCGTGGTGCTCCGGGCCGGACACACCGCGTCGGATGCGCTCAAGCACGAGTTGATCGAAACGGTTCGCAACGAGCTCGGCCCAGTGGCTGTGGTGGGCGAGATCCACTTCGTCCACATGTTGCCCAAGACCCGCTCTGGCAAGATCATGCGCCGCGTGTTCAAGGCCGTGATCCTTGGCCGCGACCCGGGCGACATCAGCACAATCGAAGACGAGGTCTCAGTCGACGAGGCGCGACGTGCCTGGGCGTCTCTGATCTCCGAGATCAACGACGAGGGCATGCTGACCTGATCCGATCCTGTCGTAAACACGACTGCCCGGGCCAAGGCCCGGGCAGTCGTGTTTACGA
>DKKP01000185.1:12601-12783 GCA_002455335.1 Anaerolineales bacterium UBA6663 | reverse complement strand
GGGTCGGGGCGCCGCCTCGGCCCACACCGCCTACCGGAAACTCGGTACAATCCCCACCCTATGAGCGATCAACAAGTCATCTACTCGATGGTGCGCGTCAAGCGCATCGTGCCCCCGAACAACCGCGAAATCATCCGCGACATCTCGCTCGGCTTCTACTACGGCGCCAAGATCGGCGTGCT
>DKKP01000185.1:0-12553 GCA_002455335.1 Anaerolineales bacterium UBA6663 | reverse complement strand
GAGCCGGATGCCGACTTCGATGCCCTGATCGAAGAGCAGTCGAAACTCCAGGAGTTCCTGGAGAAGCACGACGCCTGGAACCTCGACAACCGCCTCGAGCTGGCGATGGATGCACTGCGTTGTCCGCCGGCCGACACGCCGATCAAGGTCCTTTCGGGTGGTGAGCGCCGCCGCGTGGCGCTCTGNNGATCCTCGAGCTCGACCGCGGCCACGGCATCCCGTGGAAGGGCAATTATTCCTCCTGGCTCGAACAAAAAGAGGAACGGCTTGCGCTCGAGGAGAAGATCGATAGCAAGCGCCAGAAAACGCTTCAGCGTGAGCTCGAGTGGATCCGGATGTCGCCCAAGGCCCGTCAGTCGAAGGGCAAGGCGCGCGTCACGGCCTACGAGAAACTGCTCGATGCCGAGACCGAGGCGCGCCGCGAGGAACTCGAGATCTACATCCCCTCGGGCCCGCGGCTTGGCGATGTCGTCATCGACTTCAAGGGCGTATCGAAGGGCTACGGCGACAGGTTGCTGCTCGACAATCTCGATCTGACGATCCCGGCGGGAAGCATCGTCGGCGTGATCGGCCCGAACGGCGCTGGCAAGTCGACGTTTCTCAAGCTGATCACGGGTGACGAGCGGCCCGACGGCGGCACAGTCTCTGTCGGCCAGACCGTGGCATTGTCGTACGTGGAGCAGATGCGCGACTCGCTCAACCCCGACCGCAATGTTTGGGAGGAAATCACGGGCGGCGTCGAGATGGTCGAGCTCGGGCCGCGAAAGGTCAATTCCCGCGGCTACGTCGCGTCATTCAACTTCCTGGGCTCCGACCAGCAGAAGAAGGTCGGCGTGCTCTCGGGCGGTGAGCGAAATCGGGTGCTGCTGGCCAAGATGCTCAAAGCGGGCGGCAATGTGCTCCTGCTCGACGAGCCGACCAATGACCTCGACGTCAATACGCTGCGCGCACTCGAGGAAGCGCTCGAGGAGTTCGCGGGCAACGCCATTGTGGTGAGCCACGATCGCTGGTTCCTCGACCGCATCGCCACACACATCCTCGCGTTCGAGGGCGAGAGCCAGGTGCGCTTCTTCTACGGTAACTGGTCGGATTATGAGGCCGACCGGCGTAAGCGCCTGGGCACCGAGGCCGAGCGACCGCATCGGGTGACGTATCGGAAGCTGACGCGCTGAAAAGGGGCTTTGAAACCCTGACGTAACTGGGCTAAAATCAAGATCGTCTCAGACGCCACTCGAATGACTACGGATAGCCAGCGTTGCGGCCCTGACGCCGAACCGAGGGGTTCGCGGCGGTTGGTCGAGGTTTGTCTGAGACGTTCTTACCGTCTTCAGAACACAAAGAGGAGAGAAGATCTATGACGAGCAAGTTGTACCGGTTGTTGAGCGCCGCTTCGGCGGTCGCGTTGATGCTTGCGGCCTGCGCGCCGGCGGCGACGCCGACCGCTGCCCCCACATCGGTCCCGCCGACCGTGGCGCCGACCGAAGTGCCCCCGACAGAAGTCCCGCCCACTGAAGCGCCGACCGCCGTCCCCGAGCCCACGGCCGTGCCGCTCGGCACCGAGGAGATGCCGATCGTCATGGCGATCGCGCCGTCGGCCACCACCGATGAGTTGATCGCCAGCGGTGACACGATCGCCCGGCTGTTGTCCGAAGAAACCGGTTTGGTGATCAAGGCCGTGGTCCCGACCAACTACAAGGCCATGATCGAGGCCATGTGCTCGGGCAATGCCCAGGTCGGCTGGCTGCCGCCGTTCGCGTATCTGCTGGCTCAGCAGACGATGGTGACCCTGCCGGATGGCAGCGAGGTGAACTGCGCCAGCGTCGACTTCGTGACGCTCCGCAATGGCGCCGACCACTACGGCGCGCAGTTCATCGGCCGCGCCGATGCCTACACGGCGTCGACGGGCGTCGAGGACGTGGCTGCGCTGCAGCAATTCGCCGACAAGAAGCCCTGCTGGACCGACCAGTTCTCGGCCTCGGGCTATGTGATCCCGGCTTCGCTCCTGGCGGCCGAGGGCGTCAAGACCCGGACAGCCGCGTTCGTTCAAGGCCATCCGACAGTCGTCCGCGCGGTGTACGCCGGCGGCATCTGCGACTTCGGCGCGACCTTCGTCGATGCCCGCACCAATACCGCCGTGCAGGAAGACCTGCCCGATGTGAACGACAAGGTTATCGTCGTCTACCAGACCGACAACATCATCCCGAACGATACGCTCGCTTCGGCCTACGATCTGCCGGAAGAGACCCGCGCGACGATCATGGCGGCGATGGAGAAGGTCGCGGCGACCGAAGAGGGCGCCGAGGCGCTCCGCGCACTGTACTCGATCGACGGCCTGAAGACGGTCGACGATACGTTCTTTGATGAGTTCCGCGTCTTGCTGGCGGCGTCGGGCATCGACATCGCTTCGCTGGTTCGCTGAGCCCCTGAACCCGATCTTCTGATGCACGTTGAGGCGGCCTCCGGGCCGCCTCAACGTGCGGGCCCTTTCAATGCTGGAAGTCCAAAACCTCCACAAGGTCTATCCCAACGGAACACGCGCGCTGACCGACGTCAGTTTCAATGTCGAGGATGGTGAGTTCCTCGTCGTGATCGGCCTCTCGGGCTCTGGGAAATCGACGTTGCTGCGCTGCGTCAATCGCCTGATCGAGCCGACCCAGGGCAAGATCCTGTGGGACGGCGTTGACGTGACCGCGGCCACGGGCGCCGAGCTGCGCGGCGTCCGCCGGCGCATCGGTATGATTTTCCAGCAGTTCAACCTCGTGAAGCGGTCGACGGTTATGACCAATGTGCTGGCCGGTCGCCTTGGCTATGTCGGCACGGCCGGCAGTCTGGTGGGGTTGTGGTCGGCCGAGGACAAAGCACAGGCCTTGCGTGCCCTTGAGCGCGTCGGCCTGGCTGAGAAGGCCAACGCTCGCGCCGACGCGCTCTCGGGCGGACAACAACAGCGCGTGGCGATCGCCCGGGCGCTGATGCAGAACCCGCAGTTGATCCTGGCCGATGAGCCGGTCGCCTCGCTCGATCCCGTGTTGTCGCACAGCATCCTGCAGTATCTCGAACAGCTCAACCGTGAAGAGAAGATCACTGTGGTCTGCAGCCTGCACTTTCTCGACCTCGTGCATCGTTATGCGACGCGCGTGATTGCGCTCAAGGATGGGCAGGTGGTCTTCACCGGTTTGCCGCAGGAGATCGACAAGGCGCGCTTCAAAGAGATCTATGGCGAGGACGCCATCGAGGTCAAGGCGGGTCTGAGCGCCTGAAGCCGAACTCTGGCAAGTTGGGGTGCTCCGGGCACGGGGCATTACCCCACCAACCGGAGCACCCCAACTCACTAAACATCGACCACTATGGCGCGCTTGTCCCTCGCTTCTCTCCTTCTCCCGGGTCTGGGCCAGTATCTCGATGGCCGCCGCGCGCGGGGCCTTGGGATCCTGGGCGTGATCCTCGCGATGCTCGGCCTGATCTGGTGGAGCCTGATCCCACAACACCTTTCGCTCGAGTCTCGCCCAATTCCGCTCAAGGGCGACCCGGCCAACCTGGCCTGGCTGGTCGTTCCGGCCTTGATCTGGGCCTGGAACGTCTGGGACGCGGCCCGGCCCGAAACCGCCCGCGGCTGGATCCCGGTGTCGCTGGCGTCGATCATGTTCTTCGTGATCGGTTGGCAGGCCGCCGAGATCAACCCGCCCGTTCTGGCCAGCAACGTCGACCGGGTCATGCTGATCATCCGCCCGATGCTGGAGCCCGATTTCATTCAGGCGCGGGCCGAGGAGCGTGAGGGCTGGGTGGAATTGCTCGTCCCGTGTCCCGCTGAGGCGCCCATGACGACAGCGGGCTCGGATCACGCGATCGGAGTGGCGCTCGACGCCCCGTGTGGGTCGGTCGGCGATACGTTGACTGTGACGGCGACCGGACTGACGCCGGATGTCGGCGTCGAGTTGATCTGGCAGAGCCCGATCGGCGACTTCTTCCCGCTACGGCAGGCCGATAACCCGACCGAGTTTCGGGTCGAAAAGCCCGACGCACAGGGAAATCTGACGACCACGTTCGTCGTTCCCAATGCGATCCCGCCGGGCATTGACCCGACCCTCCCGCAAGAGCAGCGTCTGTACATCCGCCAGTCTCGGCCGCTCGGTGGCTGGGAGTTGTCGACCAACGGCCGGTTCATCCTGCAAGGGATCTACGAAACGATCGCGCTGGCCCTGATGGCGACGACGCTCGGCACGCTCGGGGCATTTCCGTTTAGTTTCCTTGCTGCGCGAAACCTGATGAGTTCCAACGCCTTCACGCTTGGCGTCTATGTGGTCGTGCGTACGATCCTCAACATCGTGCGTTCGATCGAGTCGTTGATCATCGCGATCGTGTTTGTGGTGATCATCGGCCTCGGCCCGTTCGCCGGGATGATGGCGGTCACCGTGCACACCATCGCGGCCCTTGGGAAGCTGTTCTCCGAGGTGATCGAGGGGATCGACCCCGGGCCTATCGAAGCGATCCGCGCAACAGGCGCGAACTGGCTGCAGATCATCCGCTACGGCGTCGTGCCGCAGGTCGTCCCGGCCTTCACGGCGTTTACGATCTACCGCTGGGAGATCAACGTGCGCGCCTCGACCATCATCGGCGTGGTCGGCGGCGGCGGCATCGGGTTCTTCCTGATCCAGTGGATCAACCTGAGCGACTACCGCGCCGTCAGCGCCGCCTTCCTGGCGATCCTGGTGGTGGTGCAGGTCATGGACTTCGTCAGCGCGAAGCTGCGGGAGCGGCTGGCATGAGCACCCCGAAACCTGATCGCTGGCGCGCGCTGCGTCTGACTCTGATTACGCTGTTCGTCGCCTTGGCTTACGTCTTCGCATATCGCGGTTCGTTCATCGCGAGCGGATCGCCGCTCGACCCGCGCGATCTGTTGAGCCCCGATCTTTGGGCGAAGGGTGGGCCGCTCCTGGGTGACTTCCTCACGCCCGATCTGGCGGCGCGTGACATCGAGCCCGTCACACTCCAACTGCCGGTGCCCGTGCCCTGCGGTTCGGCCGAGAACGGCGCGCCAGCGGCCAGCGGCCCCAGGCTTGTGCCGAGCGTGCCTTGCGCAGAGCCGCGCGATAAGTTCACGGTCGAGGGCTTCGAGCTTCAGCCCAACACCGAGCTCCAACTGCGTTGGCGTCTGCCCAGCGGCCAGTACTTTCCCGGTCAATTCATCACGACCGATGCCGATGGCTACTTCTCCGCTGAATTCGAGGCCCGGCCGATCGTGGCCACGAAGGACGGCGTGCCTGGCCAGATCGAAGTCGAGCTCCAGGTCGAGGTTGGCGAGCTCAAACCGAGCCAGGCGTTCTTCGATGTGCTCGATGGCGTGATCGTCACGATCTTCATGGCGCTGATGGCCACGGCCGCCGCCGTGGTGGTCGCGGCGCCGTTCAGCTTCCTTGCGGCCCAGAACGTCACACGGCGTGGCCCGGTCGGCACGGCCGTTTACTACACAGTTCGTACGATCTTCAACATCTTGCGCTCGTTCGAAGCCATCGTGATCGCCACGCTGTTCGCCTTCTGGGTCGACTTCGGGCCGTTCGCGGGCGTGCTTGCGTTGACTGTGGTCACTGTCGCGTCGCTTGGCAAGCTGTTCTCCGAGGCGATCGAGGGCATCGACCCGGGCCCGGTTGAGGCGCTCACAGCCACAGGCGCCAACCGCCTTCAGGTGGTCTGGTTTGCGATCGTGCCGCAGATCGTGCCGAACTTCGTGTCGTTCATCATCTACCACTGGGATATCAACGTCCGCATCTCGACGATCATCGGCTACGTCGGCGGCGGCGGCATCGGCTACTACCTCGCGCAGATGATCAACACGGGCCAGGATAACAAGGCGGGCACAGCGATTTGGGCGATCGTGCTCGTGGTCTGGGCCATGGACTTCATCAGCGCCGAAGTGCGCAAGCGCTACACCTAGGCCGATGTCGAAACCGACGCGCATCACGCTGGTCCGCCACGGTGAGGTACACAATCCCGACGGTGTGTACTACGGCCGTCTCCCGCGCTTTGGTCTGAGCGAACATGGCCGTGCGTTGGCCGTCGCCGCGGGCAAACACCTGCGCTACATGCGCCCCGCCGCGCTCTACACGAGCCCGCTCTTGCGGGCGCGCGAGACCGCCGCGCTGATCACGGCGCAGGGGATCGGGCTCCAGCCGTCGATCAACAGGCTGCTCTGGGAAGTCCATACGCCGTACGACGGTCGGACGCAGGCCGAACTGGCCACGCGCAACTGGGATTTGTACACCCAGGCCGGCCCAGGGTACGAACAGCCCGCCGACATCCTGGCGCGCGTACACCGTTTCTTCGATCTGGCGCGAAAGCGCCACACGGGCCGGCATGTGGTGGCCGTCACGCACGGTGATCTTGTGGCCTTTTCGATCCTCTGGGCCTTTGGCGAACCGGTGAGCGCCGCTGGTCGTTCCCGGCTCGCCGCGTGCGGTGTGACGGGCGGATACCCGGAGCCGGCTTCGCTGACGACCTTCACGTTCACGCCGGGTTCCGATCTTCCAACGGCGCGCTACATCGCTGTCACCGCGCCCAAACTATGAGCGTGTTGCCCCACGACCTTTCTGGCCACGGTTCGGCGCCACCTTGACCCCGCCGGCGTTTTTGCTTTCGAGACGCGCAACCCGACCGGTCATGACCTGACAACGCGTCTGATCGAAGAGCACTGGTTCGACTACACCGATATCCAGGGCCACAGGGTGTCGGTCTCCGGGGTCCAGGCGTACGACGCGGTCGCCCAGGTGCTGCACTGGACGACCTATCGGCGCTGGCGGGATGAAGGTCGGGCGCACCTCAAGACGACACGGATCGCCTGCCGCTTCACGGAGGTCGCGGTTCTTGACGCGTTGCTCTTGCGGGCCGGGTTTGCAGTGCGCGAGCGCTATGGCGACTGGACACGCGCGCCGTTCACGACCGCCAGCCCCAGCTTCCTGTCGGTCTGCACCTCTATCTTGCCTCCGGGCGCTTCAGCGCGCCCTGAAGTCGGTCTGCCCGACGTCCAGCCAGTGCCGTAGCGTCGCCCGGCAGAGCGCGCGTTCGAAATAACCACCCTCGAGGCTCAATCCGTCGTAGCCTTTGGCGAGCAGCGGCTCGAGCAGCGGCTCGAGCTGTTGAGCGTAGTGGCGCATGCAGGCCGCCGGATGGATCCCGGGCCACGAGTAGCAGGACACCACGGTGCGACGCTGAGCCGTTGGCACATCCGCCGGGATCGTGGCCGACCAGTTGGCGTCGTTCGGCTCGAAAACGTATTGATCCAGGCTGCCCTGCGGGATTCCCTCGACCCCGCGCACCACGGGGGGGTCGGTGTCGGGCGTGTAGGGATCGACGGCCAGATCGGCGATCACGGCATGCTCGGGCAGCCAGGCCAGCCAGGCGTTGGGCACGATCGGTTTCGACGGGTCGCGGCGTTGGGCGGCATCGACAAGGATGTCGGCGTCTCGCAGCAACGCCTCCATCGCGCTCGCCCGTGTCACCAGGCTGCGCCCAATGGCGTGGGCGATGACGCCGCCTTTGTTGGCCTCGATGGCGGCCGTGTTGCGCTCGTCATTGCCGTGTTTGGTCGCGGCCTCGACCGCGTGCTTGCCCACCATCCCCGTGCCGATCACGACCACGCGGATCGGTGAGCCGTCGGGCTTGTGCAGGCCCGGCCAGCGCTTCTCGAGCACGCTGAAGGCCACGTCGAGCCCGTTCCAGGCCACGGCCTTCATGTTCTCGACAAGCCGCAGATTGGTGTCGTTGACGATGCTATCGAGCGAGATCGCCTTGATCCCGAGCTCGGCCAGCCGGGCGACGCGACCCGGTCGGGTCGGAAAGTGCAGCATCGAGATCAGGGTCTTGCCGGACGGGATGAGCGCGTACTCGTCCATCGTCGGCGAGCGCAGCACAAGGATGACGTCTTGCCGAAAGGCCGCCGCGCGCGAACAGCGTCGTACCCGTTCGTTGCCCTGGCGATAGTCGTCGAACGAGAACCCCGAACGCGAGCCGTAGCCCTCTTCGATAAACACGTTCAGACCGGCGTTCGCCAGGTGTTGGATGAACTCGGGCAGGAAGACACGCTTCTCGGCGGGCTCCTTCATCATGCGCGGGAACCCGATGCTATGCGGCGGTGTCGACATACGTATCCTCCCCTTTTCCGGCGCCGCCTTGGTGGAGCGGGGCCGGCTAACTGGACGGCCAGCGGGACAGCTGGGCGCGCGCTAAGGCGCGTTCGAAGAACCGGCCGTAGGGCCGGATCCCACCGACGCCGCCGCGCTCGAGCAGCACCCGCATCAGCGGGCGAAGCTGCCGCCCATAGAGTTCCATGCACGCTTTTGGGTGTACTCCAGGCCAGGAGTAACACGACACCACATGCCGCCGGTTGGCACGGTTGACGCACGCCGGCAACCGATCGTAGACGGCATCGTCCGGTGCAAAGACGTATTGATCAAGATCGCCTTGCGGCACGCCCTCGATCCCTTTGACTTGCGGCGGCACTGTGCTGCAATCGTACGGATCGGCCGAGAGGTCGAGGATCACGGCATGCATTGGCAGCCAGGCCAGCCAGGCGTTCGGAATGACCGCCCGGCTCGGGTCCGGGCGTTGGGTCGCGTCAACCAGGATGTCGGTCTGTGCGAGGATCCGCCGGACCCGGCCGGCATGGCCTGTGAGGTCGTAGTCGACGGTCGTCACGATCACACCCGGGATCTCGCGCGCCGCAAACCGCGCACGCCTTGCGTCATCGGCGTAACGAATCGCTGCCGCAAGGACTTCACGCCCGACGGCGCCGGCCCCCAGGAGCGTGACCTGGATCGGGTCGCGGAACGGGCTTTCGAACCCGGGGTGCGGGTAGGTCTGCGCCAGCGTGTTGAAGGCGGCTTCGAGGCCATTCCAGGCGACTGCCCTCAGGTTCTCGATCAGGCGGCGCCCGCTATCGTCTTTGATCGAGTCGAGCGAGATAGCCTCGAGCCCGCGCTGTTTCATGAACGCCACGCGCCCAGGTCGAGTCGGGTAGTGCAGCATCGAGATCAGGCACGCGCCGGGTCGCATCAGCCGGATCTCGTCTTCGGTCGGGCAGCGCAGGACCACTGCGATATCCTGGCAATAGGCGTGCGCGTGGTCGCCAAAGGCCACCCCGGGCGCCACGGCTCGGTAGTCGTCGGCGCTCAAGCCGAGCCCGTGGCCGTAGCTGTCTTCGAGCACGACCTGTGCGCCGAGTTTTTCGAGGCGAGCGACAAAGGAGGGCAGGAAGTCGCGGCGTTCGCCCGGCTCCTTCTGCATCCGTGGAAAGCCGATCGTTACGACGGGCCGGTCCTGTTCACTCATAAGCGATCGTTGATTATTCGATGACGAATGTGCCGTCAGGCTCGCGTTTGATGGGGCGCACCATCGTGATCGCGGCCCGGTCGATTGGGCCGAAGATGTGTGGGAAGAGATGCCCAGCGAGCGGGTGGTCGGGCGGTGGCGGCGGGAATGGCGGCTCGAATTTCACTTCGGACGTGATCCGCTCGGTGTCGAGCTCGAGCACGACGAAATCGCCGGGCGCCTCGCGGTAAACGCTATTTGCGACATGCCGCAGGACGGCCCATTCGGTCGTGCAGTGGATGAAACCATCGGTTGCATAGTGGGCAGCCAGAAAGGGCCTATCGGCCGGGGCAGCTTCGAACTCGGTGCGCGCCACAAGATGGAGAATGATCATGACCCCCCTCTTTGCAACCCGGGCGCCAGTCAAATCGTCGGCTATGTCGTTTCGCCGCCGCCGACCTGGCCCGGCTGTTGCCGCAATCGGCCGGCGACCCACGCGCCCGCGATGCTCACGATGTACAACAAGCCCATCGGCAACATCACGAGCGCCATGTTGACGGGGTCCGTCGTGGGCGTGATCAAGGCCGCCAGGATCGCAATGCCGACCGTGGCGAAGCGCCAGCCTCGGATGAGCATGCCCGGATTAACCAATCCAAAGGTCGCCAGGACGTAGACGACGAGCGGCATCTCGAAGGCCACACCCACCCAGAACATCACGTTCGTCGCGAGAGTGAAGTACGAAGATGGCGTCCAGGCGTTGCCGAATCCAAACGAGTCGCGAAGAAACGGGATCGCAACCGGAAGCATGGCCAGATAGGCGAAGAGCACGCCGCTCGTGAATAGGATGGCCGCGACCGGGATCCCGGCCAGCAGGCTGAGCCGTGTGCGTGCCATCAACCCGGGTGCGATAAACAGGTAGATCTCCAGGATCGCCCAGGGCACGGCGAACACGGCGGCCCCGAGCAACGCCACTCGCATGAAGGTGGCGAGCCCCTCGGCGGGTTCGCGGGTCTGCAGTTGCTGGATCGCTGCGGTGCCGCTTGTCAGGTAGGGCGCAACCGTGGACAGAGTCGGCGACTGCCAGAGATCCATCGCAAAGGTCAGGGTCTCGCCGGTGAGCGGCAGCCCGAGCAGGGCCATCAAATTCTGCGCCTGCCAGCCTGTTACGCCGATCGCAAGCGCAAAGACGATCGCCGAGCGTGTCAGATGGATCCGGAGCGCGTCGAGGTGTTCGCCAAACGCCGAGAGCAGCTCGAAAAACGTCTGGCGGCTATCGAGCGATTCGCTGATCGTATCGGTGAGCGAGACGTCTTCGGGGTCCTCGGTGAGGAAGCTACGAACGCCCCGGAAGCCACGCCAGAGCGCCCGAAAGGGCCAGGTGAGCACCGCCCACAACAACCTGGGCAGCGCCAGAATCCCGGCCAATCCGCCGCGCCGTGCGGCAGGGCGTTTGGCTTTCAATGGGGGGGCTTCGGTGGCCTGGCTCACGAGGCACTCCGGTTACGCGGGCTGATCGGGGCCCTTGGGCTTCCACGCTGAATAGGGGTCGGCGGCGCCGTCGCCTGGCGCTCCACTCTGTGCCGCTGCAGGGTCTGCAAGGTTGCTCTTCACTGTTGCATTCGCGTCTTTGACCGCGCTGGATGCTTCTTGCAGAGCCTCGTTTGTCGCCCCCCGCAACTGCTGTCCGACGCTGTTGAGGTCGGCCTTCAACGCATCGCCGGTTTTGCGCAGGTCTTCAATCTCGGCCTCCTGCGCCAGCCGCGCCGGCAGGTTTTGGATCTCGCGCGAGGTCTGCTGGATGAGCTTGAAATTCTCCGAGCGTGTCAGTTTGTTGATGAAGCGGCCGAAATTCTTTGCGCCGTTGCCTATGTCGCGCGGATTGAACAGAATGAGCACAAGCACAAGCAACGCCAGAAGCTCGAGCGGGCCGATCCCGAAGAGGTTGAAGTCGGTCGGCATGCGCTACGGCGCCTCACTCCCGACAAAAGCCTGCGCGACGGATCCCAACACGCCGTTGATGAAGCGTGGCGCGCTGTCTGAGCCGTAGTCCTTGGCCAACTCCACGGCTTCGTTGATCGCGACCTTGAGTGGGGTGATCCGACCGACGCCGATCTCCCACAGCGCGATGCGCAGGATGGCGCGATCAATGACCGCCATCTGGTCAAGCGGGAACTCCGGCGCGTGGCGCGCGATCTCACGATCGAGCGTTCGGGCACTGTCGATCACGCCCTTCACGAGCTCGCGGGCGAACGTGGCTGAGTCTTCGCCCAGACCGGCCTGGACGATTCGTTCGCTCAAAACATCCTCGAGCGGATGCCGGGTGCAGGCCAATTCATACAGGGTCTGCAGTGCGGCGGCTCGGGCCTTACGTCTGACTTTCATGTACTCCTCAAAGCTTTCGGCGACCGCTCAGGCGGATGCCTCGGCGTAGGCGACGTCTTCGACGTGCACGTTCACGGCGCTGACCTCCATGCCCACCATCTCGTGGATGGCGCGCGCGACCTCGGTCTGCACCGCGCGACTGACCTCGCGCGCCTGGCTTTCGGCCTTCATGATCAGGAACAAATCGACAGTCACGGTCTGGCCGCGAACGTCGATGCGCACACCATCGGCCTGGCTGCGCTGGAAGAGCTTGTCGAACGAGGGCGGCACAGGCGCGGTTCGGGCGACGCCTTCCTGCCCGAGCGCCGTCAGGCGGGCGATAGTCAGAAGGACGTCAGGCGCGATCATGGTCTTGCCCCGGCGGGTCTGTTCGTCGGTCATGGTTCACCCCATCACAAGGCCGCCATCCACGGTCAACACCTGACCCGTGATGTAGGCCGCATCGTCGGAGGCCAGGAAGGCCACGGCACTCGCGATCTCTTCGGGTTTGCCCCACCTCCCGAGCGGGATGCTCTTCAAGGTGGCTTCTTTGATCTCTTCGGGTAGGTCGTTGGTCAGCGAGGTCGGGATGAAGCCCGGGGCCACCGCGTTGACCGTCACGTTTCGGCTGGCAACCTCTCGCGCCAGCGCGCGCGTGAAGCCGATCACGCCGGCCTTGCTGGCCGAGTAGTTGGTCTGGCCCGCGTTGCCGGCGATCCCCGATACCGACGTGATGTTGATGATCCGCCCGACGCGCTTGCGCATCATGATCTTGACCGCGGCCTTCGAGCAATTGAACGTGCTTTTCAGGTTGGTCTGGATCACGGTGTCCCAATCGGCCTCGGGCATCATCATGATCAACATGTCGCGCGTCGTGCCGGCGTTGTTGACGAGG